>JAHJIN010000079.1 GCA_018823415.1 Chloroflexota bacterium | reverse complement strand
CCTTGCAGCGGATTGCGCTGGCGCAGCATCTGCCGGTCGTGCATGGTCAGGTCCGTGCGGAAGATCGTCGGCCAGCCAAGCCGTTTGGACTCGGCGACCAGCAGGTCATAGATCGAAGGGGTAGTCTTTTTCGGCATTACGCTTCCTCCTCCGGCGGCAGTCCATACTGGGGGCCACGCTCTGCCTCGAACTCCTGGACATCCATCTCGAACTCGACCCGGGTGCCGCGCGGGGGCGGGTAAAAGCGCACATAGCCGACGGGGTCCGGGTATTGGTCTGTCGGCCAAAAGACCAGGCCGGGAACGCCGAGGCGATCATCAGGCGCGTCGGCGCATTCGCGCTGGGCCTCGGGGCTCAGATAGTAGAGGTCAACCAAGGCCACCGGGGTATCGGCTACGACCTCTGGGATTGTGATTTCTAGCCCGTTGTCTCCCGGCCGCACGATGATCGTGCCGCAGGCCTCGGGCTCGTCGAACTGAAAGATCACGCGGTCTTTACGCCGGGTGATTTTTACTGGCATGGGGGTTCTCCTTTCCTGTTATCGGGCTGGCCAATCGACGCCAAAGCGCAGGCCCCATTCGACCCACGCCTGACCCTGAGCCTGGGCGGTGGCCGGTTGGTCCCCGCTGAGGATCGGGGCCAACTGACCGGCGTCCAGGCTGGCGAAATCACCCCGGCCCTGTGCATGCTCGCACTGAGTGACGAACGCATCGCCATCCCGGGGCTCTCGACCATAGCTCTGATACAAGTTCCGGCGGACTGCGGCATACGGTCGCCACTTCCGCGCTGCTACCGCCGCTCGGTAGGCGGCGGATACGCCCAGCCAGAAGGGGGCGTGCTGGGCGCAAAACACGTACTCGCCGCGCCGCAAGTTGCACCCACAGGGATGCGTGGGGCCGGCGGCCGGCTGGCCCGCTGCGCCGGCCAGGTTACAGTTCGAGCACGGGGGCGACATCGTCTTGTTCAAACGGTGGCCCTTGGCTGGGTCATCGCTTCGTCTTCTTTGACGAACACGACGTGGACGCAGGAGCCGCCCGCCAACAGCGCCTCCAGGAGGCGCAGCAAGCCGGCGAACACCTCGTACTCGGTGGCGTCCAGGCCGGCCGAGAGGCGGCTGGCCATCTCGAGTTGCTGGCGCAAGTCGCTCCGCTGTACCCTTACGGGTGCGGCCATGTTATCCCTCGGCTCCAACAGGGCTGACCGCGGCCGGACCAGGCTGTGCCGCCGGGCGGGGTGATAGTTCCTTCTGGCTGGCGAGGAACACACCGAGTGCTTCCACGGCACCCTTGCCCTGTTGCTCGATGAAGTCGGCCAGGAACGCGAGCAGGCCCTGCTCGTCCCAACCGCATTGCGCCAGGGCTCTGCCGATGACTTTCTGGGCAGAGAGACTGTCCATCGGGCAATAGTCTGCGGCGCAATCGTGGTCGGCATGGGGGCACGTGTGGAGACACGTGCCATACTTGCCGACCTTGTCCCACGGCTCGTGAGCGCCGGCCAGGCTGATCCGGTGCGTTGGCTCCTGGTCCGTCAGATCGGACCACACCAACACGACCGGGTGTTCATCTGGCGCCAGGTCCACCAGGATGGGTGTCCCGTGGCCGGGCTGGGCCGCTGCCTCGCCATAATCCTGGATTCCGATAGCCAGGCTGGCTTCTCTGTCGGACACATGCGCGGTGATCGCGAATGGTCCCACGCGCATACCTGCTGTGGTCGGTGTATTCATCTTTCTCCTTTCCGTTTTGCTGACCTATGTGACATTTTGTCACGTAGGTCATAGCATCCGGCCCACGAACAGCCGGTCGATTTGCCGCTCCACCTCGGCCAGTGCCAGCCTCAGCCGGGTGACCTCCCGGTAATCGTCAGTCTTCCGGGCCTGCTGCGTGGCCTGGACTGCGGCCTGATACAGGTCGGCGTGGCGGTCCAGCAGGGTGGCGGCGGTCTGTTGGAGGACCTGGAGCTGCGCGGTGACGTGCTCGCGCAGCTCGCTCGGCGACTGGATGTTGGGTACCGTGGTCGGCTGTGTCACATCAGCACCGTGACCTGACAGCGCACGCAGCGGTAGGTCGTCTGGCGCCGTTGGGTGCCATCCCCCGTATCTACCATCCGGCTACTGACCTGGGCAAACTGGCCGCAAGAGTGGCGCACGGGCTGCTGTCCGGGGTTGAACCCGGCATCGGTCGGGTGCGCGATGGGGGCCGTACGCCGCTCGTCCCCTTCCCACCAGACCTTGGTGCCGGTGGAAGGAGGAACGATGGGGTCCGCTGGCGCTGCCGGCATCCTACAGGTACCGCACGGCGGTGCGAGCCCGGCGGCCGGGGCGGCCGTTATGGCCGCTGGGCTGGGGATAGGAGATGCTCCCCCAGCCACAGGCGGCACAGACGTCCACCTGGACCAGGGTGCTGGTCAGGGTGTAGCGTTGCCACTTCTGGCACTGGGGGCAGCGGCGCGGGTCGTACTCGGCCTGGACCCGGTCCAGGCAGTCCGCGAGTCGGTCGGCCTGGAGTTGGCGCACGGCCGCCACGTGCGCGCAGTCGGCCTGACCGCAGTTGCAGCGTTGGCCCTCGTCCACCAGGTACACCCGGCGCGGCTGGCGCGTCCGGTCATCGACGACGAAGGAACCCCGCCAGAGCGCGGCGACGTTGATGCTAGTTGGCGTCATCTGGTCCAGCCGCGTCGGCCAGGTCGTCGCCACAGGATCCATCGGCATTGTGGGCGAACCAATGGACGCCGCACTTGGAGCAGTGGTCCGGATCAGCTGGCGGATCGGGCAGCACGAACGCCCCACAGTTCTCGCAGCGGCGCGTGTCGCCGGGCCGCCATTCATCGACCGGCCATAGGCCGCAGCCGCAAGTGGGACACTGACCGAAGGGATTGAAGTTGGCGCGGCCCCCCACGGCTTCCCAGGCGGCGTCCAGCACGGCGTCGAGCGTGACGGTGGGCACCACCGGGCACTGGTCGACTTCGGCCAGCGCTGCCATTGTGG
The DNA here is from genome assembly GCA_018823415.1 of Chloroflexota bacterium. Lineage (GTDB taxonomy): Bacteria > Chloroflexota > JAHJIN01 > JAHJIN01 > JAHJIN01 > JAHJIN01. The sequence continues at coordinate 3,898 of JAHJIN010000079.1, read as the reverse complement.
CGCGCAGTAGGTCCACGCCGTCGACGAGGGCTGAGAAGTAGCCGCCGCCCTCGATCTCCAGCCGGACCCGGGCCGGCTCAGCGGCGGTGGGGGCTGGGGTAATGCGGAAGAGGCGCGGATGCGGATCGCTGGGTCGGATGCAAGTGATTTCCATCAGGGATTTACCTCCTATTTGAAGACCCCGCCGTACCGGCAGGGCTGGCGATTGATGTCCGGGTCAAACCAGACCCCGGCGCTGGCTATTGGCCCGGTGGCAACGCGGTTCATGGCGTGGCCAGCTCGGCGATACTTTCCGAGCCGATGATGCCCAGCGCCAGCTCCACGATCAGTCTTTCGGGCAGGTGCGGGAGATGGCTGGCATGGACTTCCAGCCAGTGCAGGGCCAGGCTCCATTCGTTCGATAGGCAGCCCGTGCCGCCACAGAAGCGGCACGGCGTGCTCGGCCCGGGCGGGACCGCCGCCGGCTCCCAGTCGGGGTTGGGTGCTGGCTGGTCCATAGCCTCTGGTTGAGGCTCCGTTTCCGTGCGGACTTGCCACCCCAGATGGCCGAGAAAATCCTGCAGCACGGCGCCGTTGTCGAGCTCGAACACCCACCCGTATCCGTCAGTGGTAGCCGACCAGCGCACATCGACGATGGCCCCCAGGCGGGAGCCGCGGAAGTACACGGCCTCCCCGATATATTGGCGCTGCATGATTTGGGGTTTGAATGGTGGGGTAGAGGTACGGGCCATGTTCACGGCTCTCCCGTTTGGGGTTCGGGTTCCCCGGTGCCCTGTTCCTGCTCCAGGCGCTGGATGCGCCGATTGGTCTATCATGTTCCTATCCTTTCCATGATTGGTCTTGAGTCCGCGCGGCGGATGCCCCACGCGCGGGTCAGAATGCTGGCGATGAGCCAGTCAAAGCAGTGGTGCATGGCTTTTCCCCCCTGTTTTTGGTGGGGCATTGGGGTACATTCAGGTACCTTTGCGGACCTTTACGTACCTTTTGGTTCCTCGGCGGACTGGTCCGCAAACCAGCGCGCCTGTTGCTGGATGTTCAGGCCCCGGACCGGCCAGTGCCAGGTCACATCGGCGAACAGGCGATAGCGGGTGACGATGTCCAGGAGTGGCTGGACGTAGCGTTTCCCGGCGTACAGGTAGACGTGGTGCAGCGACGTCGTCTGGTCCCGCCAGAGCGGGTCGAGCTGGCTCAGCACGTGGATGGCCCACGCGCGGCCCAGGGCCTGACGTTGAGGCAGCACGTAATCGTACGGCTCCAGCAGTGTCAGGGGCGCGACCAGTCCCCACCGGCCCGATAGGACGAGGGTCAGGTCGTGCTGCGCAGTGCTGTACTGGTAGGCGTGGTGGAACAGCACACCGGCGTACAGTTCGGCTGCCGGCAGCGGCAGCGCGGTGGGACGCTTGCGTTTGGAGCAGCCCACCAGGCCCAGCGAATACAAGCCGCCGGGCAGCGCTGGCAGATCGTCCAGGTAGGTAGGGCCCTGGCTCCACCAGCCCGGGGGCAGCTGGATGTCGCCGTCAACTACCCGGGGTTCGCTAAGGGGGGATTGATTGCTCACATTATCCTCCTGGATTCTGGTTGCCGGCGTGCCATCTGCACCGCCGTTGCTCCGGCAGTGGCACGCGCTCCTCCAGGGTCGCCGGCGGCAACCCGGCGACCTGGCGCTGCACCTGGGCCTCAAACCAATCTCGCAACCGTAAGGCGCGGTCGAGGATCTCGGCCATGATGCGGTCGGGATAAGGGCCGGCGATGTCCTGATACGCCAGCACATTGGGCACCACTGCCCGATACCACCAGCCAATCATCCCCGGCACCGACGCGAAGGGCCAATCCGAACAGAGGGTGCGCCGGACCACACCCCAGACCAGACAGTACGGCCAGGCCACGCTCTGCCCATGCAGCAGATCGTCCACGTATCTGCTGTTCGGCGAGCACCAGGGACTGTCTTGCGTGAACGAGGCCTGATCCTGCACGTGACCGCTGAACAAGCGGGCACTGGCGCCATCCCGATATACGTATTCCTGGAACCCGACACAGTGCGGCCACCACGCGAAATGGCAGTCCAGCAGGTCGGGATCGAGGGTCATGGCTGGGGACTTGTAGGTGGGCGGCTGGTCCGCGAGCGGCTTGGCCCAGACCGTCTCGGCCCATCTCTTCTCTTGGCCCACAAACAGGGTAGCCGATCCGACTGGACGAAACCGGGGACTGAAGCGCTCGTCTAACTCGTAGGACCACTGACCGTCCCGAGTTTGACTGTCGACGTAGGGATGGGGGTAGAAGCTCATCGAGCCCTCCTATCGCCGTACGTCTTCGCAACCCAACACTTGTACGTTGGGCACGTAAGCGTAGCGCGGCCGGGCGCTCAACACCAGCCAGTCCTCTGGCTCATGTTCTGGATAGGGCGCCAAGTCGGACTGGTACAGGTCCGGATCCAGGCGCTGGATGTCGTGCCGATTTGCTTGGTACGCCACTGGGCACTGTCCGGCCTGGCAGAGGCGCAGCCCCGTTGCCGGGCAGACTTCCACGTAATGCTCCTCAATTCCTGTGAGCGGGGCATCACAGCAATAGTCGCCCTGGTCGCTGCGCCAGCCGCAGCGGTTGCGGTAGTACAGGGTGTCCAGGTCGGTGAGCTGGCGGCAGCGCAGTGGCCCAGCCTCGGCCAGACGCTGCGCGAACGGTTTGGACCCCTCACCCCAGCAAAAGTTGGTCATCCAGGTGTACTGCTGCAGCCAGGCCGTCGCTACGGCGACATCTACCGGTTGGACCGTGTAGTGCCGATCCGGGTGGCAGAACGCCTCGTCGAACAGTGCGACGACGGCCGCGTGGTCGGCAAAGTCCACGCGCTGGGCGATCCGGTCCGGGACATCGCCCCAGGTCGGCCCGGGGTCGCCGCCCCGGAGGGCCCGCAGGTTGGACACGTAGCTCAGGGCAAAGGCGGTCAGACCGCGCCGGTCGCGCGTGGCTACGAAATCGCGTTTAGCCATTGTCGTCCACCGGCCAGCCCAGCTCGATGAGCTTGGCTCGTACCGCCTGCGTCAAGTCGAAGCTGCCAAGCAGGTTCACCAGTTCTAGCAGTTTGACGGGTGGCAGTCCCTCATAGCCGCCATAGCGGGCGCGGGAACGCGCCGTTTCGCTCGAGTACACGTGCGCGGCGTTGCGGAGCCGGCCTTCGCGCCGGCGGAAGTCAATCTCCAGCACCGGCACGTGGCCGACGCTGACGGTGGCGGTGTCGCCTTCGATCCGCCACCAGGCTTTCATGTTTTGTGTGTTCATTGCTCCTCCAGAGAATGGGGTATTCTACGCTGGCCTCGGCCGCGCCGGGGACAGTCGGTTTTCAGTTCCACTACCGTTGGCTGGGATGCAGCCCGAACGGGATGAGCCCCGGGTCCGGCACCTCCCAGAGATGGCGGGTGTTGACTTCGTTGACCAGGAGGTCGGCCGGCGGGAAGACCTCAATGGCCAGGGTCTCCTCGCCGAGCATTTCGTCCTTGATGGCCTGGAGGTCATCCCAGGGGATGCCGTCGCGGCCATCATGACGCCACACCTTGAGGTGTCGGATGGTGCCCCAGGAGGTCAAGTGTCCCAGGACCTGGGCAGCGTAGCGCTGCCGGCGCCGCGCGTTCATAGTCTTTCCAGGAAGGAAAGTTGGCGCTTCGGCTCCCCGGAGAGTTTCGGCTCAGCGGTCACAAGGCCGGCGGCCTGGGCCGCATCGCGCCGGGCACGGTGCGGGGTCACGAACGGGCCGCTGTGTCCGCTGGGCCGCTGGCAGTGCCGGCCGGCTCGGGCGCCGCAAGTGGGGCAGGGCACGTCCAGAATCGTGGGGGCTGCGGCGGCGCCGGGTTGGCGGTGAGCGCTGCGGCCAGCAGCAGCAAACTCCACGACCACGCCGTCGTTGGTG
>JAHJIN010000078.1 GCA_018823415.1 Chloroflexota bacterium | reverse complement strand
CCGGTCAGGATGTTGTTAAAGTCGTGAGCGATACCCGCGGCCAGTTGGCCCACGGCAGCCAGCCGTTCTTGCTGCTGGACCCGGCCCTGGATTTCCCGCGCGGCGCTCACGTCGCGGATGAGCAGCACCCAGCTCCGAGTCGTTGCCCCTGTGGCCAGGGGCCGGGCCTGGACCTCGAATACCAGCGGGGGCATACCGGCCCGCGTGATCTCGTGATACGGGACGCCCGGTGGTGGTGGCTCCAACAAGGCCGGCATGGGCCAACCCCCCAGATCGGTTAGTTGGTCACCCACCCCGGGTTGGTCCCGCTCGACTGCGGTCAGTAGGCCCAGGTATTCCAGCGCTGCCGGGTTGGCCTGGAGGATCCGCGCCTGGGCGTCCAGAAACAGCACCCCTTCCGGCACCGTGTCCATGATCTGCTGGACTTGCTGCGCCTGCTCGCGGGTCTGTTCCAGCAACCGCAGCCGCTCCGCCGCTACCCCCAGTTGCTGGCCCACCGCCTCGGCCAGGACTACCTCTTCAGTGTCCCAGGGCCGAGGCGAGGCCGCGACCAGGGTCAGCCCCCCGACGTGGTGGCCCCCGGTCAGGAGGGGCATGGCGAGGGTGGCGCGAATGCCATAGCGGGCCATCAGGGAGGCCAGAACCGCGTGCGGCGCACTGATCGGCTCCTGCCAGTCCGCCACGGCGACCGCCCCGGAGAGCTCCAGCCCGTTGGCCTGGATCGCCTCGATGATGGTAGTGTGCGCCTCCGGGGTAATACCCCGCAGGGCGTGCCGGTCGGCCATCCAGATGCTGCCCATCTCCAGTCCCAGGGCGCGCAGGGTGTGCTCCAGGGCTGCTGCCAATAGCTCCACCAGGTTGGGGGCGGCGACGGCGGCCGTGATGACGGCATTGAGAGCGGCCAGGTGCGCCGCCCGGCGCCGTGTTTCGTCGAACAATTGGGCATTCTGTACGGCGGCGGTCACGGCGGCGGTCACCTGGCTGAGCAGGGGCAATTGTTGAGGGCCAAAGGCGTGCGGCTGGCAGCTGGCCAGGTTGAGCGCCCCGATGACCGTCTGACCCAACAGCAAGGGCAAGTTGAGGCGTGAGCGCAGTCCGGCGTCGTAGAGGAGGCGCTCGGCCGGGTAGTCCAACTCGGCCGTGAGGTCAGGCGTGAGGTGCGGGCGCCCGGCCAGCACATCCTCGGTGGCCGCGCTCGCCGCTACCGGCATCGTGGCGCCGGACCCCAGGGGCATCGCCGCTTGATCGGCCAGCGCAAACACAGTGAAATACTGCCGGTCAGCACTGCAGAGGGTCAGGGTCAGTCGGTCAAAGTCCACCACCCGCCGCAGTTCGCGTTCGGTCGTCTGGTACACCGCGGCCAGGCCGGTGCTGGCATTGAGCGCCTGGGCGATCGCACTGAGAGCCAGGGCCTCGCTGGCCCGCTGTTGCTCGGTTTGGTAGAGGTGGGCTTTTTCGATCACGACGGCCGCGTGACCGGCAAAGACCAGGGCCAACTCGGCGTCCTGGCGACGATAAAAGTCTGGCTCGGCCTTGTCGGCGGTCAACATCCCGATCACGCGGTCCTGGATCAATAGTGGTATCCCCATCCAGGAATGAACGTGCGCCAGGTGCGGGGACAGACCGCTGGCCGGCGTGGGTTGGACCCACCGCGGGTCGTCGGCCACCGCCCCCTGAATCAGCGGCCGCCGGGTCTCCACCACCTCCCGGTTGAGCAGCGCCACCTCGAGATCAAACTGAACCTGGCGCACCCGCTCCGGGTTCGCAAAGCCGCGCACGGCGGCTACGTTCATCTGGCCACCCTCGAGCAGCAGGACGGACCCACTGTCAAAGGCGATGACCCGTTCCATATAGGAGAGCACCAGGGCCAGCGCAGCGTCCAGGTCCGGGGCCGCATTCAACTCGCGGACGACCTCGCTCAGAATGTCTGACAACTGTCGGGCCCGTCGCTCCGCGGCAAAAAGGCGGGCATTCTCGATGGCCACCGCGATCTGGTTGGCAAAGGTGACCAGCAATGGAAGCTGTCCGTGAAAGGCACCGGTCGCGCAGCTATGTACGAACAGTACCCCCAGCCTCTTCTCCTGGACCTGGATCGGCACGGCCGCGAAGGAGCGGATACCCGCGACCACGATCGCCGGGTTGGCGAGCAGCACTTCCCCGTCGGACCCCGGGAAGGGGGGGCTGATCATCCCGTCGGCGGAGATAGTGTCGGCGACCAGTGGTTGCCCCCGGTCCAGCACCTGGCGCGTCACGCCAGTGCCGCGGATGCGCCGCGCGATGGGCGGTACCCCACGGAAATCTTCGGCGCCGAGCTCTGGCTGACCCTCGGCGTCCACCAATACCACGCTGGTATAGTCCGAGTGGACGACGGAGCCCGCCAAAGTTACGATCTGCTGCAGGACCTCGTCCACGTGCAGGGAGGAGGTCACGATCTGCGACGCCCGGCTGAGATTGGTCAAGCTTTGCAGGCGTTGCCGCGCTTGATCGAGCAGCCGGGCATTTTCCACGGCTACCGCAGCCTGGTCGGCAAATGCCGCCAGCAAGCGCAGATCGTCAGCGGTGAAGGCGCCCCTGGTGGTGACATTATCCAACGAGATGACGCCAATGACCTGGTCACGGTAGCGCAAAGGGGCCACGACGGCGGACTGGACAGCGCGCACTTCTTCGATCTCGCCCTCGTAGCAGATGGGTCCCGCGCGGGCGTCTGGGATGAGCCGGGGACGCCCTTCCCGCACGGCCTGGGCCGAGTAACCCGCCTCTTGCGGGAAGCGAATCATCCGGATACGGGGGTCGCCATAGCCGGTCACTGCCCGGATATGTAGGATGCCCGTCGCCTCGTCCAACAGGAGGATGCTCCCTTTCTCGGCGGCCGAGATGGCCTGAACGGCTGCCGCCAGGACGTTCTCCAACAGCGGTTCCAGTTCCAGCGTGCTGGCAAGAGCCGCAGTAGCCTGCACCAGGGCCTCAGCCTGCCGGCGCTGGTATTCCTCGGCGGCCACGGCGCGCGCGTTACGAATGGCGATAGCGGCCTGGATAGCGAAAGACACCAGAAACTGCTGGTCAGACTGGTCAAAAGCCGCGGCCCGGTCATGGTCCACGATGGCAAGCACCCCGATGACCTGGTCCTGCCATTTGAGCGGCACGACCAGCACGGATCGCGCATCGGCCTCGGCAACCTGCGGCGATTTCCCAGTCCAGGCCTGCTGATCGTCGATGACCAATGGTTCCCCGGTCAGGAGAACCTGGCCGGCCGCTCCTTCTCCAGCATCCAGCATCAGGCCCCGATAGTCCCGCCCCAGGTTGAGGCTCGTCATAGCCGTGAGCCGCTTCAGCGTGGGATCGTAGAGGTACACCAGTCCGCCGGTGGCCCCCAGCAGTTCCACCGCCCGGGCCAGCACCGAGCCCAAGAGAGCCTCCAGGTCCAACTGGGCAGTCAACTCTAACCCGATCTGCCGCAGTGCCTCGAGCTGGACGGTGTGCTGGCGCAGCGCCTCCTCCGCGTGTTTGCGGGTCGTGATATCCCGCACGATGTGCACGGCGCCCACGAGCTGCTCGTGCTCGTCCAGCAGCGGGTCCGTCGTGATCATCAACCAGCGCTCAGCGCCGGGGATCCGGAATTCCGCCGCCTCTCGCCGGCGGGTGCGCTGCATCTGGCGTAAGGGACACTCGGAGATTGGCTCCGTTGTGCCGTGAACCAACTGGCAGCAGGTCTGGCCGAGCATCTCCGCTGGCGGTACCCCCACAAACGTTTCGCCCACCCGGTTCGTACGCTGTATCCGGGCCTCCAGATCCACCAGGCTGACCCAGTCGGTGATGGAGTCAAAGGTCATCTGCCATTCGCGCTCTCCCCGGGCCACCGCCTCGAACAGGCGGGCGTTCTCCAGGGCCACAGCTACCTGGCTGGCCAGAGCGGTCAGGAGCGCAATGTCAGGCTGCGGATAATAGTCATCCGGGTCCCGCCGCCCCAACAGCCAGACCCCCATCGCCGGCCCGTGAGCCTTGACGGCGATGGCCAAACGCACCCAGTCGGTGCTGGTTGGGGTCTCAGTGGCCTCGGGCCCGGGGGGCCGATAGCGACCGGCCTCGGCCAGCCAGTCCTGCACCTGCTGGGATGTCTCGGGTATCTCCGCCAGGTTGACGCCCCGCGCATAGACCAGGTCGGCCTTACCGTTGGTCAACAGTACCAGCGCCGACTCGCGGATGAGCAGGCTCGGGGTGACCTCATCAGCCAACAGGGAAACCAATACCGGGCGGTCGAGCGCTGCCGGGACGCGGTTGGCAAAGGCCCGGAAGATCTCGTCCGGGTCGTATCGGATCCCATAGGCCAGGCGGTCCACCAGCCGCTGAAAGCGGGCGTACAGGGTTGGCGCGGCAGCGGCAGAGACCGTCGACACGACCAGGACAAAGGCCAGAAACCCATCAGACGAGGGTATCCACTGCTGGCAACCTAGAAAGACCACGGCAAAGGCCATCAGGTAGAGCAGGGCAAAGCTATACAGGCTGAGCAGGCGGTTGGCTCGGAATTCTAGGGGGCCCAGAGTGCGTTTGTACAGGGCATAGGCATAGGCGAGCGGCAGCAGCGGGATTCCCAGCATTGCTACGTTCATCGCCGTGGCCCCCGGCGCAGCCGAGTCCAGCAGCTTGGGGATCAGCCCCAGTATGATACCTGGCCCAAAGGCCAAGCCGATGCCGGCCAGCATCACGCACGCGGCCAGCCGGGCCGCCGGCGAGGAGTGGTCGAACAAGCGCCAGGTCAGCAGGCCCAGGCTGCCGGGGATGGCTAGCAGCAGGCCCAGGGCATATGCAGAACTGGGCAGCAGTTGGAACAGCTCCAGGGCAGCCAGGGCGGCCGCGAGGGCGTACAGGAAGAGCAACAGGTAGGTGCGGAGGCGCGGTCTGAGCAGTGGCGTGGGGACGAGGAGGTGCAGGTGGAGATAGATGGGCACGAACAGCCAGGAGAGCGCGTGTTGTACCAGCGAAGAATTGGCCACGCCCGACTGCGATACCATCCCGGCTGCCAGCCAGAAGGCGGTCACATAATTGAACGCGGCCAGCAACCGCCAGCGTTGGTCCCGGGGCCGCAGGAGCAGCAGCACGGCGGTGCCGACCAGCCAGAAGGGCAGGTAGAACAGCAGACCTACCAGGCGCCAGGCCTGGTTGCCCTGGCTGATGGCCGGCATCAGCCAGGGCATAGTCTGTAGCTGCCCATTCCGCTGCACGGTGAT
>JAHJIN010000077.1 GCA_018823415.1 Chloroflexota bacterium | reverse complement strand
GAAAATGTCCAAGTGGGCCCGCAAGACAGCCGACCACAAGTCCGAAGTGCGGGACATCGCCAAGCAATTGAGAATCGTTGATCTTGAATTGGTTGGAGCCGTACATTGAAATTTCATTCACGGGTATTGAGGTTAGGATCAGATCATTTTACAGGAGGAAGCACTATGGACATGGAACTCGAAGCGTTGTTGAGACCGCCGGCCACCCGGATGCCGCCCTACCCGGCCAAGGTCATCACCCTGGCCACGGGCAAACCGATGGTGATCCGCCAGGTAGACCGGAAGGCCGTGCCCGCGCTCCTGGAAGTGGTGCGGCCAACCATCAAGATACCGCGAGACTACTATGACATCGTGGGGGTCCGGGTGTATGCGGAACTCTTGGGCTGGTATCGTCACCGGGTCCGGGACCACTACTGCCTCGTCGGCCAGGTGGACGGTCTACTCGTGGGCATTGTCAACGGCCGGATGTACACCCCGCAGATCGGGATGAGCTACCACACCCTGGCCATCGAACGGGGGCTCCGCATCGGGGCGCATCTCTTTGCCGCCAAGATGGAATACCACATCGAGTACCTGGGCCAAGATGAAGTGTGGATCACGGCGGAAAGCCCCATTGGGTTCCGGCGGTGGATGATCGAGTACAACCTGGAACCCAAAGAGAACGCGCAGCACGAGCTGGGCGGGGCCTCGTTCTACGTCCTCACGCGGGACCTCTGGGAAGCCAGCAAGGCGCGGCTGTGCGTCGGCGACCGGCCGGTGCCCCCGGAGCTCATGGCCGTCGCAGAGCGCGAGATCATGGTGGCCGACGAAACCGCCATCGTGGAAAAGATCCTGGGTGCAAAGAGGAGGCGGGTGAGATGAGAAAAGTAGCCATCGTAGGCGCTGGCATGATCTCCTTTGGCCGGCGCGACGAAGACAGCCTAGTGGATATGCTGGCGATGGCCTCCACACGCGCAATGGACGACGCCGGCCTGGGCGACCGCGCCATCGACGCCGTCTATGTGGGTAACATGGCCGCCGGGCTATTCAACCATCAGACGTCGGTCGCCAGCGCCCTGGTGGACCGGCTCGGCGTGCTCCCGGCCGCTGCTGACGCCGTGGAGAACGGCCCAGCCTCCGGTGGATCGGCCCTGAAGAACGGGCTGCTGGCGGTAGCCTCCGGCTATTACGACCTGGTGCTCGTAGCCGGCGGGGAAAAGATGCGCGACGTCATCGGCCCCCGCGCCACAGACATCGTGGCGTCGATGACGCACCCCCTGGCCGAGTACGTCTATGGCATAACGCTGCCGGGCATGGCCGGCATGTTCACCCGGCTCTACATGGAAAAATACGGCGTCACACCGGAGCACCTGGCCCAGGTAGCCATCAAGAACCAGGACAACGGCCTGCTAAACCCCTACGCCCACATCCAGATGAAGATCACGCTGGAGGGCATCCTGACCAGCCCCCACGCCATCGTCAACAACCCCATGGTGGCCGACCCGCTGCGGCTGTACGACTGCTGCCCGGTCAGCGATGGCGCGGCCACGTGCCTGCTGTGCCCGGCCGATATGGCAAGCGAGTTCGCCAAGCCACCGGTGGTCATCGCCGGGTTTGGGCAAGCCACGGACACCCACACCCTGCAAGAGCGGGAAGACCCCACGGACCTGAAGGCCGTGCGCCTCGCCGCGCAGCAGGCGTTCCAGCGGGCCGGGCTGACCCCGCAGGACGTGGACGTGGCCGAGTTGCACGACGCCTTTACCATCCTGGAAATCGCCGAGAGCGAGCACGCCGGCTTTTTCGAAAAGGGCCAGGGGGCGAAGGCATTGGCAAAAGGAGAGACCCGTATCGGCGGCAAGCTGCCCATCAACCCGTCCGGCGGCCTAAAGTCCCGGGGGCACCCGGTGGGCGCCACCGGCGTCGCGCAGGTGGTGGAGCTGGTCTGGCAACTGCGTGGCGAGGCCGGGGAGCACCAGGTAGAGGGTGCCCAGGTGGGCTTTTCCCTCAATTTCGGCGGGTTTGGCAACAACGTCGTGTCGTTTGTGCTGAGGAGGGAGCCATGAGCGAGATAACCGCGTACAAGTGCCAGGCGTGCGGCTATGTGATGTATCCCAGCCACTACCGATGTCTCCACTGCGGCAACCGCGAATTCGACGAGATCGCGCCTTCGGAAAGGGGCAAGCTCCTCACCTACACCGAGATCTGGAACCTGCCCTGGGGCATCGACGAGCGCTCGCGTGTCATCGGCGTCGTCGAGTTTGATAACGGTGTCAAGGCCATGGGCCTGCTCAAGACGGATGCGCCCAAGCTGGGGATGAAGCTGGCGGCTGGCTGGGAGCCGGTGCGCGTGATCGGCGGCGAGGAGGTCTATGGGCTGGTCTTTGCGCCGGTCAAATAGTCCTTCGAATCAAGTGGACCGCAGATAAACGGGGTCACTCCCCCATATTTCACCGCCGAGACCGCTGAGCGCGCAGAGAAATCTACAAAAACTCGGCGACCTCTGCGTTCTCTGCGTTGAACATCGTCAAGTCTAACTGAAAGGGGTACGCCATGAAACTCATCGACCTGACCATCCCGCTGGGCATCGGCACGCCGCCGTGGCCCACCTACGAGCCGTTGCAGGTCAAGTATTTCAAGCGGCTGGCGCCCAACGGGGCCAACGGCCAGGTGCTCACCCACTCGAACCACCTGGGCACGCACCTGGACGGCGAGATTCACTTTTACACGCCGGGCAAGGACATCGCGGCGCTAGAACTGAATGACTTTTTGGTGGGACCGGGGGCGGTGGTGGACCTGTCCGACGCAACCGGCGATTACCAGGTCTATACCCCGGCCATGATCGAAGAGCGGGTGGAGGTGCGCGAGGGCGACATCCTCATCATCCACACCGGCTATCACCACTTTGGCTGGGACATGCCCACCGCCGACGAGATCCGCTACATGGTCAAGCACCCCGGTCCGGACCGCGAGTTCGCCGAGTGGGCCAGAAAAAAGCGCATCCGCTGGATCGGCGTGGACTGTGGCAGCGCCGACCATCCCATGAACACCATCATCCGCGACTGGATGCCGCGCCAGGCCGCCGAGGCTGACAAGGTGTTCCAGGAGATGTACGGCCAGGCGCTGGCGGAGCGGTTCACACCCGACAAGTACCAGTTGATGCACATCGAGTTGTTCCCCCACGGCATCATCCACGCCGAGTGCATCGGCGGCGAGGTGGACCTGCTGGTGAACCGGCGCGCCACCATCGGCTTTTTCCCGTGGCGTTTTGTGGACGGCGAGTCGAGCATCGGGCGGTGCGTGGCGTTCGTGGACGATGACGAGTACGAGGAGCTGACGGCCCGAGCGGCCGGCCTCCCGCAAACGCGCTTTGGCGACCGGTACGACCCGGAACACGTGGCGCACATCGAGGGGCTGACCCGCCGGTCCTGAGCGGGTGGGTCGGATTGCCAATCCGACCTGGTCATCAACATGCCAGGAACAAGACACGGCCCGGGTCACGATGGGTGCCCCGGGCCGTTGCATCTACCGTCTGACCTAACTTTACCGCTGCGATAGCCCGGCCGGCAGCAGGCCATCGCGCAACGCCACGGCGATGACCTCGGCCCGCGAATTCACTTCCAGCTTGTTAAAGATGCTGGTCACGTGGGCCTTGACCGTCCGCTCAGTGATGACGAGCTGCTCTGCGATGTCTTTGTTTCGTTTTCCCTCGGCAAGGAGCGCCAATACCTGCTGCTCGCGGTCGCTCAACGGCGATGGCGGAGCCGGCGATTCCAGGCGCGCCAGGAGCCGGGCCGCCACCGCCGGTGGCAGCAACGATTCACCGCGCGCCGCCGCACGAATGGCCGCATAGAGTGTCTGGCGGTCGGTGTCTTTGAGCAGATAGCCGCGCGCGCCGGCCCGCAACCCCTGCACGATATTCTGGTCGTCGTCGTAGGTGGTGAGAATGACCACCTCTATCTGAGGCCACCGAGCCTTGATCTGCTGAATGGCCGCGATGCCGTCTACATGGGGCATGCGCAGGTCCATCAACACCACGTCTGGCTGCAAGGCGCCCGCCTGCTGCACGGCCTCGGCACCATCAGCGGCCTCCCCCACCACCTCAAAATCGTCCGCCACCTCCAGGATGGTGCGCAAGCCCTCGCGCACCACCAGGTGGTCGTCGGCGATGAGCACGCGCAGCTCAGTCATCGCGTCCCTCCGTCACCAGGGGCAGGTACGCCACCAGCCGGGTACCGTGCCCCGGCACGCTCTCGATCTCCAGCGTCCCCCCCACCGCCTGCGCCCGCTCACGCAGGCCCAGCAGTCCAAAGTGGCCATTCTGCCCCACCACCGCTGGGTCAAAGCCCTCGCCGTCGTCCTGAATCTCCACCCGCACGCCGCTCTCGTCGCGCGATAACCGCACCAGGGCGTGCGCGGCACTGGCGTGGCGCGCGGTGTTGGTCAGTCCCTCCTGCACGATGCGCAGCACGTGTTCGGCCAGGGGCACCGCCAGGTCCCAGTTGTTCGCACTAACCTCAAGCGTGCACAGCGTGCCGGTGGCAGCCAGGTCGTCTACCGCATCCTGGATGGCATCCAGCAGGCCGCCGTGCCCCAACGGCTCTGCTCGCAACGCCTGGATGGCCCGGCGCGCATCGGCCAGCGTAGTGCGAGCGCGGGCCATCGCCTGCTGGACCACGCCCTGCGCTCGCGTCGTCTTGTCCTGGTCTAACAGGCTGTCAATGGCCTCCAGTTGCAGGATCAGACCGGCCACGCCCTGGGCCAGGGTGTCGTGCAGTTCACGGGCCATGCGCTGGCGCTCCTGGTTGAGGGTAAGCGTCTCTACTTGGTCGGCGTACTCTTGAAGTTGCCGATGGGCTACCTCCAGCTCGCGCAGCAGTTCCTCCGCGCGTTGCCGCTCGTGCTCGTGTCGACCGAACATCATGGTATACACGCCCACGAACAAAAAGCCAATACCCCCTTGTACTAGCTCATCGGTTGGTAATACGCCTCCCTGCGTGAAATAGACCGCGCCCACCCAGGTCAACCCCAAACCCATCGTCACCACGATCATGATCGGCAGCTTCCGGAACAGGTAGCCGGCCTCGCCGACCGGGAGGAAGAACAGAATCATCACGAGGCCTTGACCGCCGGTGATCAGCGCGCAGGCCAGGGCCAGCAACCCCTGAATGACCACGTACAGCAGCCGCCGCCAGGCCGGGGCCTCGGGCTGGGGAAGCACCAGGTGCAACGCCGCGATGATGAACAGCAATACCGTGAAGGGGATCAGCACGACCGGTTCGCGGCCGCGCGGGCCGGCCAGGATCACGCTCCCATAGACCACGGCCAGGACCACATAGAGCGATCCGTACAACACCTGGCCCACGTTCAACGACCGGCGACCAGTAGGAGAAACGGCCACAGCTATCCTCCGATGGGGTGATGGTTCACAAAACCATTCTAGCACAACCCAACCCGGCGCGCAATTGTCCGATGGTACATTGTACCGTCGGACAGGTCGAAAATTGTCCGATAGCACGATGCAGTGGGAGCCGGATTGCGGTATAATAGGCTTGTCCGAGAGGACGAACGTCATCGCAACGAGGAGGAAACCCGATGAACGAACCTGTTATCCAGGTCCAGGACTTTCGCAAGGTCTATGGCGACGTCGTTGCCGTAGACTGCATCACCTTTGAGGTGCAACGCGGCGAGATCTTTGGCCTGCTGGGACCCAACGGCGCCGGCAAGACCAGCACCCTGGAATGCCTGGAGGGGCTGCGCGCGCCGGACGGCGGCCGCCTGCGCGTGATGGGCGTGGACCCGGTCCGCGAGCCCCGCAAGCTGTGCAACGCCATCGGCGTGCAGTTGCAGACCTCGGCCCTGCCCGACAGCATCCGCGCCGACGAGGCCATGCGACTCTTTTGCGCCTACCACCACGCGGCCCCGCGCTACGACCTGCTGGACCGGCTGGGCCTGACGGAAAAGCGAGAGGCCCAGTATCACCAGCTCTCCGCCGGCCAGAAACGTCGGCTGGCCCTGGCCCTGGCTGTGGCTCACAACCCGCCCATCGTCATGCTGGACGAGCCCACCGCCGGCCTGGACGTAGCCTCGCGAGTGGACCTGCACACCCTGATGCGCGAGCTGCAGACCACCGGCACCACCATCATCCTCTCCACCCACGACATGGCCGAGGCCGAGGAGATGGCGGACCGGGTATCCATCTTGCTCCAAGGCAAGCTGGTAGCCACCGGCACACCGCGCGAGTTGACCGCCACCGGCGCGGGTCTGACCAAGATCTCCGTCCGCACCGCCGGCTCCAGCCTGACCAGCCCTGATGCCACCTTCCCGGCCGTCGCCCGGCAATCACAGCAGGATGACTATGTCATCTACTTTAGCACCGACATCGGTCCCACCGTCTCGGCCATCATCGCCCACGTGGCCGCCCAGAGCGACACGCTCATCGACCTGCGCGTGGAACGCCCCTCGCTGGAGGATCGATTCCTGGAAATTACGAATGGAGGTGTCAAATGACCGCTTTCGCTTACCACCTGGCCTTCGAGTTTCGCACCGGGCTGCGCATCCGACAATTGCTCTTTCTCAACTACCTGTTCCCATTGGTCTGCTACGCCCTGTTCGGCCTGATCATGACCAGCGTCAACCCCGAGTTCCACAAGCAACTGATCCCGGCCATGATCCTCTTTTCCATCCTCTCGGGCACTTTGCTGGGCCTGCCGGCCCTGCTGGTAGAAGCTCGCGAGGCCGGCATCTTTCGCAGTTACAAGATCAACGGCGTACCGGCGATCTCGCTCCTGGTCATCCCGGCGCTGACGACCATCTTTCACATGGTGATCGTGACGGCCGTCATCACTGCCACCGCGCCGGTGTTCTTTGACGCGACGCTGCCGGTCAACTGGCCCGGTTTTCTCCTGGTGGGCCTCGGCACCATCGTGGCGTACGCCGGCCTCGGCGCCCTCGTCGGCGTCATCTCGACCAACTCGCAGACGGCCATGCTGTGGTCGCAGATCATCTATTTGCCCTCCATCCTGTTGAGCGGGATGATGGTGCCCACCGACCTGCTGCCCGATGCGCTGGGCAAGGTGGGACTGCTCCTGCCGGGGACCTATGCCATGCACGCCTTCCAGGGATTGGCCTGGGGCCGCCCGGTTGGCTTTGACCCGATCTGGTCGGTGGTCATCCTGCTGGCCGGCGGGCTGGCGGCGTTCGGCCTGGCCATCTACCTGTTCAGTTGGGACCGTCAGAACGCCACGCGGCGCGGCCATCCCCTGCTGGCGTTGCTGGCGCTGCTGCCCTACGCCGCCGGGGTCGTGGCCGCTGTCATCGGTCGATAACGCGCAGACCAACCGTGAACCCCTGACCATAGCAAGCACGAAAAGCCGGCCATCGGGCAAAAAAAGACCCTCGTTTCTAAGGAAACGAGGGTCCTGGTTCAGGCACTAGGCCTCGCCGCAGAGCTTGAGCAGCTTGGTCCAGCGGCGGTCTACTTCGGCTTGCGACTCGTCGATGATGTGCCGGTTGGCCGGGGTGAACAGGTGCCGGAATCGACCCTGAGTCTTCATCCACCCTTCCACCGGCTTTTTTTCACGCGGTTTGGACGTGATCCGCCATTCGCCGTTTTCGACCTCGAACAGCGGCCAGAAGCACGTCTCCCAGGCCTGCCGGGCCATCTCCACGGTCTGGTCCGTTTCGTGCCGCCAGCCGCGCGGGCAGGGAGCCAGCACGTTGATGAACGACGGGCCGTCGGCGTCCAGGGCCTTTTGCACCTTGGTCATGTAATCGCGCCAGTTATGTGGCGAAGCCTGGGCCACATAGGGGATCTCGTGCGCGGCAATGATCTCGGTCAGCGGCTTGCGATATTGCGGCTTGCCGGGGACGACGGTGCCGGCCGGCGACGTGGTGGTCCAGGCGCCCAGAGGCGTGGCTCCGGAGCGCTGGATGCCGGTGTTCATGTAGGCCTCGTTGTCCAGGCAGATATAGAGCATCTTGTGGCCGCGTTCCAGCGCGCCGCTCAGGGCCTGAAAGCCAATGTCATAGGTACCGCCATCGCCGCCAAAGGCAATGAATTTGACGTTTTGTTCGGGGATTTTGCCCTGGCGCACCAGGCTGCGATAGGCCGCCTCGATGCCCGAGGCCGTGGCGGCCGCGTTCTCAAAGGCGTTGTGAATCCAGGGCACGCGCCAGGATGTAAAGGGATAAATGGTAGTGGCCACTTCCAGACAACCGGTGGCATTGGCAATAACCACCGGGTCGGTGGTGGCGTGCAGCGTTTGCCGGACGATGATGGGCTCGGCGCAGCCAGCACACAGGCGATGGCCGGGGGCCAGGCGTTCGGGCTGCAGGGCCAGTTCTTTTAGTTTCAAGGCTGTTGCCATGTAGATTCCTCCTCAGTTGTGAACCTGTCATTCTGAGGAGCAAAGCGACGAAGAATCTCGTTTCCCAGAAATAGGATTCTTCGCCCCCTTTGGTCGCTCAGAATGACGCGGGAGCTATCGAACACCCAAGTATGTAACCAACTCGGTGATCTGGCCGGTCTCGCCAATGCGAATCAGGTCGCGAAAAGCGGCATCGATCTGGTCTGGCGGGGTGTCACGGCCGCCCAGGCCATACACAAAGTCTTTGACCAGGGGACGCTGTCCGTTCGCGTACAGGGCCGCGCACGTTTCCAAAAAGACCGGACCACCCATGGCCCCAAAGCTGTCGGAGCGGTCCATCACGCCAATGACCTTGACGTTGCCCAGAGCCTCGACGAATTCGCGGACCGGGAAGGGCCGGAACACGCGGATCTTGAGCACGCCGGCCTTGATGCCTTCTTGACGGAGCCGGTCTGCCACCACCCGGGCCGTGCCGGCCGTCGAGTTGATGACTACCACAGCCACGTCGGCGTCATCCAGCTTGTATGGCTCAAAGTAGCCATAACGCCGACCACTCAGCTTGGTAAACTCGTCGGCCACTTCCAGGATGGCCGGTCCGGCATGGCGCATGGCCTCCACTTGTTGGCGCTTGTGCTCGAAATAATAGTCGTAAAAGTCCAACGGCCCATACGTCACCGGGTGGTCCAGGTTCAACAGCGGCATGTGGGGCTGAAGCGTCCCCACAAACTGGCGCACCTGCTCATCTTCCAGGGCATCGACACGCTCCAGGCCGTGGCTGGTGATGAAACCGTCCTGGCACACCATCACCGGCAACAGCACGTCGGCGTACTCGGCAATGCGCGGGGCCTGGATGGCATTGTCATAGGCTTCCTGAGCCGTCTCGCTGAACAATTGAATCCAGCCGGCGTCACGGGCGCCCATGGTATCGGAATGGTCGCAGTGGATGTTGATGGGGGCACTCAAGGCCCGGTTCACCACCGGCATCACGATGGGCAGCCGGTTCGACGCCGCCACATAGAGGATTTCCCACATGAGGGCCAGCCCGGCCGAGGAGGTGGCTGTCATCACGCGAGCCCCGGCAGCGGCCGCGCCCACGCACGCGCTCATGGCGCTATGCTCGCTCTCCACCGTCACAAACTCGGTGTCCACGAGGCCATCGGCCACAAAGTTGGAAAACGTCTGCACGATCTCGGTCTGCGGCGTGATGGGATAGGCTGCCACCACGTCGGGGTTGATCTGGCGCATGGCTTCAGCCACGGCCTTGGCCCCATCCAGGGCAAGATGTCTGCTCATTCTATTCTCCTTAACAAGACACACCACTCAGGGTTATCGACACAACTCGGAGCCTTCTTCCACAAGCTGAATGACCTTGCCGGGCTGCTTGGTGAGGGCATGTACCTCGACCTTCTTGGGGCAGACGGCGGCACAAATCCCGCAGCCCTTGCAGTGTTCCAGGTCAAAGGCCACCACCTTGCTATCCTCCACGAGGATGCTCGAGTCGGGACAATAGATCCAGCACATCAAGCACTGCGTGCATTGCTCCTCGTCGCGCAGAGGGCGAAAGGCCCGCCACCCGCCGGTCTTGTAATTGATGGAATTGCCGGCATCCACGATGAGGCCGCCAATTGGAATATCTCGCCAACCAGTTCCTGTGCTCATGTTCGTCTCCTTATCCTTGCGCGGCTTCGTCGTATGCGCGGGTCACGGCCTTGATGTTGGCCTCGATGACGTCGGCCTTGAGTTTGCCGGCAAAGCGGTTGCGGATCTGATCGATGACGCTGTCCATGCTCACCACATCTGCACCGCGCAGCATGGCACCGATCATGGGCGTATTGGTAATCGCCCGGCCAAACAGGTCCAGGGCGATACGGGTGGCATCGACGGTGTATACGGTACCCTTGGTCCAGCCGGTAATGGCGCGGACCTGGGCCGGTGTGTCTACCGTGTTAGCCACCAAGACGCCATCGTCTTTTAGGCCCTCTGCGACATCGACCACCCCCAGCAGCGTGGGATCCAGCACCACTACCACATCGGGGTGGACGACCTGGCAGTGCAAGTCCACAGGTTTGTCGCTGAATCGAGTAAAGGCGCGAATAGGCGCCCCCATGCGCTCAGGGCCATAGTCGGGGAATGCCTGAAAGTATTTGCCTTCTTCCAGGGCTGCTTCGGCCAGCAACTCCCCGGCCGTGACGACGCCCTGCCCGCCGCGTCCATGCCAGCGGATCTCGGTCAATTCGGCCATGCCTGTCCTCCTTTTTTCTACCGTTATCGTGATGTAACGCTACTACGCGGAACGAACATAAAGCAACGCCAGCGGTGCCGGCGCGTTAGCAATTATAGCACCGGCCGGGTGGTTTGTCCAGTGCAAAGCCAGCCAGGAGATGTCACGAGTCCTCCAGCGCGCCGGAGCTGGGATAGGTCTGAATCCCGCGCTCCTGGAGGCGAATCTTGACGCGCTGGGTCAAGCCCAGGGGATTGAACGGCTTGGTCAAATAGTCGTCGGCGCCAGCCTCCCAACCAGCCAGCATGTCCTCATCCATGGTCTTGGCGGTGAGCATGATGATGGGGATATCCGCGCTGTACGGGTCTTTGCGCAGTTGCCGACAGACCTGAATGCCGTCGATGCCGGGCATCATCACGTCGAGCAAGATCAGGTCGGGCTTTTCCTGGGCCACCGATTCCAGGGCCTGGTGCCCATCATAGGCTTCCAGCACGTCCATGCCCTCATAACGCAAATTGACGGCAATGATCTGCACGACGTTGTGGTCATCGTCTACCACCAGGATCTTGGGTTTGGGCATTGGTCTTTCTCCTGCTTCCAGTTTGCAGACAGTCAGCCGGGCACGCTACCCTTTGGTGCTCACGTTCAGCTCGGCCAGCAGGATAAACGGCAACCACGTGCTGCCATAGACCCAGGCGCCTTCCCGGCTGATGTCCTGGATGTGCTGCAAGTCCTGATAGATGTTGCCAGCAATGGACACATCCTTGACCCGTCCGATGATCTCGCCATGCTCCACGGCATAGGCCAGGCCCAGCGTGTTGGAAAAGGCGCCGCTGAGGATGTTGCCCTGCCCCAGGCCCAGGGCGCTTTCGACCAGGAGGCCCCGGTCCATCTGCGCCAGGATGTCGGACAACGCGGTATCGCCGCCGGCAAACAGGGTGTTGGTGGCTGCCGGCGATGGCGGGCTAAAGATGCCGCGCGCGCCGTGGCCGGTGCTGGTCACGCCCGGCCCGCTCTGGGCCGCCGTCTTGAGGTCGTACAAAAAGCCGCGTAGCACGCCGTCCTCAATGAGCGTGTAGCGGCGATGGGGCACGCCCTCGTCGTCGTGGCTGGCGCTGCCGGGCCGGCCGTTCAGCGTGCCATCGTCGACCACGGTGAGCCGCCGGTCAAACATCGGCTCACCCACGCGGCCGGCCAGCGGCGAGACCCCGTGGAGGACGTTTTTTCCGCTCAGGGCCGGGCTCAGAGGCAACGCCAGCACCACAGCCCCGCGCGGCGAAAAGAGCACCGGCATGGCGCCGCTGGTCAGTTGGGCGTCGCGCCGGGCCAGTTTCAGCCGTTGCGCAATGTCCCGGGCAAAATCCAGCGGCGTGTCGCCCTCGGCCAGGGTGACAGTAGAAAAATAGTCAAAGACGATGAGGATGTCGTCCTCGCGCACCCGCTCGGCCGTGACGTTGACACTCAGGGTGGAACGTTCGTCGCCCACGCGGAGGCCGGTGGTGTTGCACACCTCCCATTGCCCCACCTCGCGCCGGAGGTCTATTTCGACGTGGACGTCGGGCTCGGCCTGACGGATGATGTCAATGATCTCGCGGCCCAGCTCAACGAGACGGGGAATCGAGAGGGCGGCCAGATCGGCGTCATACACCTGCACCGGCGTGCTGGGCTGAGAGGCCGGGAATACCAACGGGATTTCGTCGCCGTAGGCTGCTGAGGCCAGGACGTTTTCCACCAGTTGCGCGTGGGCCTCTGGCCCGCTGGCAGTGGTGCCGGCAAAGCCCAGCCGGCCGTCTACCAGCACGCGCAGCGACGCGCCGCTGCTCTCGCTGACCTCGGCCGAGCGCAGGTCGTTGGCCTTGAATCCCACGATGGTCGTCTCCTCGCGGATCGTGAATGCTTCAGCCTGATCGGCGCGACCGGCCAGTTGGTCCAACAGATTCATGGTTGTTCCTCCCATCTATTCGTACAGAGCGGCCAGGCGCGGCACGATGACGCGCCAGTCATAATAGGCCTCGGCCCGGCGCCGGGCCAGTTGGGTCATGGCCGCGCCCCGGGCCGGGTCGCGTAACAAGGCCACCACGGCCCGGGCAAAGTCCGCCGGCTCGTCGGCCAGGAGCACTTCCTCGTCTGGCACCAGGTCAATGCCCTCGCAGCCCACGCGGGTGGAGACGATGGGCACGCCCAGGGCCATCGCTTCTAGTACCTTGAAGCGCGTGCCCCCGCCCATACGCAGGGGCACCACATAGACGGCGGCTTCCTGGATATAGGGCCGGGGGTCGGACACCCAACCGGTGACGGTCACACGCAGTGTCCTGTGGACGGCCGGGTCGGCAGCCAACCGGCGCACGGCGGCCGAAGGATTGACGCCCACGATAGTGAGCCGCACGTCGGGCACTTGGGCTCTGATCAGGGGCAGCATCTGGGCGCAGAACCAGGTGACAGCATCGACGTTGGGGCGAAAGTCCATGGTGCCGGTAAAGACCAGCGTCGGCCCGGCAGCCGGGGCCGTGCGCGGCGTGTTGAGCGCGGTGTCGATGCCGTTGGGCACCACGGCAATGGGCACGTTCGGAGCCAGACGCAGCAGGGCGGCCCGGTCCTTTTCCGAGACGGCCGCCACGGCATCAAAGGCGCCCAGGCAGCGCCGCTCATAGCCCACCAGTTTGCGCCACTGGATGAACGAGTAAGCACCCCCCAGCCACTTGGCCGGCCGGCGCACGTCGGTCTCAAAGGCACGCTGCTGGAGCACGTACTCGGCGTTGTGCTCGTCGAACACACTGCGCCGGACGTGGGCGCGGCACTCGGGCCGGCCAACAGCGTCCAGCCAATAGCGCGCCATCTCGATGCCTTCTACCTGCACCACGTCAAATGACTCGCGGGCCAGCGTATCGCGGACCAGGTCGCGCAGGGCCGGGGTCCACAGGCGCAGGGCCATGTCCGGCCAGCGCGAGGTGAGGGAATCGAACCCGCGGCGCGTGAGGGTGCGGTGCGGCGCGCGCCGCACGTCGATGGTGGCACACAGGTCGCGCAAGGGACCGGCCTGCTCCAGCTCGGACTCGTCGCCCACCAGGCTGATGAGATGGATCTGGTGCCCGGGTGCGAGCTGCCGGATGATGTTGAAATTGCGCAGCGTGGTGCCCTTGTGCGGCGGGTACGGGAGCTGTGGCGTGAGGAACAAGAGCTTCATGCTAGGCTTCCATCACCTGGCGATAGACCGCCAGCGTCTCGCGCGCGGCGCGGTCCCAGGAAAACTCGGCGGCGCGAGCCAGGCCCCGGTGATGCAAATCCTGGCGCAAAGCCTCGTCCTGGAGCACGCGACCCAGCGCCTCGCTCAGCGCCTCGGCGTCGTTGGGGTCCACCAGCAGGCCGGCGTCGCCCACCACCTCGGGGATGCTGGACACATCGGCGGCCACCACCGGCGTGCCGCAGGCCATCGCCTCCAGCGGCGGCAGCCCAAACCCCTCGTAAAGCGAAGGAAAGCAAAACACTGTCGCCAGGTTGTAAAAGGCCGGCACATCGGACCAGGGAACGCTGCCGGTGAACAGGACGTGGTCAGCCAGACCCAATTGCTCCACCAGGGCAAACACGCTGTCGAACAGCCAGCCCTTGGCCCCGGCCACGACCAGCGGCGACACGGCCGGGCCGCCATGCAGGCGCAGTAGACGATAGGCCTGGATGAGCGTGGGCAGGTTCTTGCGCGGCTCGATGGTACCCAGGAACAGGATGAACTGCTCGGGCAGGTCATAGCGCGCGCGGACCGGCGCCAGGTCGGCGACGGCGAGAGGCCGGAACACCTGATTGGCGGCCTCGTGAACCACCGTCACGCGATGGGCCGGCACGCCCAGCAGGTTCATCAGGTCGCGCTGGGTAGAATGGCTCACGGCAATGATGCCCTCGGCGTCGCACACGGCCCGGTCAATCTGGCCGTAATAGCGCAGGCTGTCGCCGGTGAGATGCTCGGGATAATGTAGGAAGGCCAGGTCGTGAACGGTGATGACGCTGCGACAGTTGCGCCGGAACGGCGGGATATAGTCGGGGCTGTGGAGCAGGTCCAGCTTGAGGGGCCAGATTTCCAGGGGGAGCGCCAGTTGTTCCAGCCGGTGGTGGCACGGCGTCCAGGTGGACCGGCGGCGGAAATTGGCGGCCGGCGTCTTGACGCCCGGCCTCAGGGCGTGCGTGTCCTTGCGGTGTTGCAGGATCACAAACTCGTCTTCGGGCGCGCACACGCGGGCCAGCCCTCCGATGAGACTCTGGGTATACTGGCCGATGCCGGCCTGGCGGTAGTAAATGAGTCGGGCGTCGATGCCGATGCGCATGGCTGGCCTCTCGTTACTGGTTGCTTGTTGCTGGAAGGTCAGGGCAGGTTGTCCAGACCGTTGACCTCCAGGCGCTTGGTTTTGGTATGCACAACAACGCCATATTCCTGCCGAATACGTTCACGTTCGAGTTGTCGCTTGGGCACCTCTATCCCCGTGCCGAGCACAACATAACCCCGTATCCCACGCTTATCACGCGTTTCATGACCAGGAGAAGTCTGGTGATTGCCCGTGTGTATTCCACCGTTGCTGGCTTTCTTGCATAGACGTTTTAGCATGTCCTCTATTTGCTGGAGCGCCTGTTTATACTTTCCAGTACTCTTCAACTCGACCAGAAGGACCATTTTTCGCCCTGAGCTACTTTGCCCCCAGAATAGATAGTCCACTTTCTTGTCACCGCTGCTGGGTAGCCAACAACCATCTACTTTAACTCGCCAGATGCGATCACCCTGTTTAGCAGGGACTCTGCACTTTTGAGAACTTCAGTAATCAAAAACCTTAGCCCCGCCAAAAGCAGCATCCCTGGTGTTCCCTTTGTCCCACTGGGCCGTATAAAATGGGGTTTTGATGTAATAGCCGTCCCACTTCGACACG
>JAHJIN010000076.1 GCA_018823415.1 Chloroflexota bacterium | reverse complement strand
GCGCCGGCGGCACCGTGGCGGCCGGGCGGGCCACATCTGGCGGCGATGGGGGCGGCTCCGCCGGGGTGCTCTCGCTCGCCGGTGCCTCTCTCTTGATGACCGTTTGCTCAGCGACCGCATCCACAGCGACCGCAGCTTCAGCGACCGCAGCTTCAGCGACCGCATCCGCAGCGGCCTCGCCCCAGGCGGCGGCCAGCGCCGTCACAAAGGCCGTGGCCGTGGCGAAGCGCTTGACCGGGTCCTTGTCCAGGGCGCGTTGCAACACCTCGTCCACAGCTGGCGGCAGGTCGGGGCGGTGTTGCAGGATAGAAGGCGGGGGTTCCAGGATGTGTAGCAAGATGGCCGACAGGGTGCTATCGGCCTCAAAAGGCGGCTGGCCGCCGATCATCTCGTAGGCCACCACGGCCAACGAGTACACGTCACTGGCCGGCGACGCCGGCACCGTGCGCGTGGCCTGCTCGGGCGCCATATAAGTGGGCGTGCCCAACACCTGGTCGGCGTCGGTGAGGGTGGGATGCTGGCCTTGCACCCCGGCGTGCAGCCGGGCCACTCCAAAATCGCTGAGTACCACGTGCTCGGGCGTCTTGAACAGGATGTTGCTGGGCTTGACATCGCGGTGGATCAGGCCCTGGGCGTGGGCACAGTCCAGTGCCTCAGCCACCTGGTCCAGGATGGTCAGAATGTCGGCCCGGCGCAGGGGCTGTCCGGCGTTCGCGACCTCGCGCAGCCACTCTTCCAGGTTGGGACCGGCGATGTAGGGCATCACCATGTAAGGCAGGCCTTGCACCTCGCCAAAGTCATACAGTTGGACGATGTGGGGATGGTCGAGCCGGGCGATGGCGCGCGCTTCACGCTGAAAACGCTCCATGCTCTGTTCCATCTCGAGCGATTGGGGCGTGATGACCTTGATCGCTACCGCGCGTTCCAATTGCTGGTCCCAGGCACGATAGACCCAGGCCATGCCGCCCCGGCCCAACAGTTCCTGAATGCGATAGCGGCCCAGGTTTTGACCTACCAGATTTTGGGCGTGAATAGCTGTATCGTTCATGCGCGGCCTTTGGGGTACGTGGCGCCGCCGGGGGCCTGGGCCACCTTGGGCCGCCACTGGATGAGCCGAGTGTCGTTCATGTGCGGCCTTTGGGATATGTGGCGACGGCGTCCAGGTCCGACACCAGTTGATTGACGAGTTGGGCGTAGCCGTTCAGATAATCCTGGGCAATGCGTTGGGCCAGCGCCTCGTGCCCGACGTCAGCCAGCGCAGCCACGGGCGGCCGAAAGTCGCGCAGGGTGATGGCAAGTTGTCCGTCGGCAGTGGTGAGCACGCCCCAGACCAGCACCTTGGACCGGCCGTCGTCTTTGGCGCTGATAAATCGCCGGACCGACGAATCGGGCGCCATTTGCCCCACATTGCTGAACACGTCTTCGCCTTTGAGGATCTCGTTGAGCACCTCGAATTCCTGGGGGATCCAGTCCAGCGCGTGTTGCAGGCCGGGCGGTAGATAGGCCAACAGGCGAATCATGGCCGTGTTCCAACTGTTGCCCTGCATGGCGACCTGTTTGATGGCGGCCATGGCCAGGCCAAAGTAGCGCAGGTGGTTCAAGAACTCTTTGCGCACTGCCAGGAATGCCTCCGACCAGGCCGGGTTGTCACGACACGCAGCCAGATGCACGACCGCGCGCGTCCACTCTTCGTCGATCTGGGGGAATGGGTTGCGAAAGGTGGTGGGAAAGACGCGTTCCCGGGGATCGCGGGCGGTGGCATCCATGGGGATGAGCACCGAGGGATTGGCAGTTTGCAGGGCCTCCCACATGGCCGTCACATCGGCAGCGGCCTGGCGCACGGCTGGCTCTGGCGCGCGGGCCAGGCCGGCCACCTCGCGCTGCAGACCCTCGTGGGGCTGATACCGGGGGTCCAGCAGGCAGCGGCCCAGCAGCAGCACGTCATTGACGGTGAGGCCCACGCCACGCTGTGCCAGGTGCCGGCGCATACGGTTGATGCGGTCCAGGCTCACGGTGGTGGTCTCGGCGCTGGCTTCGATGGGGCCGGGCCACGCAGCAGCGGCCTCGGCCAGGGCCGGCGACGTCAGGAGTCGCACCGGCTGCGGCGCCGGGCACTGGTCGGCGCCGGCCGCCGGCGCTGCCGCTACCGATTGGTAGGCATCCGTGGCGGCGTGGGTCATGATCTGGGCCAGCGCCACGCCCCAGGCCCCATCGAAAAAGATGTGCGACAGGTCAAACACCATGCTGCGGTCGGTGCGCTGGATGGTGATGGCGTGATCGCCCACGCCGCGCCGGCCGCGCCGGATACGTGCGAGGGGCTGGTCGGCGCGCTGGCAGTGCCAGTTGATGATGATGGGGGCCTGCCGCAGGTGAGCGAGGGCGCCCTGACTGGGCGCGGGCAGCAATTCGCGAAGGCCGTGCTGCTGGGCCCGGGGGGCAGCCACCAGGATCAGGTCTGCGGTGCTGGCCTCGTCAGAGGGCAGGTCGCGCGCCAGGTGCAGGATGGCCCGGGCTTGCTGGTGGCACGTGTCGGGGCGCGCCGGGGCCAGGCGGCCCACCACCTGGCCGGTGGCGGTGTTATGCACCCGGCCATGCCAATCGACGTGAGCTGGCCGGCCTTGCCAGAACGGCTGGTCATCCACGATCAGCAGCGGCTCGGCTGGGGCACTGGTATCGGCGAGGGGCCACACCAGGGGCCGTCCTTGCGCATCGCAGGCATAGGCGGGCACCGTCCAGTAGCCGCCTTCAGCCGCCACGGCCAGGCGTGCCTGCCACGCGGGGATCGGCTGGCGGCTTTCGCGATAGTTCTCGGGTTTCAGCGCGTATAGCAGATGCATCTGGGCCAGGTAGGCCGGCAGCGCGATGGGGACCCGTTCGGCCAGCATGCGGTCCAGGGCGTGGCGCTCGGCGGTGGAGAGGTGCGTGCGATGCTGGTTGACAAAGGCCTGGAACTGGGCACGGCGATAGACCTGGTAATCTGCGGCCCCGGGCGGCGACCAGTAAGGGCGCTGCTGCGCCCAGTCGGCCGCCAGGCGGTGCAGACCCAGTTGGCGCAGCCGTTGATCGCGCTCTTGCTCCAGCCAACTCAGGCCATCGGACCGCAGTTGCACGGCGGCGGTCTCTTCGGCCGAGGGCCAGTGCCCCAGGCGGCTGGTCAGCACCGTGCCGGCCACGACCTCGCGAAAGAGGCGTAAGGTTTCGCGCTCGGTCCACTCGTTAGTCAACAGGTCGGCATAGGCCCACAAGGTCCAGGCGCCGGCATAAAGCCAGGCGGCCAGCAGAGCGGCTTCGTCGGCCTCGGCCGGTACGGAAAAGCCCACGACCTCGCTGCCGTGACGCGCCGGGTCTTCGCGCAGGGCGAATTCGGTATAGAACTGCCAGGTGCCCTGGGGAAAGGCGGCATCCAGGTCTTTGCCGGCCAGCCGGAGCAGCGATTGGTAGCCCTTGAGCACGGCGGCCGGCCCCATCACAAAGGTGCCATACAGGCCCATGTCCACCAGGCCGCGGATCAACTGCCCCACCTCGCGCTGCACGCGGTCCTGGGGCACGATGCGGCCCTGGAGCTTGATCAAGCCGTGCAACAAAAAGCCGGGCAAATTCCCGGCCGGGACCATCTGCGCCACGATCTGCTTGAGCTCCTGGATTTCGGCCAGGGTGAGCTGCGACAGCCGGGTCAGCGTTTGGTTATCGACGGTGTTCAGGCTCTGGTAGGTGAGGGCAATGGACGCTTGAGGATCCGTGGACGTGTTGCTCATACTCCCCGCAGAGAAAGTGGATCGTTCGCCAAACAGACAAGAATCACTAGTTCATGCCGAACATGACCCGGAACAGCACACCCCCGAAAAGCAACAGGCAGCAGCCGAAAATGATCGCCAGGTAGCAGCCTATCATCGCGACTTTGCCGGCCAGCGAGCGGATCGTGCTGAACAGCTTGACAATGATCGTCAGGCCCACGAGGAGCACGATGAGCAGCAGACATCCCCCGCCGCCGAGCAGCACTAGCTCCAGCAACCCAAAGCCATATTGGACGCCTTGTGGTTCCATGATGATACCTCCATAGATTGCAGCGTTCAGGCAGATTATACCATGAGCCGGCCCTCGCGTCTATTGCGTCGGAGGGGCCGTGATGGTGATCAGTCCCACTTCGGGGGGGCACAGCCAACGCACCCGGGGCACCACCCAGCCCTCCATCCCGGTCCCTCGCGAGACGATCATCTGTCCCAGGCCCTGATCGTCCAGCGGGAATGCGCCAGAGGCATTGACCGGGTTGTACATGGGATAGGCGATGAGCGGGCCGTAGAACGGTAGGCAGACCTGGCCTCCGTGCGTGTGGCCGGCGAGAAACAGGTGCAGGCCCCGGTCCCGGGCTGCATCTATCAACTCGGGTGAGTGATAGAGCAGGATGCGCAGGCCGCCGTCGTGGGGGACCTGGGCCAGCGTGCGGTCCAGGTTGGGCACGTCGATGACCGGGTCGTGGGTGCACGCCACACCGATAATGTGCACCGGCGCGCCGTGCCAATCCACGGTGTGCACCTCGTTGTCCAGTACGGTCACCGGCGGCCCGTTGAACAGGGTGGGCAGGTCCAGACCGTCCACGCTGCCCGACGTGGCATACATCCCCAGCGGCGCGTGCAGCTCGCTCACCAGGCGTCGAAAATCGCGGCGTGCTGTTTCATCACCCAGGTACGACAGGTTCAGGTAATCGCCGGTGAACAGGATCAGGTGCGGCTGAAAGGCGTTGACCTGCTCGACCACGGCGGCCTCGCGGCGGGTCCAGCGTTCCACGTGTGTGTCGGTTACGTGGGCGATGCGCAGCGGTTCCCAATCAGCCGGCCGGTCCGGAACCTGGAACGTCCAGCGCGTGGCGCGCAGGTCGTGCGGCTCGACCACGAAAATGTCCACCAGGTAGCCGCCCAGCAGGACATAGCTCGCCAGGAGGACCGTCAGGGCCAGCGCCAGGCCGCGCCGGGGCGACCGGGCCAGCAGGCCCATGCACCAGACCAGTACCAACATGGCGCCGCGCAGCAGGGCCAGGATGAGCCAGGCATCGCGCGCCGGGCCATACGAGATGTCCAGGGCCGGCAACGACCACAAAAAGACAGCGTCCAGCGCCAGGCTTACAGCGGTAACGGCGAGCAGCCACAGCGCGCGCGGCCCGGCCCGGCGCAGCCATACGAGCGCCAGTCCCCCGGCCAGGGCATAGACGACCAGCAGGCTCAGCAGTACCAGCGCGGTGATGGCATACACAATAAAGGCCATCAGCGTACCTCGACCGTGGGGGGCAGGAACACGCGGTCGCCAATGGGGGCCAGGTCTTCGCCCAGCACCGGGAGCCGGGTCATGGTGGCGGCGTCGTACAGTCCCACTTCGATGCGGCAGGTGCCCGGCGGCGCGTCGGCCTTGACCCGGAAGGTGTACACGTCGTCGGCCACGACCTCGCCCTCGCGCCACGTGCTGGTGGGCCGGGTGCCATAGATGGGCTGGGCGTCTACCTGGCCCTGTACGTGCTCACCGGTGTCCAGCAGGTGCACGAACACGGTGTAATCGGCGGTCATGCGGCCCACGCACTGCCAGCGCAGCGTCACCTGGACCTCATCGCCCGGAGCTATGCTGGCCGGCGACACGGCAGCGTCCAGCAGCAGCACCCGGTCATCGAAATTCGCCAGGCCGGTGAGGGGCGTCCCGGCGATGTCCAGCGGGCCGAGGGGGCACCACGTGTCGGCCGGGGCCAGCCAGCCGGGTTGGGCCGGGACCGGGCGGCCGGCCGCGTCGTCGAGGGCGAGCCAGAGCTGGCCCGGGCCGGCGGCGGCAAGCGGCACCGTCACGACGAAGGTCTCTTGTTGAAACTGGCCGCTGGCACCCAGCGAGGAGGTCGCGGTCCACGGGTCAGACCCGGCGGCGGGCCGCCACTGGAGGCGCACGCGCGTATCGCTGGCCGGCCCCAACGCCTGCCAGTACAGCGTGAGGGGCACGCGCCCACCGGGCCGGGCGCCTTGGGCCTGGTCATAGCCCACGAGCAGCCGGTCCCCGAAGCGCGCCCGGGTCACGTGCTCGGGCTGCCGGGTGAACCCGGCGAGGGGAGGCACGGTGATGGCCTGGAGCGTCACCGCGTCGGACCCGTCGGCAACCTCCCCCTGGAGGCGCAGGCCCTCGTCGGCAAAGGGCGCCGTCAGTCGCACCTGCACCTGGTATTCGCCGGGCGGTGTGTCCGGGGGGATGACCAGCTCGTGGTAATCGGGCACCACGGCATCGACCGGCCAGGCGGTGGTGGGGTAGAGGCCGTCTACCGGTGGCCGGCCCGCCTCTTCGGCCCAGGTGCGGCCGGCGGCATCGACCAGTCGCAGGCGCGGGTGCAGGTTCTGGCCGATGGGGCCGGTGGCTTGCCAGTACAACGTGTAGCGAGTTCCGAGTTCCGAGTTCCGCATCTCGAATCCCGGACCATCATAGCTTAGCAGGCGCACGGTCCCGCCAAATACTGCATCGGTGGGATGCTCGATGGAGGGTGGCGTGGCGAGTGGGTCGGGCGATACCTCGACCAGGGGGCCGACGGATCGCAGGGCATAGATGCCTTCCAGGCCGGGCACAAAGCGGGCCAGATAGACCGGCCGACCGGCTGCCAATGCCTGGGCAATGATCTCGCGCGACTGGGCCTCGGTATCGGGCATGGTCAAGGTCAGGTCGGGGCGCCGGCCGGCGCCGTGGGCCAAATAGTTGAGGGGGGCCAGCCGGTGCACATCGCAGATGATGACGGCGTTCTCCCGGATGGGATACGACAGGGCCATTTCGCCCCAGTCCTGCGCCGCCGTCTCGCCGCTCAGGTCGGCGGCCGGCAGGTTGGTCCAGACCAGGGCCAGCGGCAGCAGGGCGGCGACGGTCAGGCCGGCTACCTGGAGGCGCGGCCAGCGAGCCAGGGCTCGCACGGCCAGCCACAGCGTGCAGCCGATCCACAGGGCCAGAACCAGGTGCGCCGGGATGAAAAACACGCTGACGTCCGGCACAAAGTAGGCCAGGCCAAAGAGTACCGTGGCGGCATACCACAGGCCGGTGACGATGCCGAGCCGGGGCCGGCGCGCCAGGAGCCAGAGCACCCCGGGCAGGGCCAGCCACGCCGCTGGCCCAAACTGCTCGCCTACGAGTCGCAGGTAGATGGCCCAGCGGTCCGGGGCCACGGTTCCGACCGCCGCGTCCAGGCGCAGGGCTGGGGCATAGCCTTCGGCCAGCACCAGGAACCGGAACTGGTCCCCGGTCATGGGTTGACCGTCATGGAGGGCCGGCCAGCGCAGCGGGAAATAAGCGTAGAGGGCCAGCGGTAACAGGACCAGGGGCAGCGCCGGGAGCCAGTCGCGGGGGCGCCGTACGATGCGCCAGTCGGTCAGCAGAATGTAGGCCAAGAGCGCTGGGGCTACCAGGATGATGGTGCGGTGGTGGGCCAGTCCCAGGCCCATGCACCCGGCCGCCAGCCAAAGCCACCGGACCCGGCGCGCCGGATCATCGCCCCAACGCAGCACCGCATAGAGCGCCGTCACCGCCAGGAGCGTGCCCAGGGCATAAATCTCGGCCATCACGCATTGGTCCCACCAGGTGGGCGTGGCGGCAAAGGCCAGGGCGGTGAGCGCGGCGACGACCTGGGACCCCCCAACCCCTCCCCGCGCTTTGCGCACCCCTCCCCTTCCCCCCAATTTGAGAGGAAGGGGAGGGGTGGGGGTGGAGAAGGGGGGACTTGACCATCGGTCAGCAACAAGATACACCACGCCTACGGTCAGCGCGCCGCAGACCGCCGACAGCAGGTTGACGCGCCAGGCCACCTCGCCGAATGGCATGCGGGTCCACAGCCAGCCCAGGAGCGTGTACAGCGGGTAGCCGGTGGGGTGCGCGATGCCCAATGTGGGCAGTATGGTCTGAAACTCGGCGGCGTCGCCCACGATGACGCCCGGGGCCAGGGTGCGCAGGTAGAGGAGAAAGGTGAGCAGGGTCACGCCGGCGAAGACGAGTCGTCCGGCGCGTGCGTGTTGCGTGGTGTAGAGCAGCAGGCCCATGAGCAGACTGCCGACGAGCAAGGTCCACGCCTGGGCCAGGTTGACGCCGGGCTGGACTGCATACACGCCCAGTAAGGCCAGTGGCAGCAGGGGTACGGCGTCCGGCGGGTCGCCGGTAATCCGGCTGGCGACAAGCCAGACCGCCACCACGGCCAGCGCGGTGAGCAGCGCCAGGGCCGCAGCGCCGGCCGGCTCGTACAGCGCGATGCACGAGGCCGGCCATTGTTCTGCCAATAGCCGCGCCAGGAACAGGCCGGCCACCAGGCCCAGGGCAGCCGCCAGCGCGATGTGAGGCCAACGAGCGCGCATAGTCTCCTCCGGGTGCGATGGTCCCTAGTGTACCATATCGCGGGCCGGCTGTCCACGCCGTTTGACGCCGGCCGGGGTTTGGGCTATACTGGGGCCATTGTACGCGGGGCTGTGGTCCCCACTGAACATCATGGAGGAGAGATGCTAGAAATGACGGCGGATTTGTTTCGACCGGGGCAGATTGGTGTGCTGGAGGTCAAGAACCGGCTGGTGCGGTCGGCTACGGCGGAGCGCATGGCTGACGACGAGGGCCGGCCCACGCCGCGCCTGCTGGCGATGTACCGGGAGCTGGCCCGGGGCGGCGTGGGGCTCGTCATCACCGGGCACCTGTACGTGCACCCCGGCGGCAAGTGCCACCCGGAGATGACCGGCATCTACTCGGACGAGCTGACGTCGGCCCTCGCGCAACTGGCCGACGCCGTCCACCATGAGGGCGGCCGGGTGGTGGCGCAGATCAACCACGGCGGGATGCAATGCAGCCGGGAAACGGTGTCCGAGACCATCGCCCCCTCGGCCATCGCGGCGGATTTCCTGCCGCAGCCGGCGCGCGAGATAACGCCGGCCGAGATTCAGGAAGCCATCGCGGCCTATGCTCAGGCGGCCCGGCGCGCCCGGCAGGCCGGGTTCGATGGGGTGCAGCTCCACGGCGCGCACGGTTACCTGATCAGCCAGTTTCTCTCGCCGTTCGTCAACCGGCGCACCGACGAATGGGGCGGCGACCTGGAGGGCCGGATGCGCTTTCTGCGAGCGGTGTGTCGGGCCGTGCGCGAGCAGGTGGGGCCGGACTATCCTATGCTCATCAAGCTGGGCCTGATGGACGGTATCCACAGGACACGCGCAGCGTCCTGTGGACTGCGTGTGGCGGGCGGCCTGACGCTGGACGAGGGCGTGCAGGTGACGGCGGCGCTGGAATCGATGGGGCTGGACGCAGTTGAGATCAGCGGGGGGATCGGGGGCGGCCGGAACCTGAACTCGCCTTCGGGGATTCGCACCGCCAGCGACGAGGCGTTCTTTCTCCCGTGGGCGCAGCGTGCGCGCCCGGCGACACGACTGCCCATCATCCTGGTGGGCGGTTTCCGCTCCCGGGCAGTGATGGAGGACGTGCTGGCGGCCGGCGATGCCGATTTCATCTCGCTGAGCCGGCCCCTCATCTGCGAGCCGGACTTGCCCCGGCGCTTGCAAGAAGGCCAGGCCAAGTCTGCCTGTACCTCGAGCAATCGCTGCTGGCCCAAAGGCCAGGGCGAGGGCATCGCCTGCCGGTGCGTGGATCGGGCGACCTAGCGCCAGGTAGAGCCTCACTTCAGCGGATTGAGCGGATGGAACGGACCAGATAAGACCAGGCTTCCGCTTCATCCGCTCAATCCGCTGACCAATCCGCTGACAGGGTTCCGGCTCGTCAAGGAGGTGTGTTCGGATCAAAGCCAAACGTGTTCTCCACCACGCCGGGCAGCACGCTGTAAATGGACCGGCCCATCGCCTGTTCAAACTCGCGCTGAATGGCGAACACGGCCTGCCACTTGGGCACCACGTACTCGTGGACGCCATAGCGCAGGGCCACGTCAATCATGCGCTTTTCGATGAGGCAAAAGCCAGAGGGCAAGGTCAACGCATCGCAGAGCTGGATCAGCCGGTCGTAGGGCGTGTACTCGACCCGGGCCAGGAACTCGCGCACGAACGCAAATTCTTTGTCAGAGCAGTCCCATTTGCCAAAGGCGGCGCGCACGTCGCGCATCGGGAACGAGTGGGTCAGGCAGACCTGCGCCGCGCCCGGGTAGCCCTCGGCCTGCATGAAATCGTAGCCGTCGATGGCGTGGCGCATGTCCGTTACGCCGGCTCGTCGGCCGATGTCGTGCAGACAGCCCAGCACATAGGCCGTGTCCGGGTCGAGATGGGGATGGTGGGCGGCAATGGCCGCAGCCGCCTGCCCGGCATAGCGCGAGTGCTGGACCCAGGGGCCGGGGTTCAGCGTGTGCGCCTCTGCCAGGTATGCTTCGGCCTGCTGGCGCGTGGGGACCTTCATGCTCGCTCCTCATAGTCGCTTGGTGCGGCCAAGCCGAACAAGCCACAGCCAACCAGGTTGATTCTTGTGAGGATTCTTGCTTCTTGTACAAGAGTTTCACGGGTTAGCAGGGACTCTGCACTTTTGAGAACTTCAGTAATCAAAAACCTTAGCCCCGCCAAAAGCAGCATCCCTGGTGTTCCCTTTGTCCCACTGGGCCGTATAAAATGGGGTTTTGATGTAATAGCCGTCCCACTTCGACACG
>JAHJIN010000075.1 GCA_018823415.1 Chloroflexota bacterium | reverse complement strand
GGCTGGCGGCGTCCTAACATGGCACTCATCTCCTGAACTATTTTGCGGTCCAGGTCTATTATACCATCAGTGGTCCACAGAACGAAAGTCCCGGGACACTTTTTCAGCACTCTCCTAGGTCAAGTCCGACCGTAGCGTGGACGCTTCCCTTTTTGGTCTTCCACTGCTTGAAATGACCATAAGGTCCAAAGAGTGCTTCAAAGAGTCGCATTTGCTCTGGAATGGTCGAATGGCATTTGACCTCTATAGTCAAGCCGTTTCTGAAGCGCTTCTTAACGTGGCAATCGCCCTTCGCAAAGCCCATGTAATAGCATTTCTCCCTATCGTCGCCGTCGAAGGCATGCCTTTCGTGGGCATAGCCTGCGGCCATGATCACTGCCTCGGCGTTTGAACGGGCTTTGATCCCATACCTTCTCATTCTGTTAGACACGACTGACTGACAGCAGTTGAGTATCACCCTGATCTCTCTTTGTGATAGCATTTCTTCCCAGTAGAGATAGCGAAGCAGTTCCGCCTCATTGGGAAACTCGTGCCTCAATTTCTCCACATCAAAGTGCCGACGCAGATCCTCATCGCTGAGCCTAACAGGAACTTTTCTCATCTATGCGTCTCTCGTACGCTTGCCTTCATGCTTTATTTGTACTAAAATGAAAGCGTAGCGAAGTATTGGACTTGGAACAAATCCATAATGATTGCGCTGTCACAAGACGTGCATTGAGCAGGAAACACCGCCAAAAGCTTGTTCTGACGGGGACCAACACGATCTTTTCTCGGAGGGGCATTTGACGGAAACCACTATTTAGCCTAGAATACATTTGAAGTAGTGATTTCTACTTATAGCTATATAGCGTATTAGCTATTTTCAGTATAGCATATGATTCCGGATTTGTCAAGCTTACCAGGAGGGTCCCTTGAGGCTACATTGCAAGCTCCGAGACCTCATCAAGCACAAGAGCGAGAAAACAGGCCAAAGGATAACTTATGCCGATGTTACAACAGCAACAGGCCTGTATGCCAGTACGCTCACCAGACTTGCCAACGATAACTTTGAGATGGTTGGACGGACCACCATTGAGCGTCTGTGCGAGTATTTTGAATGTGAGGTCAGCGATCTGTTTGTGCTCACGCAATAAGCCGGCGGTGTGGGCATTGGCTACTCGCAGCACGCCGGGCAGGTAGTGGTGGCCGACGGGACCCCGGCGGCGGCCCGGCGGCTAGAGCGCGTGCTCACCATCGACCCGGCCACCGGCATCATGCGCCACGCCGACGCCGGCTACGAGGAAGCCATCGCCTGCGCCCGGGAGTGCGGCGTCAAGATACCCATGTTGGACTAGCAGTTTGGTTTGGCCATTGGCCATGAGCAAGAGGCCGTCACCAGTGGTGACGGCCTCTTTTGCTCGCGGTATCGCAGCGCCGCCTATGTGCCGGCCACCAACGCCTTCCACGTCTGGGGCCCCGCGATGCCATCCGCGGTCAGGCCCCGCGACGTCTGGAAAGCCGTCACGGCTGCCTGGGTTTTGGGTCCAAAGATGCCGTCGACGGCGACGCTGTTGTAGCCATACACGTATTGTAACAGGTGCTGCGCGGCGCGCACCGCGTCGCCGGTGCTGTTCGTCTTGACCGTGTGGCCTTGCACGAGCGCCGTCCAGGTGTTGGGACCGACAATGCCATCTACTGAGAGCCCTTTGGTCGCCTGGAAGCTCTGGACCGCAGCCTGGGTCTGGGGGCCGAATATGCCATCCGCCGAGAGCGCGTACCCTTCTGCCCGGAGCAGGTACTGGAGCGCGAATACCACTGCGCCCTGATCCCCGTAGCGCATCACGGGCCAATCGCCCACAGGCACCGGGTTGACCTGCACCTGAACCTGCTTGGTAACAGACCCGCCGGCACTTTGGGCCGTGAGCTTGTAGGTGATGGTGCTGGCCGGACTCACCTGCTTTGAGCCGCTGGCGGCCACCGCGCCGACGCCGTGGTTGATCGTCACCGAGTCCGCGCCGGTGACCGCCCACTGGAGCGTGGACGATCCCCCGGGAGTGATAGCCGCCGGATTGGCCGTGAACGACTGGATGGTGGGCGCGGGCGGCGTGGTCGGCGGCACGGCGGTCGGGGGCACCACCGTCGGCGGTGCGGCGGTCGGGGAGACCGTTGTCGGTTGTGCTGTGGGCGGGACCGCCGTGGGCTGCGCCGGCACAGTTGGGATGGCCGTCGCCTGGTCACTCGTGGCGTTCACCTTGACCAGGGCCGGGTCACTGGCCGTGCCGGCGGCGTTGTAGGCCATGACCGTGAGCACATGCACGCCGGGTGTGGTGGGCGTCCAGGACAGCGTCGCGCCGAACGACGGCTGCGGGCTGGGACTGTCGACCGTATCCACCAGAGTCCCGTCGGCCGATAGGGTCACACGGCTGATGCCCTGGCTATCGGCGGTCACGGCCTGAACGGACACGGCCTGGCCCACCGGGACCGCCGCGCCGTCGGCCGGGGCAGCGATGACCACCGTGGGCTTGCTCTGCTGCGCCACCGGCACCGGCGGCACGCAGGTGCAGGCCACCATCAGGCCCACGACCACGGCTACGAATGGAACGATCCACACTCGCGAGATTCTTTGGTAAAGCATGGCATATCCTCCTTTTCCCTTTCGCACGTTGCGCGACCTGTTGCGTTCAGATTGCTCGACTAGACCGTCTATGCTGATTATACCACGCTGAGCAGGGATAGCGCATCATCCGAATGGCGTATTGATCTTGCACCAGGTGGCGTATCTGTTCCGTTGCCGGCGTACATGCCGCGCCGATGAGTTATGGCATTCACGGTGAGCGGTTCGCGCCAGGAACAGATTGGTGGGTCGGTATAGTTTGAAAGTCGGTGGGTGAGCCAGTCCAGCCGCATGCGGCCCGTGAGCCAGCCCCCAGAGTTGGCCTCGGGGCTTACCGGGGGCCAGTAGCCAGTTAATGGCCCTGCTGGAGACGATGACCGCGCTGCTGGCGGCCCGGGCCCATGCGGACTCGGCTGGC
This sequence comes from Chloroflexota bacterium, assembly GCA_018823415.1. Lineage (GTDB taxonomy): Bacteria > Chloroflexota > JAHJIN01 > JAHJIN01 > JAHJIN01 > JAHJIN01. Next base: position 205 of record JAHJIN010000075.1, on the reverse strand, counting down.
CGGGGTGGTCAGCCCGATTGCACGTTCAATCTGGCCTCACGCCACCGCCGACAATTGCCGGTTGAGGTACTGCAACCAGGGCAGCCCCTGGCGGTCCACCCCCGCCAACTCGGCGGGGCTCTGACCCGCATGCTGGGCCCCGGGCAAGTAGGGGACAAAGTTGCGCACCACCGCCCACACGGTGAGCGACTTCTGAGCGGCGTCG
>JAHJIN010000074.1 GCA_018823415.1 Chloroflexota bacterium | reverse complement strand
TGCACGAGTTTCTGGATCCCACGGAATCGCTCAAACCGCCGGCGAAGCGAGGCGCGTCGTGGCAAGACTATGCTCTGTCCTACAATGGTATGGCCTTTGGTCTGCTGTTAGGGGCCACGGTATTTGATCGGCACTTGGCCGGATTGGGTGATCAACTGGGTGCCCAGGCCAGGCACGAAAAAGAGGCCCCGCAGGGCCTCTGGCAAGGGATGAACGGCGGCCGGCTCAACCAACCTGACCCTCCAGGTCCAGGATCACGCGCTTGAGGTCGGTCTCGTCCAGGATCTGCTTGCCCTCGGTGGCGCCCAGCAGCAGCGCCGCCCGGCAGAGGTTGTTGATCTGGCGGGCCACGCCTTTAGTCTGGTCATAGACGCCGGCGATAAAACCGTCGCTAAAGAGCGCGCCCTGGTAACCGGCGCTGCGGAGGTGATGTTTGATGTACCCGGCCGTCTCCTCCAGGTCGAACGGCTTGAGGTGGAACCGCACGGCGATACGCTGGTGGAGGGCCTCGTAGGGAGCGAAGCGCAGCTTGTGGGCCAGGTCGGGCTGGCCGAGCAGCACCAGGGTGATGAGCGACGCCGAGTCCATGTCATCGTTGAGCAGGAAGCGCAACTGGTCGAACAGTTCGGGCGGTAGGAGGTGCGCCTCATCCACGATGAGCAGGACATAGCGGCCTTTGCGGGCCAGGTCGTGGAGGGTACTGCGGAGCTGGGGTACGAGGCGGATCAAGCCGAAGGCGGGCTCGACCTGGAGGGCGAGGAGGATCTCGCGGTAGAGGGCGGCGACGCCCAGGTGAGGGTTGGAGAGGTAGACGACGGCATACAGGTTGCGGTCGAGGCTCTGGACAAAGGCGCGGACGGCCGTCGATTTTCCCGTACCGACGTCGCCGGTGAGCAGAGCTGGCAGCCGGTGCTGCAGCGCGAAGGCCAGGCGGCCCTGGGCCTCGCGGTGGCCGCGGGCGGGATAGAGGTCCGGGGCAGCGATAGATTTGGTGAAGGGGGTGTAGCGAAAGCCGTAACACTCATTGAGGCTGGTCATCGGTATTCTCCTCTGCTAGTTGGCTAAAGTGTAGGCCCTGGAGTTGCTGCTGGAGCAGGCGTTCGCGCTCGGCGCGCAGCAGGGCCAGGTAATCCAGCCCGGTGCCGGGCGGGGGCGTGGGCTGCGGGTCGGGTTCGACGTCACGGTGCACGGTGGTCACGACGCGGTCGGGTTCAGCCCGTTGCAGGAAGGTGTTCTGGAACCAGACCTCGAGCTGGGTCAGGTCGAAAGGGTCATAACGAAGCTCGATTTGCTGGCCGCGCAAATAGTCGGCCACGCGGTAGCGGTTGCCCTGGAAGGAACAGGTAGCGGTTTTAGTGACGGTCCGCTGGATGCGATGGAGGAAGGCCTGGCGCAGTTCCGTGGGGTCCACGGGCCGCGTCGTGGCGGCATCGCGCATCGCGTGGCGGTGGCGTTCCAGGGGCGCCTGGCCGGTCTCGCTGTGGACCTGGCGGTGATAGACGACCTCCAGCCAAGCCAGGAGCGACTCGTTGAGTTGGGCCAGGGTGGTGACGGACGAATGGGCCAGTTCGGGTAAAAAGTCAGACTGCACGAACTGGAAGAACCGCTCGATCTTGCCCCGGCCTTCGGGGTAGTAGGGCGTGCCGAGAATGCGTTGGATGCCCAAGGTGGCGCAGATGGTATCCAGTTGCTTGGAGGAGTAGACCTTGCCCTGGTCCACATAGATGGCCAGGGGCCGCCCGTGGCGCAAGAGCGCCCGCTTGAAGCAATCCTCCAGGCGGGGCAGTTGCTCGTTCCAATAGAATTGGGCGTGGGGCACCAGGCGGGTGTGGTCATCGAGGAAAGCGAACAAAAACACCTGGCGGAGTTGGTCGGGCTGCGCGGGGTTGGGCAACTGCGGGCCATGCATGGCGTCGCCTTGCCAGAGATCGCCAAAGTGATGGCGCTCGAAGCGGCGGTAGGGTTGCGGTCGCTGGGTGCCCAACAGTTGGGTGGTAGTCGCGTGCCGGCGGGCGAGCTGGCGGCGTAGGGTGCGCGGCGCGATGGTGTCTTCCGGGACGGGCTGGGTGGTGTCCAGGCGCAGCATGCGGGCGATGGAGCGGGCCGAGCGCAGCGGTTGCTCGCGCTTGAGGGCCTCGGCGCGGTCGAGCGTCGCGGCGGAGAGGGCGCGGGGTT
>JAHJIN010000073.1 GCA_018823415.1 Chloroflexota bacterium | reverse complement strand
TGCCGACCAGCCAGAAGGGCAGGTAGAACAGCAGACCTACCAGGCGCCAGGCCTGGTTGCCCTGGCTGATGGCCGGCATCAGCCAGGGCATAGTCTGTAGCTGCCCATTCCGCTGCACGGTGATGGGCACCCGGTCGCCGGAGCCGTAGCCGTCAAAGGGGATACAACGCCGATCGCTCCAATACCCTTCATAGGTCAGGTCACCAATGGCGAGCACCTGATCGCCTATCTGGAGACTGTTGCGGTCGGCTACGGACCATCCCGGGTGGTCATCGCGCGGATCGATCGAGATGACCATCCATCCGCTATTGAGGGTAACGCCGGGATAGGGCACCAGGAATACATACGCGAGGGTGTAACAGAGGCAGGCCAGGAGCGCGGCCGCGGAGAGCACCACGAGCAGCCAATCCGTCTGGCGCCAGCGGTTGACAGGTCGCGCGGTCATCCGGATCGCTCCACAAGCTCCTCTGGCAACTCGGCCCCACTGGTTTGAAGCAAGTCGATCAAGGATTGCGTCTGCTGGGCCAACAACTCGATCACGGGGGTCGGGTCAGCGAGGAGCAGGCCCGCCAGCAGTTGCCGGGCCTGCCGGTGGCGTTCGGCCAGGTGGTAGGCGCAGTAGCTGACGGCGCCACACTGGATCAGGATCTGCTGGGCTTCCCGCAAGACCAGTGGATCGGCCACCCGGGGTAGGAGATTGGTAAATCGGGTACGATCTGGGTGATCGGCCGTACGGGCGTACAGGATAGGCAGGTTATTGCGGCCCTGGGTCCAGTCCGGGTTGGCCGGCGACTGGAAAGCATCGAACAGGTCGTCGCGGATCTGGATAACCTCGCCCAGGAGCACGCCAAAGTCGTATAGTCCCTCAGCCACATCCGGGCTGGCATTCCCCAGCAACGCGCCCACGTGGAGCGCCGCGCCATAAAAGGGGGTGCTCTTGGCGCGCACCACTCGCCAATAATTCTCTTCGCCGCTTAGGTTTTGCACATCCTGGTGTTGGCCCCGGGCCGTGGCGAGAGCCAACCCGGCCAGGCTAGCAACGACGGCAGCGCGCCGTTCAGCGACCACGGCGGCACGGCCGGCGACGCGAAACGCCGCCGCCTGGAAAGCCAGGGCCAGGTTAGCCGTGGGACCGTTGCCAAAGCGGTGATGCTCACCCCGAGGATCCTCGTCGAGCATGTCGTCTACCAGGATAATGCTGACCTGCAGGCAGGCGATAGCAGCGGCGCCAGGGATGGCTACGGACTCGTCGCCGCCGACAGCTTGGCAGGCCAGCAAAGGCAGGTCCCAATCCGGACGAGGCGCGTGCGTGGCCCGCTCGACATAGTTGACCATCTCGGGCCAGGCCGCCACCTCTGGCAGGGCCAACACCTGCGCTTTAATGCCTTCCATGTTGTTCATCCAATCCCCGCTGTGGCGCGAAACGCAAGTGTGTGGTTGCCCGCCACACGCTTTGAGGCACTCTGGTGGCGTCCTATTGTCGCCTTTCCGTAATAGATGGCCGGCCGGGTCAGGACGTTGGAGGACGCCAATCCGTCCAGGTCTGGGCTGCCTCTTCCGCCAGACGGGTGATATCCTCTGGTCTTCCGATAGTCCGGAGCTGGCGCAGCGCCGCCAGCCAGGGACCATCATCCTTCTTTGAGAACAATAGTGCATTAAATTTCTCAATTGTCATAGCCATGTCCATATATGCATCTCCTTCATCATTCACTTGTTACGCCGTAGATGGTTCCCGCGCTAATGGTTCCGCAAACGATCCTACCGATCAACATGGACACTCGCCGGCCAACCAGCCTGACGATCCATACCCAGGTATACCAGGTTACCCGACCCATTCCATTGTACCACGAACATCTGCTAGAAGCAATACCCGGACGAGGTCCGTGCACAAACCGGGGAACTGCGCGGGCCTGCCAGTCATGGGTCGGGCAGGGATCCATGGATGGGCAGCCACACTACCAGGGTGCTGCCCTTCCCTACCTGACTCTCCACTTCGATGCGCCCACCGTGATCTTGCACGATGCCGAGACTGACCGACAACCCCAGCCCGGTGCCCTGCCCGGCCGGTTTGGTGGTGAAGAATGGGTCAAAGACGCGCGGCAAGTGCTCCGGTGGAATACCCACCCCGGTGTCGATGATGCGTACCGCTACCTCATCCCCTACTCGCTCACTGGTCACGGTCAATATTCCTCCCTGGGGCATAGCCTGGCCAGCATTGCTGATGAGATTGAGAAACACCTGTTTCATGCGGCTGACGTCCAGCAGGACGGAGGGCAGATCCGGCGCATAGTGCCCCTCCACGGTCACGTTCCTGTCCATCAGATTTTGGTGGAGAAGGGCCACGGTGTCCTGCACCACCTGGTTGACGCAGCCCACCTCCAGATTGAATTCGCTCTGGCGCGAAAAGTCCAGCATGCGCCGTACGATATCACAGGCGCGGCGAGCCTCGCTGATGATGTGATTCACTGCCTTCCGGGCAGAATCGTCGAAAGCTTGGTCCTCATGCTTGAGTAGCCATTGGGCAAACCCCAGCACAGTGGTGGTGGGAGTGCTTAACTCATGAGCTACCCCGGCGGTCAGCGTGCCGATAGCGGCCATCTTGGCCGACTGGATGAGTTGATCCTGGGCATGTCGGAGCTCATCCATTTGGCGTTGCAGGTCTTCGCATAGTTGGGCATTATCCACGGTCACCGCCACCTGGGCTGCCAGAGCGGTCAAGAGCGCGATGTCGGGCTGCGGATAATAGTCATCCGGGTCCCGCCGCCCGAACAGCCAGATGCCCATCATTTGCCCGCGGGTCTGGATAGCGATAACCAAGCGTACCCAGTCCGAGTTGCATTGGTCAGAGGCTCTGGTTCGCGTCACGGCAGCTTCGGGTAAGGGGGGCCGATAGCGACCGGCCTCGGCCAGCCAGCCCCGTATCTGCTGGGGCGTCTCGGGTATCTGGGCCAGGTTGACGCCCCGCGCATAGACCAGATCGGTCTCATCGTTGGTCAACAGTACCAGCGCCGACTCGCGGATGAGCAGGCTCGGGGCGATCTCATCAGCCAGCAGGGAGACCAATACTGGGCGGTCGAGCGCCGCCGGGATGCGGGTGGCACAGGCCCGGAAGATCTCGTCCGGGTCGTACCGGATCCCATAGGCCAGCCGGTCCACCAGCCGCTGAAAGCGGGCACGCGACGCGGGCGCGACGATCACCAGGACCGTCGAAACGACCAGGATGAAGGCCATGAATTCATCGGGCGACGAAGACCAGCTTCGGCCGACCACAAGCACCACGGCGAAGGCCGTCAGGTACAGCAGGGCAAAGCCATACAGGCTGAGCAGGCGGTTGGCCCGGAACTCCAGGGGACCCAGGGTGCGTTTGTACAGGGCGTAGGCGTAGGCAAGCGGCAGCAGCGGGATCCCCACCATCGCCACGCTCATCGCCATGGCCTCCGGCGCGGCCGAGTTCAACAGCTTCGGGATTAACCCCAACACGATACCCGGCCCCAACGCCAGACCAATGCCGGCCAGCATCACGCGCGCAGCCAGCCGGGCCGCCGGGGATGAGCGATCGAACAGCCGCCAGACCAGTAGCCCCAGGCTACCCGGGATGGCCAACAGCAGGCCCAGGGTATACACGGAACTGGGCAGCAGTTGGAACAGCTCCAGGGCGGCCAGGACGGCCGCGAGGGCGTACAGGAGGAGCAACAGGTAGGTGCGGAGGCGCGGTCTGAGCAGTGGCGTGGGGACGAGGAGGTGCAGGTGGAGATAGATGGGCACGAACAGCCAGGAGACGGCGTGCAGCACCAGCGAGGATGCGGCCACCTGCGACTGCGATACCATCCCCACCGCCAGCCAGAAGGCGGTCACATAATTGAACGCGGCCAGCAACCGCCAGCGTTGGTCCCGGGGCCGCAAGAGCAGCAGCACGGCGGTGCCGACCAGCCAGAAGGGCAGGTAGAACAGCAGACCTACCAGGCGCCAGGCCTGGTTGCCCTGGCTGATGGCCGGCATCAGCCAGGGCATAGTCTGTAGCTGCCCATTCCGCTGCACGGTGAT
>JAHJIN010000072.1 GCA_018823415.1 Chloroflexota bacterium | reverse complement strand
GCCCGGCCCCGCCGGACTGGGGCCAGGCCTGGGCGCACCTGGCCCACGCGGAGCGGTCGAACCCCTTCGCCACGGCCCCGACCCTGCGTACCCTGGGCGGCAACGTGCGCGCCTTCCTGGTCCTGCTGCTGGTCACCGGCGGCGGGGCGGCGCTCTTGTTGGGCAGCCTGCAACTCCTGGCCCGCCACTACCTGGAAGGCACGCTGACCCTGGGTGCGGCCCTCGCGGCCGGGCTGGCCCTGGCCGGGCTGGCCCGCGCCCGGGGCCGCCAGCCTCTCCCAGACCCGGCCCTGGTCCAGGAAAAGCTGGCCGGCGGCCCGGCCTTCCACGTCTGGCTGCGCCTCTTTGCCCTGGGGCCGGACCGGGGCCGCCTGCTGCCCCAGCTCCACCAGCTCGCCGCCGCCTACCGCCAGGTCCAGCACGGCCAGGGCAACCGCCTGGTCGCCCACGAGCTGCCGGACTCCGTCGTGCCATACGACCTCTATACCGACCCACTGGCCTGGTCCGTCCTGGGTCGCCAGGCCCGGCCCCCCTGGCGGGCGCTGCCGCTGCTCACCGCCCGGGAGCTGGCCGCCCTGTGGCACCTGCCCCACCGCGACGTGGAGCTCCAGCTCGTGCCCCGGCCCCGCTACCGCCGCCTCCTGCCGCCCCTGGGCCAGGTCCGGGCCGGGGTGCTATTGGGCCACGCGGAGCACCTGGGCCCCCGGGTCGCGGTCAAGCTGCCCCTGGCCGACCTCCAGCAGCACACCCTCCTGGTAGGCAAGACCCAGCGGGGCAAGTCCACGCTCATGGGCCACCTGGTGGATGCCGCCCTCCAGGACCGCCAGACCGCCGTCCTGGTCCTGGACCCGCACTCGGACCTGGTGCGGGGCCTGCTGCGCCGCATCCCCCCGGCCCACCGCGACCGCGTGGCCTACGTGGACCTCAACGACCAGGCCCACCCCATCGGCATCAACCTCCTGGACCCCCAGGGCGGCCGAGGGCGCCAGCAGATCGTGGACGACCTGATCAGCGATTTTTCCCGCATCTGGCACGACTACTGGGGCCCCCGCATGTCCGACATCTTTCGCCACGCCCTGGCCGCCCTGGTAGAGGCCAACGAGCACGTGCCCCGGCCCTTTACCCTGCTGGACGTCAACGGCCTGGTGGCCGACAAGAAGCTGCGCGAGTACGTGCTCCAACACGTCCGCGACCCCCGGGTGCGCTGGTGGTGGGAGCAGAACCGCTCGGTCATCGAGCAGAACCCCCGCTGGTGGGAAGAGATCACCCGGCCGGTGCTGGACAAGGTCAACCTCTTTGCCGTCTACGACGTGACCCGCCACATCTTTGGCCAGCCGCGCACCACCCTGGACCTGCCGGCGCTGGTGGCCCAGGGCCAGGTCATCCTGGTGGACACCGCCGCCGGGCTCATCGGCCAGGAGACGGCAGCGCTGGTGGGGACCACGCTATTGGACATCGTGGCCCGCTGCCTGCGGGCGCAGGCGGAGCCGGGGCGGGCCCGGCGCCGGGCGCTGGTGGTGGTGGACGAGTTCCAGACCCTGCCGGCGAACTATGAGGGCTTTATCGCCGAGCTGGCCAAGTTCGGCGGCCACATCGTCCTGGGCACCCAGAGCCTGCGGCGGCTGGACGCCCGGGACCCGGCCCTGCGCCCGACGCTGCTGAGCAACATCAGCCACCTCTTTGTCTTCCAGGCCAGCGCCGAGGACGCCCACCTGCTGGTGGACGAGCTGGACGGGGGGGTGACGGTGGCGGATGTGGTCAACCTGTCCGACTTTGCCTGCTACGCCAAGCTGAGCCGGGCCCACGAGCGGCTGCCGACCTTCTCCATGACCATCTCCAAGCCCCGGGCCGGGGACGAGGCCCAGGCCGAGGCCATTGCTGCTGCTTCCGCCCGGCAGTACGGCCGGCCGCGGGCCGAGGTGGAGCGGGAAATCGCGGCGATGATGGCCGCCTGCTACTCCGAGTGGCGACCGGCCGGCGACCCGGGGCCCCTGGAGGAGGGGACGGCCACCCGGCAGCCGCACGTCCCTCTGACCGGGCGGCTGGGGTACTGAAGTGAGCGCGCGGGATACCCTCTCCCCAACCCTGGGCTGGCTGCTGGTCTGGCCCTGGCTGAGCAGCAGCCAGCTGGGGGTGTTGCTGGACCAGGACCCGGCCACGGTGCGGCGACGGCTGCATCGGGCGCGCCAGGCCGGGCTGGTCCAGGCCATCGCCCCGGGCCGGCCGGGGCTGCCGGGGGAGCTGATCTACGCCCTCACCG
>JAHJIN010000071.1 GCA_018823415.1 Chloroflexota bacterium | reverse complement strand
CGTACACCAAGCCCCAGATCGAGCAGGTCAAGCTGGTGCCCACGGAGGCCGTGCTGGGCGGCTGCAAGACCGACAGCAGCGAGGTGGCCCTGGGGAGCTACTGTAACAGCACCTGCCCCACCATCGGCACGTGACAACCCGTAGGGGCGCGGTCACCGCGCCCCTACCCCACCCCAAAAGGAGGGGCCCGTGACCCAGAAACGCACCCCCCGGCCCTACCGCGCCTACCTGCTGCGCCTGTGGCAGGAGACGCCGGACCAACCCTGGCGTGTCTCCCTGCACGAGGCCGCCACCGACCAGCGCCACGGCTTTGCGGACCTGGACCGCCTGTTGGCGTTCTTGCAGGATCAGACCCGGTTGCCGCCCGCGCTGCGAGGAGGTGCTGACCCACCCGTTGAAGATTGACCATTACCAACTAGCCATTCACGAGGAGGAAACCCATGAACTATCCACGAACCAAGAACGTACTACGACTGCTGGCCGCCCTGACCATCCTGGCCCTGCTGGCCCTGGCTCCACTGGCCCAACCCGCTCAAGCCGAAGGCAGCCGCGAGCTGGCGGACTTTGAGTTGGCCCAGGGAGGCAATGCTCGGGTGGGACTGACAATGCAGGCAGGCCGCACTGAGTGGGGCATTATGCCTTTCTGGGTTGTGTTCAACGTCTACTTGCAGGCCGGCGAGACGCTCCACCTGGGCTCCAACAGCGTTCACACCGGCCAGGGCAACATCTATGTCTGGGCGCCGGGCACGCCGGTGTACAGCAGCGTGTATCCCGATGCCACCCTCCTGGCCTCGGCCATCGTCAACTGCGTGGCCCAGTCCGGCGGCGACACCACCTATGGCTTGATCAACACCCGGGCCAAGGAGGTGGCCGGCCCCCTGCCCAACCCTGGCGGCTACAACTCTTGCCAGTACACAGCCACCACTTCGGGCATCTACCCGGTGCTGTTTGCCCCAAGCGGGGCCAGCCAGGGGGGGACTTGGGAACAAGCCATCAACCCCGCGACCATCATCCCGGTGTCTGGGTTTGTGCACGCCTGGGATGCCACGGTGCGAGACGCCAGCGGGGTCGAGCAAACCGGGCGCCTCTTTTCAAACACCCTCGTGTTCGTCGAGTGGACAAACCCTGACCAGCAGTTCTACGTGTTGACCCGCGACGGCCACCAGTACCGGGTGCAGTTCGACGAACTGAATGGCGCCGGCTGGGCCTTTCTCGTCAACAACAAGGGCGTCCAGAGCGCGGCGACCGGACAACCCACCTACAAAAGCTGGCGCACCAGCCAGATAGGGGCGGCCCAGGTCGTCTATGCCCCCTATGCGCCCGATACCGCCAGCGACGTGACCTACAAGCTGTTCGTCAACCCCCCCGACCCGGTCGTGGTCAGCGGCCCCGGGGGACTGGCTGAGACCCTGGGCTACTTGACGAGCCCCTTGATCCCGCCGTCGCCCACCAATCTACAATTCGACGGCACCAACGCCGGGGGCGGCCCCGGCTGGGCGGCCAACCCGCCCCCCTGGAGCCCGGCCTGCCAGTTCACCTTCGATTCCGATCCGGCCCTGGATCAGGCGGCCTATAGCCTCATCGTCGACGCCAACGACAATGGCAGCTTTGACGACGCCGCCGACCGCCTGCTGCGCGGCGTCTTTGACAGCGCCGGCAACAGCGTTGACTTTGACGGCCGGGATGGCAGCGGCGTGCCCCTGACCGGCGACCGGACCTACGCCGTCAAGCTTTTTGCCCTGGCCGGCGAGATCCACTACCCCATGTTTGACATCGAGAGCCTGGGCGGCCTGCACATCGAGCGGCTGACCACCCTGGGCGCCGGCAACATCCACCAGGCCCACTATGACGATCTCAACGGCATCGCCCTGACCAACGCCAGCCCGACCAGCCTGGCCGGGGGCAGCGACTCGTCACCCCACGGCAGCGGCTTCCGGGGTTTCACCGGCACTAGTGGCGATGAGGATGTGGCCGACTCCTGGACCTTTACCGACGCCGGTACCTTTGCCACCACGTCCATCAATTTCAGTATCGGCACGGCGGCCAACCTGGCTATTGACAAGTCCGCCAATCCCACCAACCCCTCACCCGGCGGGACCATCGAGTATGTCCTGACCTTCTCCAACGCGGGCACGGCCACCGCCACCGGCATTGTCGTCAGCGACGTGGTGCCCATCAGCGTCACTGTCACTGGCACCAATTGCTCGGCCGACAGCTCCTGCGTCGAGACCACCGTCACCCCACCGACCTACACCTGGTCGGTGGGCGATCTGGCCCCCGGCGAGGGCGGGGTGATCACCATCACCGGGCAGGTCCTCGGCAGCCTGGGCGACAAGGATGGCTTTTTCAACACGGCCACCATCCACGGCGATTCCAACGACGACAGCGCCTGGGTCGAGGTGGAGGTGTTCGATCCCACCGCCGTCACCCTGGCGT
>JAHJIN010000070.1 GCA_018823415.1 Chloroflexota bacterium | reverse complement strand
GGGATGGGGTGGCCCGTCACCCGCAGGTTAGCGGGCTCGGTGTGGCCGGGCCGCTGGCAGGGGATGTCGTGACTTGGGTCCATGTTACACCTCACGCGGCCAGGGCCACGGTGGGCCGGCTCGCCGGTTCGGGGCGGGCGCTGATTTCCTGGGCCGGCTCAGTCGGCAGCCAGCCCACGGCCTCCTCGACGAGGAAGCTCAGGAACCACGCCTCGACGACGTCGGGCGGCACGTTCTCGTGGCCTGCGGCCCGCAACTGCAGCATGGCCAGGTCGTGCGCGTCATAGCAGCCGTGGATCTCAAAGCCGTCATCGCGCTCGCAGCGCGGGCAGGGGACGTCGCCGTTCTCGTACTGCACGGCGGTCGTGGTATAAGGCGATTCGTCCACCAGCACGGTGTGCCGGCAGTGCCAGCAGATGGCATTGAACCGGGTGGGCTGATTGACCCACCGTTCGAGCCAGTCGTACTGCTCGTCCAGGTCGGCCGCTCCCAGGTACTGCAACTGGTTCAGGAGCTCGTCCAGGCGGGCGCGCGCGGGATGTTTCTTCTTGCTCATCATGGCGCACCTCCGATGATAGGGGTGTCCAGGCCCAGCGCATAGTAGCCAAAGCCGTTGATGGGATCGGCCCAGTAGCCAGCCGGTTGCCAGGTGACCTGGCGCGTGCTGGCCCGGTAGACGATGGTCGGGTACCGGACCCAGCCAGAGGCGGTATAGTAAGCGCCGTAGGCAACGCGGATCACCGGGGCGCGCACCACATAGGTGCCCGCGCCAGTGCCGCGGCTGTTGGCGTAGGCCCAGCCGGTGACGGCCGTCACGGCCCCCGTCTGCGTGACCGGGGCCGCCTGGGTCGTTGCCGGCGGCAGGAGCGCCACCAGGATCAGGGTCAACAGAATTACCGTGATAGTCTTGGTGCGTGTGTTCGACATGGGATTCCTCCTGGGGTTTGGTTCGCCGGAGGTCCCGGGCTGCCCGTCGCCGGGCAGCCCGGGACCGGCGATGGGTAGTGTGGTCAGAACATCGACAATTGGATCGGGCGGCCGCCCGCGGCCGGCAGGGTCGCCAGCGCGAGGGCCACGCTCGGAGCTGCTGGCTCCGGTTCAGGTGCCGGCTCCGGTTCGGGTGCCGGCAGCAGGGCGGCCAGATCAACGGGTTCAGGTTCGGGCTCGTCACCGTTCGAGCAGTGCAAGACGACGGCCCGCGGCCCATCGAACCCCTGTTCGTGCAGATTGCGCGCCCACTGGTTGGCAAACCGCGCCAGATCGGCCTGGGCGCGGGGGCGGATCCTGTCCACCTGGCGCCCGTCGTCGGACAGATAGGCCGACTGCATAAAGCCGAACGGCGGCGGGTGCTCGATCCACAGCGGCACCCACGTGTTGTCTGACACCAGCTGGCCGCTCTCGTCGTAGCGTTCGTACCCGGTGAACAGGCATAGCATCGGGTCCGACATCTGGTCACCGTGCTGGGTATAGAAATGGCCCACGTAGAGCTGGTTCAGCCCATAGCTCTCGATGGTCAGCGGCATGAACGAATCACTGCCGCATGACAGTTTCAGACGAAAGTAGTCGGCCCGTAGATCCAGGCCATGCTGGCGGGCCAATTTGCGAACGAAGCGTTCAAGCTGGGGCGCCGTTTTCATCGGTCCCCTCCTGAGCCACGGCAGTCTCGCCAGCGGCGGCTTCCTCGGCCACGCCCGCGGCGTACCCTTGCGCCTCGCGGGTTTCCTCCTCGCTCGGCAGGTACACCTGGATAGAGCGCCCAGCCAGTACTGCGTTCAGGGCGCCCAGGATGCGCATGGCCACGTGCTGCGCCCGCCGGCACGCCGGGTCATCGACGACCTCGGTATCGAACACCTGGCCCAGGTCGGCAGTGATCTCTTCCAGCGTGGCGGGCTCCATACTCCCGCCCCACCAGCTCTCGACCTGCAGGATGCCGGGCACAGCCTCGGCCAGTTCCAGCAAGGCCAACAGCAGGCGGATGGCCTGGGCTTCCTGGTACTGTTCGCGCTCGTCAGGCTCGCGCCCGATGAGGTTGCGCATATTGAGTACCAGCTCGATCAGGCTCAGGACCCACACTCGCGCGTGTTCTATCGTCTCTTGTGTCGCCATGACAACCTCCTTGAGTGTTGTTGTGTGGGCGACGCCATCCCGTTGCGGGCGGCGTCGCCCGTAACGGCATGGTTTGGTTGTGGTTCACACCTCCTGTCTCTGGTTGGCCGCGCTCAGGCGGCTCTTTGCATGGGCACGCCGCGTTGGACCATGTGATCCGACAG
>JAHJIN010000069.1 GCA_018823415.1 Chloroflexota bacterium | reverse complement strand
GGGGCCGGCCCTGACGATTCGCCCCCAGGACGTGCAAAACAAGGTCCGCGTGCGCCGCGCCGCCAACCTGATCCTGTTCGTGGTTGATGCCTCGTGGAGCATGGCCGCGGCAGCGCGCATTGTCGCCACCAAAGGCGCGGTGTTGAGCCTGCTCCAGGATGCCTACCAGCGCCGGGACCAGGTGGGGTTGGTGGTCTTTCAAAAAGATGCGGCTCGCGTGGTGCTGCCGCCCACCACATCGGTAGAACTGGCCCAGGCGGCGCTGCAGGATGTGCCAGTGGGCGGCAAGACGCCCCTCTCGGCCGGGCTATACGCCGCGCACCAGATCGTCCATCAGGCGCGGCGCCGCAACCCAGAAGTCATGCCTCTGGTGGTCATTCTCACCGACGCAGCAGGCAACGTGAGCATGACCGGCCTGCCACCGCAAGAAGAAGCGTTGCAGATCGCCCAGGCGATTCGCCGGACCGGCATCCGCAGCGTGGTCATCAACACCGAACACGAGTCGTTCGACCGTGGGCTGGCGCAGGAACTAGCCGAGGCTCTGGGCGCGCCGTGCTATACCATCCGCCAGCTAGAGGCCCAGGACCTGGTGCGCTTTTGCAAAACGGCCCAGGCGCCGGCCGGCGCGCTCTAGCGTTGACGCCGGTGCCAAGATAGAGTACAATGCGGCCCATGACACAACCGATTCCCGCTGAACCCACAATCCTCCCCCTCGTCCACGCCGAGGCCATCACCAAGCGCTATGGCTACAAGGTGGCGCTGCGCCAGGTGAGCCTGGACGTGCCGGCCGGGCAGTTTGTGGCCCTGTTCGGGCCGAACGGGGCCGGCAAGACCACGTTGATCAAGATATTCGCCACGTTGCTTCGGCCCTCCGAGGGACAGGTGACCATCGCCGGGCTGGACACGCGAAAAGACGCGCAGCAGGTGCGCGCGCAGATGGGCCTGGTTTCTCACGCCAGCCTGCTCTACGAGACCCTCACCGCCGCCGAGAACCTGATCTTTAACGCCCGGCTCTATGGCATGGCCGATCCGGCCGCGCGCGCCGCCGAGCTGTTGGACCAGGTAGGCCTGACCCCGGTGGCCGATGACCCGGTGCGCACCTTTTCGCGGGGGATGAAACAGCGCCTGAGCATCGCCCGGGCCCTCGTGCCCCGGCCGGCCCTGCTGCTCCTGGACGAGCCATTTACCGGCCTGGACCAATCGGCCACGGCCACACTGCGCGACCTGCTGGCCGGCCTGCGCGCCCAGGGCCGCACCGTGTTCATGATCACCCATGACCTGGAGGCCGGGTTGGACGTGGCCGACCGGGCGCTGATCCTGCACCGGGGCCGGCTGGTCCACGATGCAACCACGACCGGCCACTCCTGGGCCACCTTCCGCGAGACGTACCAGGCCGCCACCAGCACGCCAACGGGGCCAGACGCAGAGCGTGCAGCATGAAGGATTTCTTCCGCGTGACGTGGGCCATCACCCGCAAAGACCTGCTGGCCGAGTGGCGCAGTCGAGAGACCGTGGCGACCCTGTTCACCTTTACCCTGCTGGTGATGGTAATCTTTGGCTTTGCAGTCGAGGCCGCCACCGCCGAGCTGGGGGCCGTGGCCCCGGGCATCATGTGGGTATCGCTGTGTTTTGCCGGCGTGCTGCTGCTGAACCGCAGCTTTCAGAACGAAGGCGAGAACGAGTGCATCGCCGCGCTCATGCTGGCCCCGGCGGACCGGGCCGCCATCTTTTTCGGCAAGGCGCTGGCCAACCTGGCGCTCATGATGGTGGTAGAAGCGTTTGCGGTGCCGGCCTTTGCCGTCCTCTTTGGCCGAGACATCGTGGCTGGCTTGCCGCTGCTGGCGCTGTCGCTGGTGCTTGGCTCGGCTGGGTTCATCCTGGTGGGCACGTTCCTGGCCTCACTCACGGCCAACGCTCGGGCCAGCGAGGTGTTGCTACCGGTACTGCTGTTCCCCTTGTCGGTGCCCGTGCTCATCGCGGCGGTACGCGGCACGGCAGTGGCCCTGGCCGGCGGCACCATCGCCGATGCCGGCCAGTGGATACCCTTGCTCGTCATCTATGACCTGATCTTTGCCACGCTGGCATACATGCTGTTCGATTACGTGCTGGAAACGTGATCGGTGATGCGTAAAATGTCAGTCGCTACAGGTGAATGACGTTTGACGTTTCACGCTTGAAGTTGGAGGTAACCATGAGCCGAAATACTGGGCGAACAATACTAGGAATCGCAAGTTTCTTGATGATCCTGCTGGCCCTGACCCTGGTCTTCTTTTATGCCCCGCTGGCCGGAGACCCGACGACGGGCCGGGCCCTGCCCGAGCAAAAGATATTCTACTTTCACATCGCCTCGGCGTGGAACGGGTTCCTGGGCTTTGGCCTGGTCTTTGTCTTCAGCATCGCGTACTTGTGGAAGCGGGACCGGCGT
>JAHJIN010000068.1 GCA_018823415.1 Chloroflexota bacterium | reverse complement strand
CTGCCCCGCCACTCGTAATAGCTCCCCACGTAGGCCACGTTGGCCCGGCCCCAGACCTGGATCTCGACCCAGTGGTTGAAACTGTTGGCCGTGGAGCCGTTCACATAGTCCCGCACGTAGCGCACGCTGCGCGCCGTAAAGCTATGAGTTTTGCCAGCCGCCGTCTCGGCGTACTCGCCCGACACTGCGCTGTCGAACACCGTGTACCAGGTACTGCCGTCGGCGCTGACCTGGGTGACGCACAGCGGGCGATTGAGTACTATGAGCAAGCGATGGTCACTGCCCGCGAGATCGGGGACCAGCGAGTAGTAGCGCTCGTCTCCTTCAGGCCTGGCGCGGGCCCTGCTACCCCGGCCAGGTACGGCGTCAGGGTGCCAGACCCGGGCCAGCCCAGCGACCGCGCCAGGGCCGCTCCGGGGCGCCAGGCGGAGCCAAGCGCTTGTTTCTGGCGCTGCCCGTATTCTGGGGGCTTTTCACAGCAGCGAAGGAGGATCGGGCCAAGGCCATACGCGCAGAGGTCATACACTGTACCTCCACCGGACGCTGCGGGTGATCAGTTTATAGCTTGGGCGCGGCTCTTGACCAGCCATGCATTATGGCCGAGGCCGGTATCGCCGAGGCAAAGAAAGACAGTACTCCAGGCGCAGTGGTGGACCACTGAGGCCCTGACATGGCTGAAGGCACTGAGGGGGTTCCTCAGAGCCTTCACTGTGTTCAGTGGTCCAGGCGTTCGGGGCACCGTGGCTGGTAGATTGTTGCGCCAGGCGTGGTGCGAAATGTTGTGAGTACAGCCATCTTGCTGCTTGTCTACGGAAACGGTTTGCCCAACACTTCAGCCACATCCATCACATAGATGTCACTGGCATCCCCGGCCACTACGAAGGCTAACTGTCTACCATCAGGAGACCAGGCGAAGTTACGAGACAACTGGTTCTCCAGAAGCACCTGGGTCTGCCCAGTCTGGATGTCCAATAGCCCCACCGTCCTGAGACCAGAGCTGGGAGGCGGCGAACGCCTGAAGACGATCCACCGGCCATCGGGGGACCACGCGGGTTCATCATACGTGTCGGGGCCACTCGTCAACTGGTGCTGCTCCGAGCCATCCGCATTCGTCACATAGAGCTGGAATCCCTCGCCTCTCTCCGAGACAAAAACGATCTGTCGTCCATCCGGGGACCAGGATGGGTAAGCATCGTAGTACCTGTTCGAGGTCAGTTGTGTCACGCGGCCTTGTTCCCAGACGAATATCTCTGCCGCTCCCTCATCCCCTACAAAGAAAGCGATCTTCTCTCCGTCTGGTGACCAAGCTGGGTCCCCTCCTTCGACAAGCCGAACCACATCACTGCCATCCGGGTTCATGGTGTGTATGGCATAGGTGCCATCCCGGTCCGATACAAACGCGATACGATCCCCTTTCGGAGACCAGGCGGGGGTATAATCCTCGTACGAGTTGTCTGTCAGGCGTACCCGGTTCCGTCCCTGCGTGTCCATCGTATAGATCTCCGAGGGCGAGCTGCCCCAAGGCACAGGAGCGCTGTCGAACACCAGACGAGTGCCATCCGGCGACCACGACGGACCGCCATGCAGCCCCAGATCTGGGGTGAGCAGCTTTACCCCCGGCTGTTCGACAAACACCGGGTGAGCTGGCAGGACGCATGTTCCCATCGGGCAAGAAAACAACAGGGGCAAGACGAACAACGTGACTGGTAACAGCTTTCGTATGGTCATGAACCTACCCTCATTACTTGTACAGATATGACGCCATGACGTTCACGATCATCGCCAGGGGCCAGGTACGGCCCATTCCCTCGATCCGGATGAACTGCGCTTTGCTCACCGGTCCGCTAGTAGCCTATCGGAAATCCCCCAGTGTTGCCGGGGTCGAGTGTAGCTGGCCAATCCGAATAGACTAGGTTTCTACCACGTACCGCAGCGTAGGCGCTATCACAGGGTATCATTAGCCTGCTAATCTCTACCGCCAACTCGTCTCGTTTTCCTCCCCTCTTCTGCAAGGCTGCGTTTATCGCGTTCTGATCATTCATATTGTATATGATACTAAATTGAACGAATTGCGCCCCACGTTCTTTCTCCAGGCTGCCCCTACAGGCCTCCTCCCATGCGACTCCATTATTCAGTGCTGCTCTCCACTGCTCGGTGTGAACGAACTCGTGTATCAGAACACTGGCTCGCCATGCATCTGGCTTCTCCTTCAGCCATTCCACGGCTATGAAGACAACACCGAACCACTGCCCCGAGCCAAGGTTCCTTTGTATGTACTCGAGTTTCTCCCTGATATCACCGGTCGGCAGGGCATTAATATAGCCATTGAGGTCAAGCACCTGAATACCTGGAGGATTGGCCAACCATCTCATCACCCACT
>JAHJIN010000641.1 GCA_018823415.1 Chloroflexota bacterium | reverse complement strand
GCGGTTGGGGATCACGGTGGTGGGCCGGCCGCCCTGGCCGGTGACATGATAGTTCCATACATTCGGATCGCCCAGCAGCGTGTTCGGGTTGTTGGATGCAAAGGGCGCATCGGACACGAACACGTAAAAGTTGCTCAGCCGGTCGCCGCAGCAGTCGGTGCGGTTCCACAACTGGATGGCGTCCAGCCACTGGATGCGGCTCAGGTCCACCTGCCACCAGGCGTACTGCTCCCGGTTGGTGGCTGTGACCGAGTTATGGCTATAATTCCCGTCCGCGTTGCCGTCCACGGCCCGGTCGGCCGTCCCGCTGCTCCAGGTACTGGACTGGGTGGCCGTGCGGCCCCGGGCCACGTTCTGGCCCACCGGCACCCACGAGTCGCTAAACTCGGTGGGGCCGTTGCTGTACCACAGGTCCATCCGGCGCGAGCTGGAAGTATAGCCCTTGGGGATGCGGACGGTAAACGTCTGGCCGGACCTGCTCTCTTGGTACTCGTATACCCAGTAGGTCACCTTGTCGAACGCCACCAGGTCATAGATGCCGGCATTGCCGTCGGTGGCCGTGTGCAGGCCGTCGGTGCGCATGGTGGCCTGCTCGTTCGAGACCTCCAAAGACTTTTCGTAATCGTAGGTAAAGGATGGCCCCACCTCAAAGATGTCCGCAAAGCTTGCGGATTCATCGATGGTGACCGAGCCGGCCTGGCTGGTGGCGGCGCTTTCGGCGTTGGAGCTGCCGCTGCCGATAAACTTGCCGAACGCGGCGCACGAGCCGACGCCGCCGCTGGAGCGGTTATAGTTCGAATAATGCGGCGGGACATAGAGCACGGCCGTCACCTGCGTCTCTACTGTCTCGTAGCAGGTGCCGGTATAGTTGCCATAAGAGGTATCCCCGTTCACGTCGCCCATGGCCAGCCAGAACTCGGCCACGTCGACGGTGGAGGTGAGCTTGTACGAACGGCTCTGAGTCACGCCGCTCTCGCCCTCAAAGGCCAACGTCTGCAGGTTGCCGTCTCGATCGCGAAAGGCCAGCGCGATCTCGGCTCGGCCATCTATATCGATGTCGCCGGCGTCCACTGTCAGGCGTGTCACATAGTCCCAGGGGCTGGCTGTGCCTTTCCAGTGGCCGCCAGTGCGCTCTTGCAGGCCGCCAGCGCCGGGCCGGACATAGTCGAACGCTACGACGTGGGGATAGACGGGAGCCGTCGTCCAGTAGTACTGCCACTCCCACACCTGGACGCTGTAGGCCAGGATGGCCTCGTCTTTGCCGTCGCCGTCGATGTCACCGGCAGCCACCGAGACGCACCAGGGCGTCACGTACTCGTCAAAGTCCAGGTCATAGCCGGGGCTGGGGTCATACTGGGTATAGGTGGTGTCGTTAAAAGACTCGGAACTAGACTGCTGGGTGTGGTCCAAGACAAGCACCTGCACCTTGCCCTGGATGTGGGAGCTCCAGTACCCATCCCGGAAGGCCACGATGACCTCGTCCTGAAAGTCGCCGTCCACGTCGCCGGTGGTCACGTCCAGCATGCGTGAGTAGCTATAAAGGCTGGGGAGGTTGCCTCGGTCCACGTTCGTCCAGGATTTGCCCCAGATCCACTGGAGCCAGTTCTGGCCGGCTTGAGTCCGAAAAACGTGCACCTGGAGGTCGTAGTTGCCGTCCACAAAGGCCACGGCGATCTCGTCGTCATAGCCGTCGCCGTTCATGTCGCCAGTGGTCACGGCGACCTGGGAGACGTTGCCCCGGCCCGAGCTATCGCTCCACCACCACCATTGCCAATAATTGTTCGAGTTACCAATACCGCCGCTGCTCTCCCCCTTCAGGCCGACCAGGTGGATGTCATCCTTGTCATCCCGGAAGGCGATCACCACCTCGTCGTCGCCATCGCGACGATCCAGGTTGCCGGCGGCCACGTCGATATAGGCCACGTCGTTCCCGTCGTGTCGGTCATAGTTGCCGCTGTACCAGTAGTCACTGGCCTGGGGCACGCGCACGGCCAGGTCCTTGTCCGCATTCCGAAAGGCCATCACCGTCTCGCGCGCGCCATCGCCGTTCAGATCAGCCGTGGTGACGGCCGGCCAGCGGACATCCGTGTAGGGCTCGTAGCCGTAGCTCTCATAGACCGAGTGGGTCAAGCCGCTGCCGCTGCGGTCCAGGACCGAGTAGCGCAAGCGGTCGTTGCTGTCGTCCCAGCGGTGGACGATGGCGATCTCGTTTTCGGCGCGGAGCTTGGCCTGGCGGCCGCTGGGCGGCTGATTGCAGTTGGGACCCAGGGCGGCGCTGGCGGGCGCGGCCGAGTCCACCGGCGAGTCCAGCCCGGGCGGGGCCTCTGCCGCAGGAGACGGGGCCGGTCCCTGGACGTAGGCCGTCTGCGGGAAGGCGGCCAGGGCCAGGAGCAGCAGCCCCAGCGCGACGAGCAGCCGCCCCCAGTGGCGCGGGGTTCGAGTGTTCATGGGTTTCCTCCCTCTTGAAAAGCCTTGCGAAGGTTTGGAACCTTCGCAAGGCTCTCTGGGTCTAGGAGAGTGCTGAAAAACCCCCTTCTCCAGTACGCAGCCGGGCTGACCCTGGCGAGGGTCGACTGGCGGACCGTTGTTCCCAGGGGTCTGGGGCGATGTCAACCAGGAATTGGCCCTTTCAACACCCATCGGACAGG
>JAHJIN010000640.1 GCA_018823415.1 Chloroflexota bacterium | reverse complement strand
TTGAAGACCGCATTCAACTGCCCCGGCTGGGCCAACTGCGGCTGAAAGAGCGGGGCTATTTGCCCATCACGTCCCAGGGACCTGACCAGGCCGCCGCCGCCAAGATCTTGTCGGCCACAGTGTCCGAACGCGCCGGGCGCTGGTTTGTGAGCCTCCAGGTCGAACTGGAGATGCCCGACCCTATCCCTGCGCAAGGCGACCCATTGGGGGTGGACCTGGGCGTGCAAACCCTGGCCACCTGCTCGGATGGCACGACCTACACCAACCCCAAGGCATTGAGACTCGCGCAGCAGCAGCTGCGGCGACTGCAACGCCAACTCGCCCGCCAACAGCCGGGCAGCCACAACCGCGAAAAGACCCGCCGCAAGATTGCTCGCTTGCATTACCGCATCAGCAACATCCGACATGACACTCTCCACCAGGCCACCAGCCGCATCGTGGCGAAAACCAAGCCGGCGGCGGAGCGGCCGAGAGTGGTGGTCATCGAGGATCTGAACGTCAGCGGGACTGGCGAAGCCGTACAAAACCACCACCTGGCCCAGGCGATTGCCGATGTGGGGCTGTACGAGTTTGGCCGCCAGGTCACGTACAAGGCCGCTTGGGCAGGCTCGGAGGTGCTGGTCGCGGATCGGTGGTACCCTTCCAGCAAGCGCTGTAGCCAGTGTGGGTCGATCAAGGACACACTGGATCTGTCTGAACGCGTGTACGCGTGTGTATGCTGTGGTCTGGTGCTCGACCGCGACCTGAATGCGGCGTGCAACCTGGCCCAACTGGTACCTACCGCCAGTTCGGCGGGAAGTCACACGCAGTGTCCTGTGGAAGCCTGTGGAGAGGAGAAGTTACAGCCCCAGCCCGGTCGCAGACGTGGTGCGGGCAGTGCTCCTCGGGGAAGCAGGAACCGAACCGCAGTCTAGGTCTGCCCTGAGCCTGGTCGAAGGGTTCCGCCTAGGTTTGCATAAGTTTCGGAGAACGGTCAAGAGACGTTCCCCAACGTGTCCGAAGACATGCTGCTCGCGGTGGACAAGGCCGATTCGGCCGGGTACACGATGGAGGACGTGCTCCACCCCCAGGGCTGGGAGCTGTTGAGCTTTGTGATGGATGCCCGAACTGGCCTCGGCCGGTTCCGGGACTTTTACATCTCGAATTATAACTTGATGATGGACCTCATCGACTATTGCCGCTATCACACCGTCGAAGAAATCCTGGCGCTGCCAGACGTCAAGGCCCGCGTGGACCTGTATTTCGAGCACGCGGAGCAGTTTGAGGAGCAGATCCGGCGATGCTCCACGGTGCACGGCCCGCTGGTGGTGCTGGACCTGCGCGACGAGGAGGTCATCTACCCCGGCAACCGGTTCATGATCTATGCCTTGTACCCGGCGTGCACCATCTCGATACATATCGTATGGGGATTGCGGAAGCAGAGCACGTCGTTTGCAGTAGGCAAATCGATTTTCAACCGCACCTCGACCGTCGACATTGGCAAGCTGATGCTCGAGTATGGCGGGGGCGGTCACAAGAACGCCGGCACGTGCCAGATCATCCACGACAAAGCAGAACAGGTCAAGCAAGAACTCGTTGCCCGCCTTTCGACCGCCGACTAGGCCGGGCCGTCGACCTCGCTCGCCTGGTGCGCAGAGGGGACCAGTCCGCGATTCCATGCGCCGCCACTTTTTCCGCCCAACCGTCCGACAACGATGGTTGGGCGGTTCTGTTGTCGAGAGGGCAATCGATCCTTGACAATGCGGGCTGCGCGCGGTATCATTACACCGTGGGGGCATGGCATCATCGCCCATCGTAGGAAAGGGGCAGACATGACCGAGGACAACGAGGGAACAGAACAGGTACTTTTAGCCGACCAGGCCGAGTTGATCGCCCGGCTCCGCCGCATCGAGGGGCAGGTCCGCGGCCTCCAGCGCATGGTGGAGGAAGAACGCCCCTGCGAGGCCATCATCACCCAGCTCATGGCGGCGCGCGCTGCACTGGACAAAGTGGGCATTCACCTCATCACTCACTATGCCCAGGAATGCGCCCAATCCCTGTCCGTCGGCGAATCAGACAAGGAGCAGTTGGAACGCGCCCTGGGCCTGTTTCTCAAACTGCAATGACGATGGAGGTAAGCATGTCGGCAAAGACGCTGACCATCGACGGCGATAGCCTCACCCTGGACGACGTGGCCCGAGTGGCGCGGGACCCCGCGACACAGGTGCGATTGGCGGATTCTGCCCGGGACCGCGTGGCGGCAGCCAGCCGGGCCGTGGAGGATTTCGTGGCCCGGGGCCAGGTGGTCTATGGCATCACCACCGGCTTTGGGGCGTTCAAGGACCGGCTCATTCCCCCGGCCGACGTGACGGCCCTCCAGCGCAACATCGTGATGAGCCACGCCACCGGTGTGGGCGACCCGCTCCCGACGGACGCGGTGCGGGCGGCGATGCTGGTGCGAGCCAACACGCTGGCCCGGGGCCACAGCGGCATCCGGGTCGCCACGCTGGAGACCCTGCTGGCGATGCTCAATCGGGGCGTGGTGCCGGTGGTCCCCTGCCAGGGCTCGCTGGGCTCCAGCGGCGACCTGGCCCCCCTGGCCCACATCGCACTGACGCTCATCGGGCAGGGGGAGGCCTGGTATCAGGGCAAGCGATTGCCCGGCGATGAGGCGCTGCGCCGGGCCGGCATTGCCCCGGTAGAGCTGGCGGCCAAGGAGGGACTGGCCCTCACCAACGGCACCGCCGTCATGACCGCCATCGGCGCGCTGGCTGCCGTGGATGCCGGGGGCCTCTGCCGGGCCGCCGACATCGCCGGGGCGCTGAGCATGGAGGCCCTGCATGCCACCCCGCGCGCGCTGGACCCGCGTATCCATCAGGCCCGGCCCCACCCGCGCCAGCTCGAATGCGCGGCGTTCATGCGCCAGCTTCTCGCAGGCAGCACCTTTCTCCGGCCCGACGACCCGCGCAACGTCCAAGACCCCTACACCCTGCGCTGCATCCCCCAGGTTCACGGCGCCATCCGCGACGTGGTGCTCTATGCCCGGTGGGCGCTGGAAATCGAGCTGAACAGCACCACCGACAATCCCCTCATCTTCTTGAGCGATGATGGCGCGCCGGCCGAGGTCATCAGCGGCGGCAACTTTCACGGCGAGCCGGTGGCCCTGGCGATGGACTATCTCACGCTAGGCCTGACCGAGCTGGGCAACATGAGCGAGCGGCGCGTGGCCCGGCTGGTGGACGCCACCAGCAATGGCGGCGTGCTGCCGGCCTTTCTCGTCAAGCACGGGGGCCTGAACAGCGGCTTTATGCTGGCGCACTATACGGCCACAGCGTTGGCGTCGGAGAACCGGGGGCTGGCGCACCCGGCATCGGCCGACAACATTCCGGCCTGCGCCAACACCGAGGACCACAACAGCATGGGCACTATCGCGGCCCGGCACGCGGCCCAGGCGCTCCGCCACGTGCAGACCATCGTCGCCATCGAGGCGCTGGCAGCGGCCCAGGGCATCGACCTGCGGCGGGAGGTATTGGGGCCGGACGCGCAGTTAGGCCGGGGCACTGCCGCCGCGTACGCGCTCATCCGCCAGCACGTGCCCTTCCTGGCGCAAGACTGCGTGATGTATCCCCTCATCGAGACCGCGCGCCGGCTGGTGGCAGAGGGGACACTGGTCACGGCCGTGGCGGACAAAGGGGGCATTTCATGACCAAGCATCTCGTCCTTGTCGCCGGGAACATTGGCACCGGCAAGACCTCGCTGACCGAGCGGATCGGCGCCCGGCTGGGCTGGCGCACCGCCTTCGAGTCCGTGTCCGACAATCCCTACCTGGCCGATTTCTACGGGGACATGGGCCAGTGGTCGTTTCATTTGCAGGTCTTTTTCCTGGGCCATCGGGCCCGGCAGCACCTGGCCCTGGCCGACGACGCCCAATCGGCCATCGCCGACCGCAGCATCTATGAGGACGCCCACATCTTTGCCAGGGCGTTGCATCACCTGGGCAACCTGAGTGAGCGCGACTATGCCGCGTACCGCGCGGTCTTTGACCTGGTGGTGGCGAGCCTGCCCCGGCACGATTTGCTGCTCTACTTGAAGACACCGGTCCCGGTGCTCCTGGATCGCATACGCGGCCGGGGCCGGGACATCGAGAGCGGCATCACCGCCGGGTACCTGTCGCTGCTGGAGGCGTTTTACGAAGAGTGGATGCAGGTCTATGACCTGTGCCCGGTGCTCACCATCCACACCGACGACCTGGATTTCGTCCACAAACCCAAGCACCTGGACATCGTGGCGCAGCGCATCCAGGCCCGGCTGGCCGGGCGCGAGGACGTGGTCTTTCCGCCCGCCCAGCGCTCGAACGCGACCGGCTGATGGGCTGGGATCAGAAGTCCGCCGTGGCCACGCTGGCCCGGATGCTGGGTGCCGGTCTATGTGGTGTATTTCGAGGTGATGGCCGGTTAGTGTCCAGGGAGGATAGAGCCTGTGAACACAGACCTGTTTCAAGAAACCATACGGTGTCTCAAACCGGACCCCAAATGCGAGGGGGTTTTCCTGCTCATCGAACCGCATTTGTTGTACTTGTCGGATGAGCAAGCAGATGTCTATCTTGAGGTGATGGAGACCGAGGAATATACCGCCTCGTTTCACGGGCCAACCGTCGAGATCATCAAATCGAACCTACCGGCGATCTTTTCGGACATCGAGGAAGGGGTGTCATTGATCGACATGGGACCGGGATACCCGGACAAGAGCCTGCCCATGGTGCAGTATCTCAAGGTTCGAGGGATTCCCTGCCGATACGTACCGGTGGATGTCAGCCGGCCATTCCTCGACCTGGCGGCGCGTCACGTCGAGCCGTTTGTGGAGTGGGTCTATCCAGTGCACGCGATATTTGAAACGTGCGCGGACCGCATCCCGGCCGAGGTCTATCAGTACACCACGTACTGCATGATCGGGCTGACCTTTATGAACTTTCCGCCGGAGATACTGGTGCCCCTGCTGCAAGACATCGCGGGGGGCGATGGCCGTGTCGTCGTGGCCAGCGAACTGCTCTCCGACACCAAGACCGAGGACCTGGTCCTGGCAGCCTATCGCACGGAGGCGGCCCGGGCTTTTGGATTTGGGCCACTGAGACACCTTGGTTTCCGGGAGGGCGAACTGGCGTATCAGCCCGTGTTTGCGAACGGCCGCGTGGAGCTTCACTACCGGCTGGAACAGGCGCCCGGCGACGCGTTGCAGGCGCTGGGCGTGCGAGCGGGGCACACCATCGTGACGGCCGTGTCGTACCGGTACACGGAAAACCAGTTGAGGGAGTTGCTGAGGCGATACTTTAAATCGCAGCGGGTATTCACGTCACCTGATGGCGGCACCGCGGTTGCCATCGGCTGGGACTGATTGGATGTCGGACCGTCGTCCACGTGATATATTTCGCGGGGATGGACGTGTAACCACTCAATGCTCTCACGCAAAGGAGTCTCCAATGGCAGAAATCAGCGTTCCCACGTTTGACACGTTCATGAACCCGACTATCCAGGCCCTCAAGGACCTGGGTGGTTCCGGCACGATTGAAGAAATCAACAGCCGGGTGATCGAACTCACCGGCCTCACCGATGCGCAAATCGAGGTCCCGCATGATCCCGACAAAGGTGGACAAACCGAAGTGGAATACCGGCTGGCCTGGACGAGGACCTACTTGAAAAAGTATGACGTGCTGGAGAATTCGAGCCGGGGTGTCTGGGCGCTGACTCCAAAAGGACGGCAACTTGACCGCGTAAACCCCAAGACGGTCCGGCAATTCGTCCAGCAGCAGATGAAAGAAGCCCGGGCAGTCGCAGAGCAAGGCGCTCTTGACGAGGTCGAGGCTGAAGCTACCTGGCGTGACAAACTCTTGGATACCCTCTTGAACATGGAACCTGCGGCCTTTGAGCGCCTGATTCAGAGGATGCTCCGCGAGTCTGGGTTTATCCAAGTGGAAGTGACTGGGCGCAGCGGTGATGGAGGAATCGACGGCAAAGGCATCATGCGCCTGGGTGGGCTCCTCAGCTTTCACGTGCTATTTCAGTGCAAACGCTACCGGGGTGCGGTGACAGCCAGCCAGGTGCGTGACTTTCGCGGCGCGATGGTCGGCCGGGCCGACAAGGGGCTGCTCGTCACGACCGGCAATTTCACCAAGGATGCGGTCGGGGAAGCCACCCGGGATGGCGCAACGGCCATCGACCTGATCGACGGGGACCAGCTATTGGACAAGCTCAAGGAACTGGCGTTGGGCGTTCAAACCAGGACCATCGAGGTCGAGCAGGTCACTGTAAACCGCGAGTGGTTCGCTGGCATTTGAGCGAGGACTATCGACATGTCAAAGACGCCTTTCATCAGCGTGGGTGTCATCATCACAGCGTGAGGAGGGCCATCCATGTCAACGCCGGAAAAAGAAACCCACGAGGGCCTGGGCCTGGACCGCATCGTGTTTTTCAGCGATGCCGTCATTGCCATTGCCATCACCTTGCTGGTGCTCGAGGTCAAGGTACCCGAGATCGAGCCCAACCTGGTGAGCGCCGAGCTGACGCAGCAGGTGCTCGCCCTGTGGCCGCGCTACATGGGCTTCCTGGTCAGTTTCTGGGTGATCGCGCTGTACTGGAGTTCGCATCACCGGATCTTTGGCTTTATCAAGGGCTATGACCGGCCGCTCATGTTTCTCAACCTGCTGTTCCTGATGTGCATCGCTTTTGTGCCCTTTACCACGGACCTGGTGTTTACCTACCCGGGCCAGTTTATCGCCGTCGTGTTTTACGCCGGGACCGTCGCGGGCATGGGGTTGGCGATACTGGGGGTGTGGCTGTATGCGGCCCGCAAGCGCCGGCTGGTAGACGCGGACCTGCCCCGGTCCACCGTGAGCGCCATCCGCAACAACCTGCTGGCCGGCCCCACCGTGTTCCTGCTCTCCATCGGGCTCGCGTTCGTCAATCCGACGTGGGCGATGATTTCCTGGATACTCACGCTGCCGGTGTATTTGATGTTCCGGCTGGCCGGGGCCGATGGGTAGCTTGAGCCGGCCGTGCATCATGCCGGACGACCTGGATCGCCTCGTCGAGCTGTTGCTGGCGACCCGGGTCGCCACGGACGTGCGCCGATACCCTACCATCTGGCGCGTCCGCCTGCTGCTGGCGTCCCGGGTTGGGGACCCGGCCCACGATACCCGGGTCTGGGAAGACACCGCCGGTCGCCTCGTGGGGTTGGCCATGCTGTGGCGCCGGCGCCGTGACGACGCCTATTTGGTGCTGGACCGGTTCGTGCACCCGGCTTGCCTGACAACCG
The DNA here is from genome assembly GCA_018823415.1 of Chloroflexota bacterium. GTDB lineage: Bacteria > Chloroflexota > JAHJIN01 > JAHJIN01 > JAHJIN01 > JAHJIN01. The sequence goes on along the minus strand of JAHJIN010000640.1, from coordinate 3,338 downwards.
ACGTGACCGACGCCTCGTTGGCATGGGGCGACCGGCGAGCCCACGAGATTGCCGCAAAACAGGACCGGCCGTTGACGCTCTATGCCGGCGTGCTCGGCCCTGACGAGCAACTGGCGTCCTGTGGTTTTGCGCCGGTGAACCCGGACCCGCAGCAGCGCAACGTCTACTTTTCACGGTCCTTGCCGGCGGCACTCCCGGCCCCCACGCTCCCGGCCGGCCACACGATCCGCTCCCTCCAGGGGCTCGATGAACTGGCGGCGTATCACGACCTGTACGGCTTTGCCGCCGTCGACACGCTGCACCGCCAGGAATTGCTCGCCAGCGACGAGTACAGCCACCTCGTCGTGGCGGACCCGGCTGGGGCGTTCGTCGCCTATGGCGAGTGCTCCATCTGCCGCGCCGAGTGGGAGCGCAGCAGCCAACGCATCGGCTGGGTGGACTATGTGGGGACCCGGCCGGCGCGACAGCGGCAAGGGCTAGGTCGCGTGGTTCTCCTGGCCTGTCTCCATCGCCTGCGGGCGTGGGGCGCAGACACGGCGATGCTCGTCACCGTCAGCGGGAACACGTCGGCCGTCAGACTCTACGAAACCACGGGCTTACGCCATGTCGACGTCCACGAACCGCCGCGCTATGAGAAACGGATACCTGCGCCCGACCGGGCGTAACTTGCACAAGATATTGACGAACGAACCCCGGCGGTCGGCCGTCGGCGGTCGCGCTTTTGAACAACTCGTAAAACAGGAGGAGAACCTATGACCCGCACCGTTCATGCCCCCCGGGGCACCACGCTGCACTGCAAGAACTGGCTCATCGAGGCCCCCTGGCGCATGATCCAGCACAACCTGGACCCGGAGGTGGCCGGCGACCCGGCTAATCTCATCGTCTACGGCGGCCGGGGCAAGGCCGCCCGCAACTGGGAGTGCTTTGACGCCATCCTGCGCGCCCTGGAAGCCCTGGAGCCAGACGAGACCCTGCTGGTCCAGTCCGGCAAGCCGGTGGGCGTCGTCACCACACACGAAGACGCGCCCCGTGTGCTCATCGCCAACTCGAACATTGTGCCGCACTGGGCCACCCAGGAGAACTTTGACAAATGGGAAAAGCTGGGCCTCATCATGTACGGCCAGATGACGGCCGGCTCGTGGATTTACATTGGCACGCAGGGCATCCTCCAGGGCACCTACGAGACCCTGGGCGCGGCGGCCCGCTACCACTATGGACCCGGCGCTTCGCTCAAGGGCAAGTTTGTCCTCACGGCCGGCCTGGGCGAGATGGGCGGCGCGCAGCCGTTGGCCGTCACCATGAACGAGGGCGTGGCCCTGGTGGTGGAGGTGGACCCCTGGCGCGCCCAGCGGCGGCTGGACACCCGCTACATCGACGTGGTGGTGGACAACCTGGAAGAGGCCATGACGCTGGTGGAAGAGGCGGTGGCGAACGAGGAGCCCCGGAGCATCGGTCTCATCGGCAACGCGGCCGACGTGCTGCCAGAGTTGGTGGCGCGCGGCGTCACGCCGGACATGGTCACCGACCAGACGTGCGCCCACGACCCGCTGATGTACGTGCCTCACGGGATGAGCCTGGATGAGGCCGTGGCCCTGCGCGAAAGCGACCCGGTCGAGTACCAGCAGCGAAGCATGGCGTCGATGGCCCGGCACGTGGAGGCCATGCTCGAGTTCCAGCGCCGGGGCGCCGTGGTCTTTGACTATGGCAATAACCTGCGCCAGCGGGCCTTTGACATGGGCGTGACCGACGCCTTTGACTTTCCCGGGTTCGTGCCGGCCTACATCCGCCCCCTGTTCTGCGAGGGCAAGGGGCCGTTCCGCTGGGTGGCCCTCTCCGGCGACCCGGCGGACATCTATGCCACCGACGAGGTCATCCTGGAACTGTTCCCGGAGGACGAACATCTGGGCCGCTGGATCCGGCTGGCCCAGGAACGCGTCGAGTTTCAGGGACTGCCGGCGCGCATCTGCTGGCTGGGCTATGGCGAGCGTGCCACGGCCGGTCTGGCCTTCAACAACCTGGTGGCCGAGGGCCTGGTCAAGGCGCCCATCGTCATCGGAAGGGATCACCTCGACGCTGGCAGCGTTAGTTCTCCCAATAGGGAGACGGAAGGGATGCTGGATGGTTCTGATGCCATATCGGACTGGCCCATCCTCAACTTTGCCCTCAACGCCGTGTGCGGGGCCACCTGGGTGTCCTTTCATCACGGGGGTGGGGTGGGCATCGGCTATTCTCAACACGCAGGGCAAGTGATCGTTGTTGACGGGACGCCTGAGGCGGCCGCACGCCTGGAGAGAGTGCTAACCGCGGACCCCTGGACTGGTGTCATCCGGCATGTGGATGCCGGTTATCCCGAAGCCGTTGCAGCAGCCAGAAAACACGGTTTGAAGATACCGATGCTGGGTTGAAACTACAGTATTCAGGTGCGACACACCCGCAATCTGGAGGTATGTCGCACCTGGCTCTGAGCTTGTATCGCAATTCCATATGCTGAGACGGTGAGGCATTGAGTAGACCATCTCCTTTTTCTTACGAGCGAAGCCGATAGCCACAAACCACTTTTTTAGCTTCCGAGCGGGTACGGGTTTTGATCCCATATCTTTTCAGTTTCCTACCCACAGTAGTGGCGCTACAGCCAATCATCTCACCGATTTCCCATTGGAAGAGATCCTCTCCATCGTGGAGGTAGCCGATCAGATCAGCCTCTTCAGGGAAGCGGCACAACAGGTCTCCTTTGCTCTTATCGAGTTCCCTAAGCCGTTGCTTTCTATGTTGCGCTCTCTCCAGACGAGTATTTCGCTCCTCTATATTCCTGATCGCCGCCTTCATCCCCTCGATCTTGTGCCGGTGACGAAGGTAAGGGCCCAATCGCTCAAAGAGCGCAAGGAGTGTCTCTTTACGTTGGCTGCACAGACGCCAGAAATCACGGTTACACCTGATTCCCCTCTTGTCAACGTAACCAGCCGACAGGATCATCGCTGGTCCGGGGAATTTGATGTCCAGTTCCATCAATCTCTCGTGGATTTGGTGAAGGATCACCTTATCACAGGAGGCTAATTTGAACATGGCCACTTCGCTGTCAAGACCCATACGACCCTCGGCATCAGAGTAGCCGCCGAGGAAGGCGAAAAAGTTCTCGTCATTGGTCAAAGCAAGGGAAGGAATGCAATCGCCCAGGTCCAGTAGCCAAGCAAAGCTCCCTAGGTCAAGTCCGACCGTAGCGTGGACGCTTCCCTTTTTGGTCTTCCACTGCTTGAAATGACCATAAGGTCCAAAGAGTGCTTCAAAGAGTCGCATTTGCTCTGGAATGGTCGAATGGCATGTAAAGTCCGTTAGGGTTG
>JAHJIN010000639.1 GCA_018823415.1 Chloroflexota bacterium | reverse complement strand
GCCGCGCAATGTCGAGACCAAAGAGAGCCGCGCCGAAACCGTGTTCGCCGTTCAGATCGCCCTGGAAAATCCAGACCACGTCCTCAAGCCGGGGATGCCGGCTGATGCGCAGATCGGAAATCCTCAAGCCCAAGCTCCAAACTCGAACTTGATCGGGGAGTGGGCACAGAGTGTGGGCGCGGGGCGTGGGGATTCGTCGCCCGACATCGCGGGCATCGGAACCATCGAGGCGGAAGAGGTGGTGGTGACCACACTGGTGGCCGGCCGGGTAAACACGGTGTATGCCCATCAGGGCGATACGGTGCAGGCCGGCGACACGCTGGTGCAACTCGACACGGCCCTTATCGACGCCCAGATCAAACAAGCCGAGGCCGCCGTGGCCGGCGCCGAGGCGCAACTGGCCCAGGCGCGGGCCGGCGCCACCCCATCCCAGGTCGCCGCGATGGAGGCCCAACTGGCCCAGGCCACTGCTGCCCAGGCCGGTACCCAGCAAGCCCTCACCGACCTGGACGCCATTCGCGCCCACCCACAGGAACTCGACCTCCAGATCGAAAAGACGCGCGCCCAGTGGCACGAGGCCCAGCGCCAGGTACAGCAAGCCCGGGCCGCCATGCTCATGTCCGAGGCGCTGCGGGACCGGGCCAAGGAGCTGGCCTATTACCCCGGCACTGACGCCGCCAAGTCCATGTACGAATCGGCGCAGGCGCGGTACACGGCGGCCGTAGCGACCTACGAAACCGCCATCACCGGCGAAAAAGCCACCAAAAAGGCCCTGGACCAGCTCATCGTCATCCGGTCCAACCCCCAGAGCGTCGATGCCGAGATTGACAAGGTCAAAGGGCAATACGCCCAAGCGACGGCAGCAGTGGGGGCGGCGCAGGCCGGGGTGAACGCGGTCAAGGCCGGGGCCAGCGCCGAGCAGATCGCCCTGGCCCAGGCCAACGTCCGCCAAAAAGAGGCCGAGGTGCACGCCCTGGAGGCCCAGTGGGCCAAGATGACGCTGCGCGCGCCGGTGAGCGGTATCGTGCTCAAAGAGGTGTTGCACCTGGGCGAGATGGCCGCGGCCGGCAACACGGTGCTCACCATCGCCAACCTGGAAGAGGTGACGCTGACCATCTATGTGCCGGAGGACCAGGTAGGCCGGGTGAGCGTGGGCCAGCGGGCCGAAGCGAGCGTGGACAGCTTCCCGGGCCGCACGTTCCCGGGCCAGGTAACGTTCATCTCCAGCCAGGCCGAGTTCACGCCCAAAGGCTCGGCGACCAAGGAAGACCGGGTGAGCATGGTCTTTGCCGTGCGCATCAGCGTGCCCAACCCGGACGGCGCACTCAAGCCCGGGCTGCCAGCCGACGCGCGGATCGCTGTAGATTCCGAATGACGAATTCTCGCAACCGCTGACCACCGACCGCGGACCGCCGACAGTCTCAATAGCGGTCGGTGGTCGGCCGTCAGCGGTCAGCGGTATTGGAAACCGAAATGAGTGAAATATCAACAGAATACGCCATTGACACCCACGACCTGACCAAGGTCTTTAAATCTGTGGGCGGCGGCCGGATCACAGCCGTGGACCACATAAACCTGCGCGTCAAGCGCGGCGAATTGTTCGGGTTGGTGGGGCCGGACGGGGCCGGCAAGACCACCACCATCCGCATGCTGTGCTCCATCATGGACCCCACCGAAGGCACTGCCACCGTGGTGGGCCACGACGTGGTGCAAAAGCCGGAAGAGATCAAGAAACGTATCGGCTACATGAGCCAAAGGTTCAATCTGTACGTGGACCTGACGGTGGCGGAGAACATCCGGCTCTTTGCGGACCTGTTCGGCGTGTCGCGCCAGGAGCGAGACGAGCGGCTGCCGCGCCTGCTCGAGTTCAGCCGGCTGGGACCGTTTCAGGACCGGCGGGCCGGGCAGCTTTCCGGCGGCATGAAGCAAAAGCTGGCCCTGTCGTGCACGCTCATCCACGAGCCACTGCTGCTTCTGCTGGACGAGCCCACTACCGGCGTGGACCCGGTCTCGCGCCGCGAGTTCTGGAAGATCCTCTACGAGCTGCTGAGCGAGGGCGTGACCATCTTTGTGAGCACGTCGTACATGGACGAGGCGGAACGATGCAACCGGGTGGCGTTTCTGTATGAGGGGCAGGTGCTGGCCGTGGGCACGCCGGACGAACTCAAGGCCCTGATGAAGACACAGATGATGGAGTTAAAGGGGACGCCCCGGGGCCGGACCCAAAAGATCGTGCGGGGGCTAGATTACGTGCGTGACGTGCAGATATTCGGGGACCTGCTGCACCTGGGCGTAGACGACGCCGAGGCAGCCATGCCGCTGCTGCGCCAGGCGTTGGAATCGCAAGGGGTCGAGATCGCCATGCTGCGACCCATCGCACCGAGCATGGAGGACGTGTTCATGGAGTTGAGCGGGGGCGGGCGCGTGGGGCGTTCGGAGGGCAATACGGAGTAGTCTCGTCCGGCTATTGTCCCAGACAATCTTCTATCTCGGCCAATATCTGGCCCAGACTGGG
>JAHJIN010000638.1 GCA_018823415.1 Chloroflexota bacterium | reverse complement strand
GTTGTCGATTTTAGCCGCCGTGACCCCCTCGTCTTTGAGTTGGTCCGTGCCGATGCTGGTGCCCGGCACCTCCCCGGCCCAGGCCATAAAGGCCCGGTCATCGGTCACGGTCACCGCGCCCCCACTGGTCACGACCACTCGTGCCAGGGGCAATTCCCAGGTGGTCCCATCGGTCTGGGTCAATGATGGATAGGAGCCGGTCTCTGGCCCTACCAGGGTGTTGCGCACGGTCTGGGCGCTCCAGCTTTTGCGCAGCACGATGCGGTAATAGTTGCTGCCTGAGCCGGGCACGACGATGGTCTGGTCCACGTTGCCGTCGGACCAGTAGAACTTGCCATCCACCACCGCCGCCCCGCTGGCGGTACGTACAGTGACCGAGTTGGGCGACGTGACGGCCAGCAGGCCCGCATAGCTACTCTGGGTCGTCGAAATGACGCCCTGGGTCGCCCGGTCCGCCGTGAACAGGATGGCGTACATGTCCGACCAATCATCGTCATCGTACGGCCCGGCATCTCCGGTCGCGACCCCACCCCAGGGCTGACTCGACTGTCCACTAGCCAGCCGGGCCACCGGGCGGTCCCCGGCCACCAGTAGGCCGCCAGATTGCGCCGGCGGCAGGCCCCAGCCGGCCAGGGCCACCACAGCCAGGCCCACCAGGGCCAGGGCCAACAGCAAAGCAGTGCGCTTGTTCATGTGTGTCCTCCCAATCACGGCCCCCACCACGAGGGGCAAAAAGATGGTGTAGCCGAGCGCTGCCTCAGCGGCGATAAACACGGCCGGCCAGACCAATGGAAACAGCATCGCGGCCCCCGTTCAGGTGCCCACGTACCACAGGTAATAGCGTAGCTTGATTTGGGTTTGCGCGGCCACGGCCCCGGCTCCCACCACGTTGACCAGGTTATCCCGGCTGGTGTTGGGCGGCACCGGGGCGACCAGCCGGAACGTGGCCAGGTCGCTGTCTTCGGTCAATTCGTCGATGAGGTTGGTCCCAAAGTTGTTGACGACGCTCTTGTAGCCGTAGCGGGTGTCAATAGTCACGGTCTCCCCGGCGGCGACGTTGTAGCCGCTCAGGTCCAGCACATCGCCGGTGGTCTCGTTGGTCACGACCGGCCCGTTCAGGGGGCCGGTGATTTCGATAATCGGAAACGAGTCCCAGGTCCCGATGTAGGCAATGGTCTCGGTCTCGGAGATGACGCCGGAGCCGAAGACGATGTCAAACGCAATGGGGAACGTCAGATTGTCCAGGGCCGCCAGCGCCCAGGTGACTTCCTGCTCGGTCGGGTCGTACAGGACCGGGTAGGGGGCCTCCAGGTTCACGGCCACGCGCTGGAAAAAGCCCTGCCGGTCGGCGGTGGGCATTTGCAGCGCGCCCACATAGACGGCGTCAATTTGCCGGGTCGCGCCATTGTCCAGCGCCAGCCGCACGGCCAGGGTGCCCGAGTCGTGCGGCCGGAAATAGTTGAGCAGCGTGGCCCGCTTGTCCCACAGGTCCGACAACGAGCTGGCGTTGATGCCAAACAACAGGGTGAACTGGCGGGGGTCCAGCCGGAACCCCAGGTCGGTCTCGCCATGCTGCTGGGCGCCGCGTTCGCGCAGCCGGTGCAGCGGCGTCATGCCCAGGCCGTCCTGGCCCATAAAGTAGCACACGGTGCCGTCCGTCAGGTTATAGGCCGTGCCGCCCACTACCGCGTAAACTGTGGCCATGGGTTACGCTCCCGCGCCAGGGTAGAGCATCCGCAGCGTGTTGACGGCCCCCTGGATGGTGCCGGGGTTCTGGCTGGTGTAGATGGGCCCCAGGTTCCAGATGTGGCCAAACTTGCCCTGGGCGATGGCCTGCATCAGCGCCGCTAGGCCCTGGTCTGGCTCGCGGGGGTTGATGACGACCTCTCCGCCGTGGGCAATAATCGGAATGGCCTGGCCCTCTGGCGCCTCGACCATACCGCCGTGTTGCTTCTCTTGGTAGCCTTTGCCGGCCGCCTGGCGCGCCGCCTGAGCTTCTGGTGACGGCACATATACAGCATGAACCTCAAAGAACATAGGTTGGTCAAGCTTTTTTTTCACGTGGTCGTAGAACTTGTCAAACTTGTCAATGCCGCCCTCTTTGAACTTGTCCATCGCCGTGGCCCACGAGCCGCGCCAGTCATCGGCCCACATCTTGCCGGTGCGCACGTACTCATCGAGGGCCGTTTTGCGGTCATCCAGCAACCCCAACTCACTGTCTTTGTTGGCAGTAGCCAGGACCAGGTCATTGTCCCGGCTGGTCTTGATGGTGCCCCACAGGGTGGCGTTGAGCTCTTTGACCCGGTCATCATGGGCTTTTTGCAATTCCTCCCGGCTACCAAGGTCAGTAGCAAAGCCCTCTTTAGAGTGGTTGAGCGCCTGCTCGGCCTCCCCGGCCTCGGTCCACCGCTGGTCCTTGCGCAGTTGGGTAATCCGTTCCTCTTCCGTTTTAACCCAGGCATTGAACGTGGTCTGGTCGGTCTGGCGCTTGGCCATGGCCGTCTTGAAATTGGCATCCTCAGTCGCCAGTGCGGCCTGCGCGTTTTGGACCCGGGTATCACTGGATGTTTTGGCGATGGAGAGAATGATGCCGTTCCATGTCTGTTCGGCAGCCGCGCGCTTTTCTGGCATCTTGGTCAATTCATCATAGGCGTCTTTTTGGTTCTGGATAGCCTTGACGCCCTCATCGCCGGTGAACTGCGTCGCTTTTTGGAACCCCTGCAATGCCGTGGTAGCGGTATCAGCCGAGGTCGCCACGTCATCCAGGCCCTTGCGAAAGTCGCCCATGCCAGCCTGGGCTGCGTACATCTCTTTGGCGGCGTCGGAGGTAGCGGTGCGCGCAGTGCGCGCCTCGGCTCCGTAGATATACATTGACTTGCTGAGGTCGATCCAACCAATCTTACCATCTATGGCAGCGTTGGTGGCCATGCTCAGCCCGGTGACCAGGTCGGGCAGTGCATC
>JAHJIN010000637.1 GCA_018823415.1 Chloroflexota bacterium | reverse complement strand
GGTCAGGATCAGACCCCCGTGTTGGGCCACGGCGGCATCCAGGTCCGCCCGGTCCAGGCGGGCGGCACAGGCAGTCAGCGCCAGATAGTTCTGCCACAGGTTGCTCACGTGCCGTGCGGTGACCTGAATCCCGTGGCTTTGTAGGTCCGCATGGATCTCGGCCATCGACTGGTGGCGACGCTCGCGCAGCCAGCCCACGCGGACCACGACGTCCAGGCCGTAGGTGCTCTCGGGCAGCGTGAACGCCGCGCCAGCCGCCGACACATAGCGGCTGGTAGGGTGCGGACAGTCCGCATTGGGGCACTGACTGGGCCGACTGGCCGCGGCGATCACCCCGTCCAGCGTTTGTACGACCTTGTTCCAGCGCCAGTAGCCGCACAGTTGCAAGGGCGTGCCACAATGGGGACATTCCTGCAACTCGGGATGAAAGATCCGCCGTTCCTGGGGTGCTAATGCGCGTTTGGTTCTCATAGACCAACTCCTTGACCGGCCGTTTTCGCACTCATTTGAACTGGCCTATTATACCCTATCTTTGGATAGTTGTCACTTTTTCAGTATTGCGTTTTGACAGTGGTTTTGGTGATATTTTGCAGTGACGTGTTTCGCACCACCCCGACAGGCTCCTAGGCATGAACAAACCTTGCCGCAAGCTTCAAGCTTGCGGCAAGGTGGCACGCTGGCCCACCCGCCGGAACGTAAACCACACCGGCGCCGCCACCAGCAGCATGATGACGCCCGTGGTCAGGAATGGCGCGGCCGGCGCCACCGCGTTCCACAGCAAGCCGCCCAGCACCGGCCCGGGCGTCGCCAGCACGCTCAACGCTGTCCCAGTGAGGCCCAGCACCAGGCCCAGCCGGTCGGCCGGCGTCGCCTTGGTGAGCACCGACAGGAACGCCGGGTCCATGAACGCCTTGACCGAGGCCAGGATCACCACCGCCAGGGCAAACCCGCCCAGGCTAGAAGCCGATACGAACACCACCATGCTCACCAGGCCCAGCACGGCGGCGATGGCAATCCCCACGCGCTCGCCCCAGCGGTCGGCCAGCCAGCCGCCCACCGGCGTCATGACGATGGCCCCCACCGTGGCAACGCCCCCCAGCAGGCCCACCTCGGTCAGTGTCAGGTGTCCCACCTCGCGATAGTACACCGGGATAAACTGCTCCGACACGCTGAATCCCAGGTCGCGGGCACCGTCCAGCAAAAACACCCACGTCACCATGCCGCCCATCGTCAGCAGGCCCCACACGCCGCCGACGCTGGCCTTGAGGCCGGCCAGGTCAAGGTCGCCGGGCGACCAGCGTTCTCCGCGCCATTGCGGCAGCGCCAGCACCAGCCCGGTCGCCGCCAGCCCGGCGATGACGCCATACAGCCCCCGGAACCCCACCTGCTCGGTGAGCCAGCCGGCCAGCGGCACGCCGATCATGGCCGCCAGGCCACCGCCCGCGCCAAACAAGCTGGTGATCCGGCCCCGCATCGCCTCGGGCGTGTGCGCCGTGGCATAGGCCAGATAGCTCAACGAGGCCGCCGCCAGCCCGAACGTGCTCAGGGTGCTGGACAACCAGAGCACCGGCCACGCCGGCGACAACGCTGACCCGGCATAGCCTACCGCCGCCAATCCCAGGCCCAGCACCGCCGTGGGGATGCGCCCCGCGCTGTCCGAAACCCAGCCGCCCAGCACCCACGCCGCCGCCGCCGCGCCCATGTTCACGGCAAAGAACACGCCCACCTGATCTACGGCCGCGCCCAGGTGCTGCACATAGAGCGCCAAAAAGCCCATCGACATGGCCTCGCCCATCACCAGCAGCAGGAACGATGGGGCCAGCAACTTGACCTTGATGGGGATGACACGCCAGAAAGCGGTCACGGCGTTCCCTCCACCTCAGTGGTCGGCCCACCGAGGTGCAGCCGGTCTAGCACCACCACCAGCCCATAGCTCAGCATGAACACCGTTGCCAGGTCCACCAGAAAATACGAATTGTCGATGAGGCCGTGGAGCAGGGCATCGACCATGCTGGCTGCCAGGCCCACGGCCAGCGCCCGTATCGTCGCATCTGCCGTGCCCATCGCCCGCCAGGCCCGGCGGAAAAAGTCGACCAGCAGCACCGCCAGCGCGGCCAATCCCAGCACACCCAGACGCAGCCACCAGTCCAGGATGATATTGTGCGGGTGCGACAGGTTGGGCTCTTCCCAGGCCTCCGGGAGGCGATAGGCCGGGTACTGGTAGAGAAAATTGTCCAGCCCCACGCCTTGCCAGGGATGATCCAACGCCATGTTGACCGACGCCTGCCACAGTTTGACGCGCAGAAACGACGTGCCTTCGGCCAGATCAAACAGCGACGAGATGCGTTCCACCTGGCGCAGGGGGATCAGAGCGACCATGCCGGCCACAAAAGTGCCCATGATGAGCAGCAGGCCGCGAGGTCCATACAAGGCCCCCAGGAACAACAACGCCAGCCCCGCGCTGATCCACGCGCCCCGGGAAAAGGTGAGCAACAGCCCCGCGCCGGTGACGAGGACGGCGACTGCATACAGCCACTTGCGTCGGGGACTGCCCAGCGCCAGGGCCACCGCCAGCGGCAGGATGCGCCCCAGGAACAGGCCCAGGTTGTTGGGCGACGGATAGGCTGCCCGCACGCGCCACACCCCCTCGGCGGTGATCACGTCCTGCCCGGAGACAAACTGGCCGATACCCCACAGGGAAGCCAGGACGCCGGCCAGGATCAGCGCCCCGGCCAGCCGGCCGGCGTCCCGGCGCGTGCGGACGGCGCGCGTGACCAGGGCAAACAGCAGGGCCGGCTCGATAATCACCGTACGCAGTTCGCGCAAGGCCACGCCCCGGTGCTCGGCCGCCGCCAGCGACAGCACGCCCACCGCCACGAACAGCAGCACCGGCAGGTCAGTGCGCCGGGGCCACAGGGCGCGCCAGTCGTGGGTCCAGCCGGTACGCAGCACCCAGGCCACCGCGCCCACCAGCACCAATGTCTCGGTGACAGACGCAAATCGCCACAGGCTGAGGTAGAACGGGGCCGTGAGGGCCACCAGTCCCAGGAGCGGGGCCGGCCGCCATGCAGCCAGCAGGAGCAGCGCGCCCAGCCCCAGCAACGCCATCACGTCGCCGGGCAGCCATTGGTACCAGGCCAGCGCCAGCAGCATGGCAGCGAGGATCACGCGGTCGGTAGCCCGGGGGTGTTGCGTAGCCCAGCGCACGGCCGCCAACCGGGTCTGGGTGAGTCGGCGCAGCAGCCACAGCAGGTTCACGGCCAGCGCCGCCAGTAGCAGCATGATGACTGGCTCATAAGGGGGCAGGGGCTTTTCCCGCACGACGCGCCAGGCATCAATGCGGACATGACCAGACGTCGCCCGGACATCCACGCGATGCGTGGCCTCGGGGACATCGCTCACCAGGGATTCAAAACGCCAGTTGCCCGAACGGTCCAGTTCCTTGGTGGTAGGCAAGCCGTCGTCCAGCGCGATTTGCAACGTGGCTCCCTGGGACCCGGCGTCCAGGCGCGTGCCCCAAAAGCGCACGGTGCACGTGAGGCCATCGCTACCGGCCGCCACAATGCCCCGGTCAGCGTCTTTTTCCATCCACCAGCCCGGCGCCCAGGTACAGGCCGGGTTGGTAGGCTCATAGATGCCCGGAGGCGCCACGGCCGGTTCGTGCAGGGCCGTCGAGACGGCGGCATACAGGCGCCGGGGCGCAAAGTCAGCCCCCACGAGCGCGAAGCCCCGGATGGGGTTGGCCGGGTCGCCGGCCCAGCGGAAACAGGCCAGCGTCATCACACCCAGCCAGGGCCATTCCTGGCGCGCGCGCTGCATAGCTACCACGGTCCGCTGGGCCTGCAAATCCTGATCATCGGAACCCCACACCGAGGGCCGGCCGGCCCAATCGGCCGGCAGCGCGTTCCAGCCAAAGGCGACCACCCACACCGGAGTATCGCGGTCGCCAAATTCTTCCATGATCTCGCGCTGCAAGGCCAGTCGCGAAAAGTTCATGACCGCCGGGTCAAACCGATGATCGTCTGGCGTCTCCCAGAATCCATAAGGCTTGGCGCCCAGCACGTCGAATGAACCTTGGGCGCCGGCACGGTACATGCCCCGCAAAAAGTCCAGCTCGTTCAGGTTCTTGCCGCCAGTTTCCCAAGTTTCCCAGTTGGGCGCCAGGCCAGCGCTGAGGATCACGCACGCGGGATCGACCTTCTTGGCGGCGGTATAGGCTGCCTGCAACAGTTTGGTGTATGCCGTGGGACTCACATTCCCGCTGCCCCAATACGGCGCGATGTTGGGGTCGTCCCACACCTGGAAATAGCGCACGCGCCCCTGATAATGGCGCACGGCTGCGGCCAGAAACGCGGCATAGGTCTGGGGATCGGCCGGGGGGGCCGTGAGCAGCGGGTCGCGCCGCGCCCATTGGGGCGTGCCGGTGACCACCAGGATCACTTGGAGCCCGTGCTGCTGGCTGAGGTCGAGCCAGTCGTCCCAGGGCGACCAATTCAGGACATTGGGCTTGGCCTCCACCGACGCCCAGGACAGGTGCAGGCGCACCCAGCGCAGGCCGGCCGCCTGGATCAAGGACAGGCTGCGAGCGACCTCTTCGGGCGAGTGGTCATCCAGGTATACGTTGACGCCATAGGCGTTGACGTTGGCGAGGGGATTGTCTACCAGAGCCGACAGGCCATAGCCCGTGCCCCGGCGATTGATGGCATCTTGGGCTTGCAGCCAGTGCGTCAGGTCGGCCAGGCCGCTCAAGAGGAGCGCGGTGGTGGTCAACAAGATGATGGACAGGAGCCGCGTGGTTCTGCGCACCGGGCTATCGCTGTTCCGGGGCAGCCGGAGGCACGGGGCGCCGCCAGCGCACCAGTTCCCAGATCAGCCAGCCCAGGTCGAGCAGCAGACACAACGTCAGGGCGGCCACAAGCCCGTAGGGGGGAGGCTGGGGAGAACCTGAACGAATGACCAAGCCGTCGATCACGGCTGTGGTGCCTAGAGAGGCCGGGTTACGCTCGTGGGACAGGGTGATTTCGAGCTGGTACGAGCCGTTCGACAAACCCTGGACCAGCGGCAGGCGCACTTGCCACTCTGCCGGGTTGGCATACAGGTCCAGGAACGAACGGCCGCGCGCGTCTTTAGGCAAGTCGGGGACCGGCGACCCGTTGACAGCCACATAGAGAATGCCCGATTGCGGCGTGCGCATGGTGACGAGGTCTACCGCGCCGCCCTCGAACGCCAGAACCAGGCTCGCGTCGGGGTCTTCGCTGGTCAGGTAGGCGCCGGCGCTGGCCTGGTCTGACACCACGGTCTGCCAGGCGCCGGTGGTGGTGACGGCCGGGGCGCTCTCCTGGATCAGGCCCGGGCCGGCCACCTGCACGGCTGTCGTCATCTCTTCCAGGGCACGATAGACCAGGCGCGGCGCAAAGTCCACGTCCACCATGCAAAAGTAATATTCCGGCGCTGCGGGGGGGATGTCGCCCACCTGCCGAAAGTACCAGTAGCAGAACACGCCGGCCCAATCCCACTCGGCCTGGGCCAGGTGCAGGCCATCGATGGTGTATTGAGCCTGTTGTTCCTCGGTCACGCGCTTCCAGATCAGCCGATCCGGGTCGAAATCGGCCGGGGCCGCGTTCCAGCCGTATTCGTTGAACCAGACCGCCTTGTTCTGATCACCATTGCGGATCATGATCTCGCGCAGCAGGGCCACACGACCAAAGTTGAGCGTGTCGGGGCTGGCCGGCGCGGCTGGCGGGTCGGCAAAGCCAAACGGGTTGGCTGAGAGGATGTCGAAATAGTCTTTGGCCCCGGCATCGTACATGCCTTGCAGGTAATCCAGGTCCGAGAGGTTGCGTGGGCCTTGTTCCACGTTCATGGCCAGGGGCGCACTGAGCACGCGCACGTTGGGGTCGGCGCGCTTGGCTTGCTCGTAGGCCACCTGCAGCAATTGGGTATAAGCTGCCGGGTCCGCAGCCTGGTTGCCCCACTCGGTCCAGATATTGGGCTCGTTCCAGACCTGGATGTGGCGAATTCGCCCCTTGTAATGGCTCACAAAGGCGTACACAAACTCGCCATAGTCGGCATAATCGTCGGGGGGGCGTTGCTTGTACGAGTTGTCCTTGCGTGACCAGTCGGGGGGCCGGTCCAGCCGGGCGATAACCTGGAGGCCATAGGTTTCATAATAAGCCACCAGGCGGTCGTACTTTTCCCAGCTGAACTGGCTGCGCTTGGGCTGGATTTCAGACCAGGGGAATTGCTGCTTGGCCCAGACAATGCCGGCCTCGCGGGCCATTTCCAGCGTTTTTTCGATCTTCCAGGTCTCAACTTCGCGTTCCAGAAAAAAGTTGGCCCCATAGGGGTTCACGTCGGTATCGGGGATGGTGCGCGAGCGGGGCGTGGGAGTGACCGGCGGCGCAATTTGCGCGGCCAGCAGCGGCATGGCCTGCCAGGTGACCATCGCCAACGCCGCCAACAGCACAACCAGGACACTGAGCGCACTCAGGATACGAATAGCACGCACTGGGATCTCCGCAAGTGAGGCGCAAAACGCAACGAGTAAAACGTATCGTTACGCATCACGTTTCACGTTCCTCGTTTTCCAATGGTGCTGCGAGTAACAATGATTGGGGGGGCGGTTCCCGCAGCATGGTGCTCTGTCCATGCAGCACCCCGCCCTCGTCCACGACCATGGACTGGGCGGTGACATCGCCCCAGACGCCGCCGGTGGGGCTGATGTCCAGCCGGCCGGACGCCGTGACGTTGCCGAGCACGGCGCCATGCACCACCACATCTCGCCCCACGATGTCGGCCACCACGCGAGCGCCCTGGCCCACGATGACATTGCCGCCGGCCTCGATATGGCCCTCAAAGACACCTTCCAGGCGTACGTGCCCCGGAACCTGGAGCGTGCCGGCCATGCTGGTGCTGAGACCCAGCAGGGTGTCGTGTCGGCCATTGGGAGAGGGTTTGGGTGCAGGGGCTTTTCTACGCAACATGGTGTCTCCGCTCAGGCCTTGCTCTGCACGATGGCCTCTTGTTCTTCTTGCGAGAGGTTATAGATGGACGCGCCGGCCGCTACGGGCTTGGCATAGACCCGGCACCCAGCCCGGCTGTGCAGCCCGTTAAAAACCACGCCGTTATCATGACTGTCCAGCAAGGCCACGGCAAAGCTCTGGTCGCCACCAGTGTCCGGGAAGGGATTGAACCGCACCACGCCCACGCGATGCAGGGCCCGGTCCAGTCGTTGGCTGAGGTGCTGCGCGGTTTGCTGTTCTTGCTCGTCCAGACGGTGCACCTGAGCGGCCAGTTCGTCTCGCAACTGGGTGTGCTGTTGGGTCAAGGCCTGCAGGTCGGCCACGAGCTGATCCAGCCGGGCAATCTGGCCGTGCAGGGCTTGCTCCAGGTTTGCCCCATCGACACCCTGCGTCAGGGCACGGTAGCGCCGGGTCGCCCGCAAGCTGCGTATCTGCGCGACCAGCAGCCACAAAAAGGCCACCACCAGCGCGATGGCCAGGCCCAGCCACACCTCGGCCCCATAGGCGCCATAAAACGCGCGTAAAGACTCCATGCTTTTCTCCTTGAACCGTCAACGAGCCAGCGGGAGTATTGTACCCGATTGGACCAGGGGCGTCAACCAGAGACACCGGAGGTCGGGCAGCCTCTAGACCTCTCTCCCAAAAGTTCTTGGGGTAATCGACCCCAGCCGTCCTGCATGTGGCCGACGCCGCCCTCAGAGGGGGAGACCAACGCTGGTCTATCGCTGCAAATCGCCCGCCAGTGGGACATAGTCACGGCTTGATTCCCATTTTCCAAGTCACAGTGGGGCAGGTATGCCAACCCAATCTAGCGCCGGCCCATCGTGCGCCACCTTTACCCTAAGAATTTATGGGACGGACCACTAGCGTCTTGTCACGCCAGCACGCGCCGCATCCGGTCCATAGCCTCGGCCACGCGCTCGTCGGAATTGGTGAGCGAAAAGCGCACATAGCCTTCGCCGTGGGGGCCATAGGCCACACCGGGGGCCAAGCTAACGTGCGCCTCTTCCAGCATGAGCTGGCAAAAGCTACCGGACGTATAGCCCTCTGGCAGCCGGGCCCACACATAGAGCGAAGCCAGGGGCCGCTCGGCGCGCAACCCCATGCCGTTCACGGCGTCCACCACCACGTCGCGGCGCCGGGCATAGATGGCGTTGCGTTCTGGCATCCACGATTGGTCGCCTTCCAGGGCCGCCAGGCCGGCGTACTGCACGCCCATAAAGATGCCGGTGTCCGTGTTGGTGAGCACCTTGGCCAGCAGGCCCACCGCATCGGCATTACCCACCATGTAACCCAGTCGAAAGCCGGCCATGTGGTAGGTCTTGGAAAAGCTGTTCAATTCCACGCCCACCTCCAGCGCACCGGGGGTCTGGAGAAAGCTGGGGGCCACATAGCCATCGAAGCACAGTTCGGTGTATGGCGCATCGTGGCAGATGAGCACATCATACTCGCGGGCAAAGGCCACCGCCTCGGCAAAGGTATGCTCGCCCACGATGGCCGCCGTGGGGTTGTTAGGATAGTTGAGCCAGATCAGACGGGCGCGCCGGGCCACATCCGAGGGAATGGCGGCCCAGTCTGGCTGCCAGCCCCGATCCGCGCGCAAGGGCACGAAAAAGATTTCGGCCTCACTCATCACGGTGGCCGTGCCATAGGTGAGATAGCCCGGGTCCGGCAACAAGGCCACATCCCCAGGGTCCAAAACGGCCTGGCTGATGTGGACAATGCCTTCTTTGGAGCCGTTGAGCAGCACCAATTGAGTGGCCGGGTCCAGGCTCACGCCAAAGCGGCGCTGATAGTAGGCGCAGATGGCGTCCCGGAGGGCCGGCAAGCCAAAGTATGGCGGATAACGATGGGTGACGGCGTCGTGACCGGCCCGGGCCAGGGCCTCGACAACGTGCGGCGGCGCCGGCAGGTCCGGGTTGCCGATATCCAGGTCGATGACATCGATGCCCCTGGCCTGCATCTGGGCGATGGTCTTTTTGGTCGTGGCGAACAGATACGGTGGCACCTTTGCCACGCGCTGGGCGATATGCATGTGCGTTCATCCTCCTCGATGATGCGATGTTTTGTCGACGAAATGCCTTATGGCATTAGTGCGTTCTCGTCGTTGGCCTGGCGAGCCAGGTCCAGTTGACGACCGGCCAGGTCGGCCCAGTCGATGTCCACAACACGCGCCAGATAGCTGGTGGCGAGTTCGAAATCGCCCAGGCGGCGGGACAGTTCGCCCACCAGGTAGGTGATGGCAGTTTGCTCGTCCGGCGGCACCAGGCCGGCCTCCAGCGCCCGCTGGAAACGCTCCACGGCTCGGCGTTGGCTCAGTCGTTCCATGGCGGCATCGCCTTCGACTCGGGCGCACCAGGAGGCCCGCAGGTACAGATCGGCCAGGGCAAGATTATCATCGCCGGCCTGCTCCCGGCACCGGGCAGCCAGGGTATAGCGCCGGCTGCCGGCGTCGGACTGGAGCCGGCCCAGGCCGCGCTCCTCCACCAGCCATTGGCGCAACTCGTCGCTCACCGGCGCCTCAAAATGCGCACCATAGCCGGAGAACAGGCACCGGGGGCACGTATGAACGAACAGCGGCAGTGGGTCCAGACCCCAGTACTGCGGCCGCAAGTCTGTGTCCTTGCCGGCATAGCCACACGACCCCACCACGTGAACCTTGAACGAGGTGGCGCAGGCCGGGCAAGTGATGGTTTGTTCGCGGATGGTGGTCATGTCTCTTTTCGCTTATTGGCCGGGTACGGCGCCCAGGATATAGGCCTGCAACACGCGGCCCACGCGCTCCAGACTGGCCGGGCTCACCTTGTCTGCCGTATCCTGAACGGTGTGCCAGTAGGGATAGTCGAAATCGATGATGTCGATGGCGGTGATGCCCTGGCGCAAAAAGGCGGTGTGGTCGTCCCACAACGAATGGCGCGGCTGGGGCACGAACCACTTGTCGTATCCCAATTTAGCCGCGACGTCCCATATCGTGCCGTTGAGCGGCTGGTTGGACGTGCGCTCGTAGTGGAGCTGCTGGTCGGCGTCGCCGATCATGTCCACGATGATGGCGGTGTTGGGGCGCTGGCTCAGGTGCTCGGCCATGTACGACGAGCCGACGCAGAACGGCCAGCCGTTGATTTGGCCGTTGTCCTCGGCGTCGAAAAAGGCCAGCCAGACCTGGCGTTCCGCGGGCGGTGGTCCCAGAGTGCGGGCCAGTTCCAGCAGCACAGCCACGCCGCTGGCGCCGTCGTTGGCGCCCATGACCGGCTGCTGCCAGTTGGCCTGGTCCGGGTCGTGGTCGGCGTAAAGGCGTGTGTCAAAATGCGCGCCCAGGAGGACGATGTGATCCCCCCCCGTTGGGCCGGCCTTGGCAATGACGTTACGGCATTGGACGCCCTGGTAGACAAACTCCTGGGTCTCCACGGCCCAGCCGGCGCCTCGTAGCTGGTCTATGATGTATGCGGCGCAGCGGGCGTTGCCCTCCGAGCCGGCAGGCCGGGGACCGATGTCACACTGGGCCAGCACGTCCTGGTAGGCCCGCTGGCCGTCAAAGGGGCTGGCCGGCGCCAACTCGCCGCCGGCCGAAGTCTGGGTCAGCAACGGTCGCACCAGGGCATAGATGACAATGCCGGTCAGCACGGCCAGCACGGCAATGATGCCAAAGGCAAGCCAGGTGTTGCGGGTCATGGGACTGCTCCTCTCGAACTTGACTGGCAGAACTCGAACACCTCGCGCAGTTGGCGGCGCACCACGGCTTCCTCGTCAGAGGCAAAGGCCGCCGGGCCAGCCTCCACGCAAACGATGCCGGCGTACCCGTCGCGGGCCAATCGGCCCAGGAACTCGCCCAGGGGCAGGTGCCCATCCATCGGCAGGCGATGCTCCCGGCCGTCATAGTTGCTCAGGTGCACGTGGGCGATGCGGTCCTTGTGCTGCTCATAGACGGCCAGCAGATCACCCTCCCAGGTGCCCACGTGGGTGGTGTCCAGGTTGAGGTGCGCGAATTGCGCCAGCTCGTCCCAGGTGTTGAACTGCCAGAACGGGACGTTCAAGCCCAGGAAACGACGCCGGGGCAGGTATTCCAGGGTAATGGTCACCGGCGTACCCGCCTGGAACGCCGGCAGGTCGTGCACCAGCCAGCGGGCAAAGCCGTTCTCGGAGCACGGGACCGGGACCTGGATGGGCCGAGGCATGAGGTCGAGCACATACATTGACCCCATGCGGAACCGCCGGGGCAGATGCACCACCACGGCACGCGCCTCTAGTTCCTCAGCCAGGGCCACGGTGCGCTGGAGGCTCTCGATGGGGTCTGACGGCCAGCCGTTCACATGAAAGAATGGCGCGTGCAGGCTGAGCACCGGGATGCCGTGGCGCTGCTGCAACGTGCGCAGATAGGCCGGCGCACGCGAGTCCCAGCGATTGTCGATGACGATCTCGATACCTTGAAAGCCGGCCTCGGCCGCGAAGGCAAAGGCGCGGTCCAGGCCGCAGGTGTGGAGGGTACCGGTTGATAGGGCGATAAGCATGGGCGGATTATACACCAGGGTACATCAAACGTCAAAACGTCAAGCCAGAATGACCGCTTTGCATGACGATTGACGTGTTTAGATAAAATTGGCGCGCAGACGGTCATACGCCGCCTCATCCCACGTGCGCGTCTGCTTGACCAACGGGCCGCCGTCGTGCAGGACCGGCAGGCGCTCCCAGTAGGCCGGGCGGTCGATGTTGCGGAACACGCCGATAGGGATGCGGTCGTCGTGGGCCGGCCATTCGAGGGCGTGCTGCCAGGCCGCGTCGAAATCTGTCGGGTCGTGGCCGGCTTCTTCCAGCTTGTAGACGCGGGGCCGGTAATAGTCGTACGAAAAGCCGGGGTTGAACGTCACACAGGGCTGGAGGATGTCCACCAGCGCGCAGCCCCGATGCGTGAACGCCTGGGCCAGCACGTCGACCATGTGGGCCAGCTCGCCGGCAAAGGCCCGGGCCACAAAGGTCCCATCGGCAGCCAACGCCAGGGCGATGGGGTTCACCGGCTCGTCCAGCGACCCGCGCGGCGAGGTCTTGGAGCGAGTGCCCTCGGGGCTGGTGGGCGAATACTGGCCCTTGGTCAGCCCATAGATGCGGTTGTCGTGGACCATGATAGTGATGTCGGCGTTGCGGCGGATTGCATTGAGCAGGTGGCTCAGGCCCAGGCCATAGGTGTCGCCATCCCCGGCCGAGACGATGACCGTGAGGTCGTGGTTGGCGAATTTGACGCCGTGGGCGATGGGGATGGGCCGGCCGTGGAGCGACGTAAAGCCGTTGGCGTAGGTATAGTCCGGCAGCTTGCTGCTGCACCCGATGCCGCCCACCAGCATCACCTGGTGGGGTTCCAGGCCGGACTGGGCCAGGGCACGCTTGACGCCGTTCCAGATGCCAAAATTGCCGCATCCGGAACACCACGTGGGGCGAATGGGATTGGTAAAGTCTTGTGCGGTTGCCATGTTCTACCTCCATTTTGCCGCCGCTGCTCGCGCAGGGTATGTTACCTTGCGCGGTGGGGGCGGTGGCGGGTAGCATACCCGCCACGAGCGGTTAGCGGTCCAGGTGGGCCAGGATGTACTCCGGCGTGAACGGCCGGCCGTCGTAACGACGCACGTGCCCGTCGGCGTGGATGCCGGCATAGGCTTGCAGCAGGAACTCGAACTGGCCGGTGGCGTTGCCCTCCACCACGACGACGCGCCGGGCATCTTGCAGGGCCGCGCGGGCTGCCTCGACCGGGAAGGGCCAGAGGTCGCAAAAGTGCACCTGATTGGCGGCGACGCCCTCGGCGTTGAGCCGGTCCACCGTCTCGCGCACCGGGCCATAGGACGAGCCCCACTCGACCAGGGTGATGTCGACTTTTGGCGGCCCGTATCGAGTCGGGGGCCGCAAGTCGGCCTCGGCCCAGATTCGGTCCAGCTTGCGCAGGCGCTTGTCGGCCTGGGCCACGCGGTTGGCCGGGTCCTCGTCGTCAAAGTGGCTGTCCTCGCGGTGCTCGTCGCTGCACCCCATGAACACAGCCTTGGGATGGCCGGGCAAGGCCCGGGGCGAGATGCCCGAATCCGTGAGCTTGTAGCGCAGATACACCTCGTCCAGAGCATCTAGGTCAGCCGGGGTCAGGAACGCGCCCCGATCCACGTACACGCCGGCGAAATCCAGTGCGTCGGTATCCAACGTGCGCATGGCGTTGGCCTGAAAGGCATCGGTGAGGACCAGGACCGGGGTCTGGTAACGTTCGGCCAAGTTAAAGGCCCACCAGCCGGCCGCAAAGCACTCTTCGATGGTGCCCGGCGCCAGCACGATGCGGGGGAAATCGCCCGGGCTGGCCCGGAGCAAGAACAGCAGGTCGCCCTGCTCGGTACGGGTGGGCATGCCGGTGCTGGGGCCGGGGCGCTGGGCGTCCACCAGAACCAGGGGCGTCTCGGTCATGGCAGCCAGGCCCAGGCCCTCCACCATGAGGGCGAACCCGCCGCCGGAGGTGGAGGCCATGGCACGCGCGCCGGCGTGGGCCGCGCCGGTGGCCATGCACACCGCCGCGATCTCGTCCTCCACCTGCTTGGCGACGATGCCATACTCTTCGGCGTGGCCCATGAGCCACTGAAAGATGGAAGTGGATGGGGTCATGGGGTAGGCCGAGATGAAATTGCAGCCGCCCAGCACCGCGCCCACGCAGAACGCATCGTTGCCGTTGAGGATCATGCGCGGCGGGGCTGATTCGTCCGGCGTCAGGCAGTAGGCGCAGCCGGCCGGCCCGCGTTCCACGGCCAGGTCGTAGGCGGCGCGGGCCACTGCCACGTTCTGCGCCACAACCTCGGCCCCCTTTTTCTTGAAATTGTCGTGGATGACGCCCTCGATGTAGCGAAAGGGCAGTTCGGTCAGGCCGGCCACGGCCGCGCTAGCGGCGGTATTCGCCATGACCGGCGTGCCCTTTTCTTTGGCGATGGCGTTCAGCGGCAGGGGAATGGCATGGACACCGCGCTCCACCAGGGCGGCATCTACTGTCAGGCTTTCGTCGCAGATGATGGCGCCGCCGGGTGCCACGTCTGGGCCGTCCTGGCGAATCGTCTCCTGGTCCAGCGCCAGGAGCAGGTCGACCCGGTCCGTCGGTCCCCAGAGGGGCGTGGGGCTGACACGGATGGTGGCCCAGTTGTGGCCGCCCCGGATGCGCGACATGTAGCTCTGGTGGACGAAAATGTGCAGCCCGGCCCGGGCCAACGCCTTGGCTAGACCGGCCCCGCTGGACTCTAATCCCTGCCCGGCTTCCCCACCGATGCGGATGGCGAGATCGTTGGTGATCATGGTTTGGCTCCTTTTCGTATTGCGTGTGGCTTGGCGTGCATCATGCCAGGCCGGCCCACTCGCGCGCCAACTCGTCCCAGAAGGCCGCGAACCGTTCGGCGCGAGCGGCCCCCAGTTCCAGGGCCAGCGGCGTGTTCAGGCTGGCAGCGATGCCCCAGTTCATGGGCAGCCAATCCTGGTTCTGGCGGATGGCCCCGTCGGTGGTGACGGCGGCGTCCCAGTATGAAAGGCCGGCCCGGGCAAAATGCACCACTGCCGTATACCCCAGCTTGGACAGCTTGTCGGCGTCCCAGAGGATGGCAGCCTCCAGCGGCTCGATGGGCGGCGTGCCCGGCTCGCGCGTCAGCCCCACGTGCTTGACGATGGCATCGCAGACGGCCAGGACCTTGTGTAGGGGAAAGTCAGTATCGGCCAGGATGCCCGGCACCTCCCGGGCCGCCCGCTCGCCATGATGACCCTCTCCATCGCCCGGGGCGCCCTTGGCGATGTCGTGGAGCCACGCGGCGGCCTCGACCACCTCCGCATCGGCGCCCAGTTCGCCAGCCAGGCGCAACGCCAACGTCACCACAGCCCGCACGTGCTCCAGGCGATAATTGTATGGCGGTTCAACCTCCGGTGGTAGTCCCCACTGGTTGCGGCTCTCGGCCTCGGCCCGCGCCTCGCAGATCTGGCGCACAGCGTCTCGCCACAGCCTCATATCGTACCGCCGATCCACCGCATCAACTGATCGGGCAGTTCCTCCAGCGAGACGGTGGCGATGCCCTCTCGCTCGGCCTGGGCCACGTGCTCGGGCCGAGCGCCGCCCCAGGTTGCCAGCCAGGGCGTGGCCCAACCCTGCACAGCCTGCACATTGCGCAGCGCGTCGTCGATGAACAGCAGTTGAGCCGGGTCCACCTCGTAATGGTCCACCAGATATTCCATCTGCCGGTCCTTCTGGCTGCTGAATTCGCGGCTCACCAGCTCGGTCACATAGCCGCTGATGCCGTGATGTTCCAGCAGGCGCCAGGTCGAGTCGCCATCACGGCCGGTGGCAACGACGACGACACCCCCGGCACGCGACACACTGGTCACGGCATCGGCCAGGCCGGGGAACAGCGGAATCATGTCGCGCCAGGCGGCCAGGTCCTGGTCCTGCAAGGACTGGCGCGCCCGATAAAAGGCCGCCTTGAATTCGGCATAGCCGGCGACTGACCGCCGCCGCGCCTCTTCGAATGCTTCTTCCGTCATGGCCGGAATGTCTTGCGGACGCTGCATGATGATCTGCCAGGTAGGCAAATAGTCCTCGGCCCGGGCCGCAAACGTCGCCAGGTCCCGAAAGCCGGCAAAGACCGGGTTGGCGCGCGTCGCCAGGGCCAGGTCGTGGTGTGCTAGCAGCGTCCGGCCGCGTCCCAGGGGATCCGCCAGCGGGTCCACGGCCAACAGCGCGTTGTGCGACACCACGAAATCCTCGCCGTAATAGTCCACCAACACGCCGTCACAGTCAAACGCCACGATATGCATGGACAACTCCTACATGGACCAGCCAGAGCCAAACCAGAAATCTAACCACCGAGACCGCCGAGCACGCTGAACAGATCATGAAAAACCTCTGCGCCCTCGGCGTACTCTGCGGTGAGTTCTGTTACCCACTGGGCGAGAACTCGGTTGGTAAGAACCTGCTCAAGTTGCGCGCCGGCGCACCAGGTCGATGGACACCCAGATCACCCACACGATCAAGGTCACGAACACGGACCATTCCAGGATGGTCGTCAGCCAGATGTCAGGCCGTGCGGCCAGACTGGGGTCCAGGGCGCTTCCACCGGGGTGGCCCATGGTCGAGGCCCATAAAAAGGTGGCAAAGCTGCCAATGGACATCAACCCCGGCACCAGGAGCCAGCGTGATACCCGGTGTTGCGTGTCAAGCACAAAAGCCAGGGTGAACAGGGCCACGGCCACCAGGCCGCTGCCAAAGAACGTCAGGGCCACCGGGACGTGAATGGAGAGGTTGTTCATGGGGAACACGCCCACCAGGCTGCAGAACACGCTGGAAAACACGCCCACAGCGCCGGCCACATACGCCAGCCGGGTGTGGACATATAACCCCAGGCTCAGCATAAAGACGGCCAGGAGCAACCCGCTGACGAACAAGCTGACATTGAACACCGGCGCCAGCGCCGACACGCCCACCTCGCCCAGCTCGGAGATAAAGTGGTTCAGGGGCGAGTACGACTCGCCCTGCTTGCCGTGATAGGCCAGGGCCGTGACCAGCGAACCCAAAATGATGATAAATGGCCCCACCAAACCGCACAGGTAGGCGATCTTTCTGGCGTCGAACTTCATGGCCTCTCCTTTCGACTAACGCGCCCGACTGATGAGCGCCCACAGGACTGAGCCCAGGCACAGGCACGCCACCGGCAAGCCGGCGATGACGAGTATCCCCACCACGATGGGCGTGACCAGGTCGCCGGGGCTGAGACTGGCATCGGGCGGCGCGGCACTCGGCGCTGGCGCACCGGCCAGCGATTCGCCGGCCCCGGCCACCGCGTCCAGGTCGGCAAACCACTGGCGCGCGGCCTCGGGCGTGATGGCCCGCCGGGCGTTCTGACGCAGCAGCAGTCGGCCGGGCTGCACGTACAATTCGCGCCAGCCGCTATCGCCCATCAGACGTCGCAGGGCCGCGCCGGCGGCTGGATCAACCAGCAGCCGGCCTGCCCACGCCTGGTCCTGGGCCTGGATGCGCAGACCGGCCAGGGCCGGGTCGCCGGCCGGCACCGGCTGGCAGCCCTCACAGCCCAGCACGGCCCGGCCCCTACTGGCAGTGAACCGGGTTTGCAGCGTGCTCTGGACATAGATCTCGAGCGTGCCGGCGTGGAGCCGGTGCGGCGGTATATAGTATACGTCTGTTGCCCGGCCTTGCACCGATCCGTGATACTGCCGGCCAAACAGCCCATAGGCGCCGGCCCGCAGGCCCAGCGAAGTAAAGGCCGGGTCTGCATCCTGCGCATACCCCAGCAGCGACCACAGCACATAGCCCGCCAACCCGGCGATGTAGATCAGCCCCAGCATACCGGCGCACACGGCCGCCACGAGGTTGCGGGACCGGTCCAGGGCTTGCGGCAGCGGGACCAGCGACAGGACCAGCGCCACTCCCAGGATCAGCAGCGGGGGAACGATCAGGGCCAACAGCAGCATGATGCCATTCGGAAGCGCTCTGCTCATGGGTGTTCTCTCTGGGCCATTATAGCATGTCTGGGCCGTTCAGACAACGCGCGCCCCGGGCTCCCGGGCTCCGGGCTCAGTCCAGCCAGGAGACGCGGCCGGTGTCGTGCGTGTCATAGCCACCCAGGTCTGCGATGGCATTCCGGGCCTCGGCGGTGGCAAGCCAGCAAGCCAGGGCGCGCACGCCGGGCGATTCCCACGCTTCGGCCGGGATGACCAGGTCATAGCGCTCGGTGGTGAGCAGCACAAAATCCAGCCCATAGGCCAGCGCTGCGGCTTGCACGCCCAGCCCCACGTCGGCGCGGCCCTCGGCGACGGCCTGGGCGACCTGGGAATGGGTGCGCTGTTCGTCGTCATAGCCGGCGATGCGCGCCGGGTCGAGCGCGCGCCGGTGCAACTGGGCATCGAGCCACACGCGCGTGCCGGCCCCGCGCTGGCGATTG
Organism: Chloroflexota bacterium; assembly: GCA_018823415.1. GTDB lineage: Bacteria > Chloroflexota > JAHJIN01 > JAHJIN01 > JAHJIN01 > JAHJIN01. The sequence goes on along the minus strand of JAHJIN010000637.1, from coordinate 2,610 downwards.
ACAAACCGCTGGCCCGGGCGCGCCAGGTCGGGCAGGTCGGTCAGGCCGGCCGGGTTGCCCGGCGGCACGATGAGACCCAGCCGGCGGTGGGCCAGGGTGAGCAGGGCCACGCGCCGGCCGGGCAAGAGTCGCTGGACAAAGGGGGCATTGTACGAGTCGCTCTCGGCGTCCCACAGGTGACAGCCGGCCATGTCGGCGTCACCCAGAGCCAGGGTCATGAGACCACCCAGGCTGCCGGCGTAGGCCACCTGCAGGTCGCACCCGGCGATGCGGGGGAATTGCGCGGCGATGAGGGAGACGGCCGGGTCGTGGCTGCCGGCAAAGCGGAGGGCCGAGCCGGCCGAGAGCGCCGGTTCCTGCGCCAGCGCTCGCCAGCGATCCAGCGCCAGGCCAATGGCCTGCTCCACTTCGTCCAGGTCATAGCCGGCCGCCAGGGTTTCCAGGAAAAATGCCTCGGCTTGGTGGACCAGGGTGGCCCGACGCAGGGGAATGCCGGCGGCCGCGGGAACGGCGCCGACCACGCGGGTGCCCTGCCCGGGCCGGCTATCGACTATGCCCTGGCCGGCCAGCGCCTTGTAGGCGCGCTGGACGGTGCCGGGCGTACACGCCCACCGGGCGGCCATCTTGCGCACGGTAGGGAGTTGGTCGCCGGGATTCAGGCTCCCGCGCAGCACCTCCTGGCGGATCGCCTCGGCGATTTGCTGGTAGAGCGGTGTGCTGTCCATGTAAACATTCTACACCATGACCGAGTTGATGACAAGGCCTTGATGACAAGGCCTTGTCATCAAGGCCTTGGTACGTTCAGTCCCAGGATTGGAGCGCCGCGTGCTGCCGACCCAGCAGGGCGCGCAGGGTCGTCAGGGTCACGAGGGCAGCCAGGATGAGGATGACGGCCACCGGCAGGGCTGCCGACAGGCCAAAGCCGGCAAATCGCTCATAGACCAGCACCGGGATGACCTGGGGATGATAAGCCAGAATGACCACCGCGCCAAACTCACTGATGCCCCGGGCCCAGGCCATAAGCGCGCCGGCCAGGATGCCGCGCCAGGCCAATGGCAGGATCACGTATCGAAACGCCTGCCAGGGGCTTGCGCCCAGGACCCACGCCACGCGTTCCAGCTCGGGGTCGATGAGGGCAAAGGTTTCGCGGGCGGTGTTCACGAGAAATGGTAGGCTCACAAAGAGCATGGCGACGACAATGCCGGCCACGTCCTCGGTGAAGTGGAGGCCCACAGCGCTGCCCAATCGTCCCAGGGGGGCCTGCCGCCCGAACACCATGAGCAGGGCCACGCCGGCCGCCGTGTGCGGGATGATGACCGGCAGGTCGATGAGACCGGTCACCAGACCCTTGCCGGGGAACTCGTAACGGGCCAGGAGATAGGCCAGCGGCACGCCGGTGACCAGGGCCACGCCCGTCGCCAGGGCCGAGGCGTAAAAGGTGAGCCACAGCGACGCCAGCACCTCGGGGTCGGTGAGCGTGGCCCACAACAGGGCGGGCGAGGTCGCCAGGATGGTGCTCAGCAGCGGCCACGCCACAAACAGGACCAGCAGCGACCCGGCCGCGCAAAAGACCACCACCAGCGAATTGGGCCGGCGGAGTCGCCGGTGGCGTGCGCTATCTACCATACCACGACCTCCCTAGGCCAAAAGATGTCAGCGCCCGGCAGGCGCAGGCCCCCGGGCGCTGAACGAATCGATAGTAGAAACCGTTTACTTGACCTGGATCTCGACCACGCCCTTGACCTGGGCGTTGCCGGGGAAGTCGGGCAGCACGGTGCTGAACCCGCCCTGGCTGCGGAAAGAGACGATGCACTTGTCACACTTTTGTACGTCGGCCAGGGCCACCTCGGCGGTATAGCCGTCGTCGGCCACAAAGACCAGGGTCGTAGCGCCACTTTTGACGCCGGCCAGCGCGAGCAGGTCGTTGATGGGCACGCCGGTATAGGTGGACATCTCGCCCTGCTTGTTGGTGTACTGGGCCTCGGCCGTCTTCATGGCCCGCACCTCGTCCTCACTCCAGGCCATTTCCTGGTCGACCTGGCCGGTGACCTTGAAGGCAATCGTTGCAGGTGCCGGCGCGGCGGTAGGCTCGGGCACGGCAGTGGGTACCGGGGTGGGCACTGGCGCCGACGGGCATTGCAGGGCCAGCACGCTGACTAGCAGCACGATGAACAGGACTGGTATCGCTTTCGACATGGTATCTCCTCCTTGAAATTGGAAATGGAATGTGATAGATGTTCAGGGTAACGGCACGCACAGGGCGCGCAGGGTCTCGGGCAGACGATCATAGCCGTCGGCCCGGGGCGGCTGGATCAACGGGTGATGGTCGGCGGCCATCACCGCCTGGCCTTCTGGCCCCAGCACAAAGGCCACAAACTCGGCGGCCAGGTCCGGGTGCGGGGCATTGGTGGGCACCGTGACGCCGTACTGGATGTATTCGCCGGCAAACTCGGGCGCCACGCTGGCAAAGCGCTGAAAGTCAAGCCGGACCACCACCTGACCATAGGTGGCATTCAGGCTCTCAACGCCCATGTTGATCGGGTCAGGCAGCGATACAAAGTTGAACCCGTGCTGCCGGCTCACGCTTTCATACTCGAAGGCATAGTCAAT
>JAHJIN010000636.1 GCA_018823415.1 Chloroflexota bacterium | reverse complement strand
GCGTCAGTTGCATCGGGCTGGGGCTGGCGGCGTCCTAACATGGCACTCATCTCCTGAACTATTTTGCGGTCCAGGTCTATTATACCATCAGTGGTCCACAGAACGAAAGTCCCGGGACACTTTTTCAGCACTCTCCTAGACAAGTTACCAATCTACCAGTCTACCAACCTACCAACGCACCAAGGAGGTCGTTCACTCAATGAGGAGTTTCGTTTCCGCCAAAGCACGCAGCGTCCCCCCATCCGGCATCCGCAAGTTCTTTGACATCATTGCCACGATGGATGACGTCATCTCGCTGGGCGTGGGCGAGCCGGATTTCACCACGCCCCTGCACATCCGGCAGGCCGGCATCCGGTCGCTAGAAGAAGGCCACACCAGCTATTCGTCCAACGCGGGGATGATCGACCTGCGTGAGGCCCTGGCCAAGCACCTGGATCGGCTCTATGGCTTGCGATATGACCCCGTCAGCGAGCTGATCATCACCGTTGGTGTCAGCGAGGCCCTGGCCGACGCCCTAATCGCCACCATTGACCCCGGCGACGAGGTCATCGTGCCGGAACCGTGCTTTGTGAGCTACAAGCCGGGTGTCATCTTTGCCGGGGGCACGCCGGTGTCCGTCCCCACCTACGCGGCCAACGAGTTTCAGCTCACCGCCGAGGACCTGCGGGCAGCTATCACCCCGCGCACCAAGGCCCTCCTGCTGGGCTATCCCAACAACCCCACCGGCGCCGTCATGACCCGCGAGCGCCTGCTGGAGGTGGCCACCCTGGCGGAAGAACACGACCTGCTGGTTCTTTCCGACGAAATCTATGACCGGCTGGTATATGGCATAGAGCACACCTGTTTCGCCAGCCTGCCGGGGATGCGCGAGCGCACCGTGCTGCTGGGCGGGTTCTCCAAGGCCTATGCCATGACCGGCTGGCGCGTGGGCTATGTGGCCGCGCCGCAAGACATCGCCAGCGCCATCTACAAGGTGCACCAGTATGCCATCATGTGCGCCCCCACCGTCAGCCAGTACGCGGCGCTGGAGGCCCTGCGCGAGGGCGAGGCCGACGTGCAGGCCATGCGCGCCGAATATGACCGCCGGCGTCGGGTGCTGGTAGACGGCCTGAACGACATGGGCCTCACCTGCTTTGAGCCGCGCGGCGCGTTCTATGCCTTTCCCTCCGTCGCCGCCAGCGGCCTGGACTGTGAAGAGTTTAGCGAACGCTTGCTCTTCGAGGAAAAGGTGGCCGTGGTGCCGGGCACGGCCTTTGGGGCCTGTGGCACGGGACACGTGCGCTGTTGTTATGCCACGTCATTGGAGCAAATCGAAGAGGCGCTGGCGCGAATGCGGCGCTTTGCCCAGCGCTGGGGCTAGAGGCGGGTTGTAATCTACCCGGCCGGACATCGGCAATTGAGAGGAAACCATGAACCAGGATCGACACCGCATTGGCGTGATTACCGAAGGCTCGTTGGTAGAGGGCCTCAAGGCCAAGCTGGACCCCAGCGCGTCCGTGGAAGAAATGCGCGCCGGGCAATTTGTGGTCATCCAGGGGCAGCGCCACGAGTTCTTTTCGCTCATCACCGACGTGGCACTGGGCGCCACCAACTCCCGGGTGCTCCAGGACCCGCCCGAAGGCGACGACTTTGCGGCCCAGGTATTGGCCGGCACCAGCACCTTTGGGCGACTGGCTGTCCAGCCCATGCTCATGCTGCCCCGGAGCCTGGACGAGGGCCACTTGCAGCCGGTGCGCACCGTACCCAGCCACTTTTCGCCGGTCCACCAGGCCCAGGAGGGAGACTTTGTCCGCGTCTTTGGTCAGGACACCATCAGCGGCCAGGCCCGCATCGGCAAAAAGAAATTCTTCGAGATGGGCCGGCCACTGGACATGGAAGTGCCCGTGTGCGTGAACCTGGAACGCTTTGTGGTGCGGTCCAACGGCATCTTTGGCAAATCGGGCACTGGCAAGAGCTTTTTGGCCCGACTGCTCCTGTGTGGCGTGATCCGCGCCAGCGCCGCCGTCAACCTCATCTTTGACATGCACTCGGAATACGGCCACGACGCCGTCACCGAGGCTGGCGGGTTTGTCAAGGGCCTGCGCCAACTGTTCCCCGGCCAGGTGCTCATCTATTCCCTGGACCCCGACTCGTCGCGCCGGCGCGGCGTCCCGGTCGACGCGGCCCTGACCCTGGGCCTCAACCAGATCGACGCCGACGACATTGTGCTGCTGCAAGACGAACTCAACCTCACGAGCACGGCGGCCGAGTCCAGCTTTTTGCTGGTGAGCGAGTACAAGGACCGCTGGATGGAAGAACTGCTCAAGATGGACGCCGAATCGCTGCGGGCGTTTGCCGAGACGCGTAGCGGTCACACCGGGGCGCTCGCCGCGTTGCAACGCAAGCTGCGCCGGGTCGAGGGCCTGGGGTTCACCGTGCCCAGCGCCCCCATCTCGGCCATCGACGAGCTTATCGAGTGCCTGGAGCAAGGCAAGCACATCGTCCTGGAATTTGGCAGTTATCACGACGTGCTCAGCTATGTGCTGGTCGCCAACGTCATCACCCGGCGCATCCACGCGCGCTGGGTAAACAAGACCCAGCGCTACTTGCAGAGCAAAGACCCCAAGGACCGGCCGCCGCAACTGGTCATCACCATCGAAGAGGCCCACAAGTTCCTGAACCCCCAGGCCGCCCGGCAGACCATCTTTGGCACCATCGCCCGCGAGATGCGCAAATACTATGCCACGCTCATGGTCATCGACCAGCGGCCCTCGGGCATCGACAGCGAGGTCTTGAGCCAGATCGGCACGCGCGTCACGGCCCTGCTCAACGACGACAAGGACATTGACGCCGTGTTCACCGGCGTCAGCGGCGCGACGCAACTGCGCTCGGTGCTGGCCGGCCTGGACGAGCGCCAGCAGGCCCTCATCCTGGGCTATGCCGTGCCCATGCCGGTGGTCATTCGCACCCGGCCCTTTGATGAGGCATTCTACGCCGCCATCGGCCAGCCCGACGGCGAGACCCGCCGCCAGCAAGTGTATCACGACATTGACGACCTGTTCGGATGAGCGCCGGCCATTAACCACTGAAGGTCCATGCACCTCCATCACCTCACCCTCGCCAATTTGCGCAATTATGTGCGGCTGGACCTGCGCCTGCAGCCCGGCCTCACCGTGATCCGGGGCGACAACGCCCAGGGCAAGACCAACCTGCTGGAAGCCATCTACTATCTCTCGACCACGCGCAGCTTTCGCGCCCGCACCGATGGCGAGCTGGTCCACTGGCTGGCCTGGCGCGAGGACCAGCCCTACGCCCGGCTGGTGGGCCAGATCGAGACTGGCAGCGGCGACCTCCAGATCGAGTTGACCTTGATGGGCACGCGCCGCGCCGACGACAGCGACACGCCCCCGGCCGTGCGCAAGCACATCAAGGTCAACGGCGCCAAATGCCGGGCCGTGGACCTGGTGGGCCAGTTCCCGGTGGTTATGTTCAGCCCCGTGGACCTGGCCCTGGTCGATGGGCAGCCGGCTCTGCGCCGGCGCTATCTGGACGTGGCCCTGTCGCAGGTGAGCCGGCGTTATGTGCGCTCGCTGTCGCGCTATAACCGGGTGCTGCAACAGCGCAACCACCTGCTGCGCGGCATTCGCGACGGGGGACGCCGGCCCGGCGAGCAGTTGGCCTTCTGGGACGCCGAACTGGCCGAACACGGGGGCATCCTGGTCTCTGAACGTCTGACCGCCATTCACGCCCTCAACAACGTGGTAGCCGACCTGCACCCCCAACTGACCGACCAGCGCGAGCACCTGCGCATCCTTTACCAGTGCAGTTTTGACCTGGGCGGGCGCGAGGCGCGGTATGCCCTCTCGCCGGACGAGATCAGCACCCGGCTGCGCGATGCCCTGGCCCAGGCGCGCCGCGAAGAACTGGCGCGCGGCGTCTCGGTGGTGGGGCCGCACCGCGACGACTTGCGATTTGTGGCTAACGAGGCCGATATGGGCGTGTACGGCAGCCGCGGCCAGCAGCGCACCGTGGCGCTGGCCCTCAAGCTGGCCGAGGTCTCGTTCATGCGCCAGCGCCTGGGCGAGCCGCCGACGCTCCTGCTGGACGACGTGCTCAGCGAGTTGGACCAGGCCCGGCGGTCGGACCTGCTGGGCGCCCTGCACGACCACAGCCAGGTCATCGTCACCACCACCGACCTGGATGGGTTCACTCCCGAGTTCCTGGCGGCCGCCACCTGCTACGAGGTGCGCGAGGGCATTATCCGCGAGGCCGAGCCCATCGCGCACTGAGGGGACCAGTCCCATGCTCAAGCTCCAGGACTTTGTCCACCTGCCGCAACTGGACGACCTGCTGGGCCAACTGCTGGCCGACGAGCCGAGCTTGGTCGTCGTGGCCGGGCTGGACCCGCGCCAGGTCGCCGGCGACGCCTTTTTGCCCAGCGGGCGCGCTGCCATCTGGGGCATCCTGTGGCGCGAGTTCCTGGCTGCTCATCCCCGGTCCCGCGCCATCATCGTCGCCGGTGACCGTGCCGCCGCGCGAATCTCGCGCCGCATCTCGCGCCCGCTGCGGCGGCGGGTGCAGGTATCGCTGGTGGGACCGGCCGCCACCTACGCCCAGCAAATCGCCGACACCGCCCGGCGTCGCCCGGACCTGCTGGTCATCGACCGGCTATGCCCCGAGTCGCTGCCGGGGGCACTTTACGCCGCACACGATGGCGTGCGCGTCCTGTCGCAACTGGACACCGTGTTCCGGGGCGCCGCCGTGCTCCGTCAGATCGGCGGCCACGAGCCACTGCCCCGGGCCTGGGTCGTGGCCGTGCAGCGTCTCCCGGCCCTCTGCTCAAACTGCAAGGAACCCGTCTCGCCGGACCCAGCCCAGATCGAGGCCCTGCGCCGCTCCCCCCACCTGGCACCCTTGCTCCCAGACCAGCCAGCGGCCTTTTATCGCGCGCACGGCTGCTCCCAGTGCCGTTGGACGGGCCGTGAGGGCGACATTGCCGTTTTCGACGTGCTGCGTGCCGACCCGCCCGCCCACCTGTCGCAAGAAGAATACATGCTGCACCTGGCACTCCAGGGCCATTTGCCCCTGAACGATTTGCTGCACCTGGACGCCGACCAACTCGGCCGCACGTACAGCCTGCTTTCGGCCAGCGAGCACGCCCTCACGGAGGCCAACACGGCGTTGCAGCGCAAGCTGGTCGAGCTGGAAACCGCCAACCAGGTGCTCCAGCAACGCACGCAGGCCCTCATCTCGCTCCAGGACATCAGCCAGGCCCTCATCGGGTCGATGGACCTGCCGTTTCTGGCGGATCGCGTGTGCCGCCGCGCCTGTTCTATCAGCGACGCCGACCACGCCATCCTCTACGTGCTGCAGGACGAGGACACGGCCCAGGTGTTGGCCGTGCACGGCTGGGACCCGGCGCTGGTGGGTCGCGAACTGAACGCGGCCCCCATCCGCCAGGAAGCAGCCGACGAGGCCCTGGTCTCTTTTAACGACTGGCCGCCAGGCGTCCCCTATCAGCACCCCGACGTGGCCGGCATCGCCTTGCAGGCCGGCCTGCGTATTCCCCTCGTCGCGCAGGACAAGCCGGTGGGGCTAATGATCGTCCATTCCACACGCCGCCCACACTTTGCCCGGGGCGACGAGGCGCTGTTGTACGCGCTTGCCAACCAGGTAGCCCTGGCGATTCAACGCGCCCGGCTCGTCCAAGAGCAGATTGAAAAAGAGCGACTGGAGCGCGAGTTGGACCTGGCACGACAGGTCCAGCAGAGCGTGCTGCCGCGCATCTTTCCACAGGTGCCGGGCTATGCCTTTGCCGCACACAACGAGCCGGCGCGCCAGGTGGGCGGTGATTTTTACGACATCATCGACCTGGAGCAGAACCTTCTGGGGCTGGTCATCGGCGACGTGTCGGACAAGGGCATGCCGGCCGCGCTCTATATGGCGCTCACCCGCAGCCTGTTGCTGGCCGAGTCCCGGCGCGCATCGTCGCCGGCGGCCGTGCTGCGCAGCGTCAACCACCTGCTGATGGCCCTGGGCGAGCCGGACATGTTTGTGACCGTGTTCTATGGCATAGTGGACCGGGCCACCGGCCAGCTCACCTACGCCCGGGCCGGCCACGACCGCCCGCTACTGCTGCGCGATGGCACGATCCAACGTCTGGCCGGCGAAGGCACCATCCTGGGGCTGCTGGACGAGGCCGACCTGTACCTGAGCGAAGAGCACGTCCAATTGCGCCCCGGCGACCGGCTGGTTCTGTATACCGATGGCCTGACCGACGTAGAAAACGAGGCTGGCCAGCTTTTTGACCTGCGCCAGTTGGAGGCGCTGGTCCTGGCCCAGTGCGATCCGTCGCCGGCCGGCCTGTGCGACGCTGTCATGGCCGGCCTGCGGACGTTCCAGGGCCGCGCCGAGCAGTACGACGATATGACCATGCTGGTCATGGCGATTGATTGAGACCGATTCGCCACGCGCGCCGTAGAAAAAACCGGGTCGAACGAGACCCATCACCAACCATCGCAACCAAAGAAAGGAGATCACCATGTCTGACATGCAAACAAGTGAGATCCACATCCCCTATCCCGAGGCGCAGAGCCTGAACCTCAAGATCACTGTGGGGGCCTGCGCCCTCCGCGTGTCGCCGGGCGACCAGGTGGCCTGGGTCACCGGCACCTATCGCCACCCGGCCGCACTGCCACACAAGATCGAAGAGGCCGGGGGCACCGTCAAGATCACCCAGGAGCAAAAAGGGTGGCTGGGGCCGTTCGGCGACAGCGCCGCGCCGTGCTTTGACCTGGCCCTGGGCAAGGCCAAGCCCTATACACTGGCCTTTAAGGTAGGCGCCAGCGACAACAAACTGGACCTGGGCGGCCTGCCCCTCAACCGCCTGATGATCAAGCAAGGAGCCGGCAAGGGCCTGTTCGACTTTGCTGCCCCCAACCCGCAGCCCATGAGCCTGCTGGACTTGGATGCCGGCGCCGTGAGCATCGAGATGCGCAACCTGGCCAATGCCAATTTCGGCGAGATGCGGGTGAACGGCGGGGCGGCGGCCTATCGCTTTGACTTTGGCGGTGCGCTCCAGCGCGACGCGCACGTGCACATCTCGACCGGTATGGCTTCGATCGAGCTGATCGTGCCCGGCACCACCGCCGCCCGGATTACCATGGAATCCTTCATGGCCAGCCTGGACGTGGGCGACGGGTTCATGAAAAAAGAGGGCGCATTCTGGACCCAGGGCGCGCTGGAAGGCAACACGCCCACGCTCCAGATCCACGCCAACGTGACCATGGGCAGCCTCAAGCTCCGGACCTCGTAGGCCGGGCAGACGTCAAGCCGGCCGGGTCGGCCCGGAACCAAAAAGCAGTATTGTTCCCATCGCCGGGTTGTGATAGAATGGGTTCAGCGCGTGCGCGCATCTCATCTGGGAGGTTGGTATGGCCCACATCAATCGTTTGCTCATCTGGCGCCACCTGCGCGCCGAGCCGAATCAGTACATCCTGCATTACAAGAACGGCAAGCTGCGGCGCAGCGGACCGGGCGTGGCCTATTGGTTTCACCCGCTGGCTGCCGCCGTGGCGCAGGTCCCGGTCGAAGACATCGAGACCATCTTCTTGCTCCGGGAGCGGTCCGCCGACTTTCAGGACGTCACGGTGCAGGCGGCCTTGACGTACCGGGTCGTAGACCCGGCCAAGGCCGCCCAGCGCGTCAATTTCGCCATCTCGCTGGAAAACGGCGCCTGGACCGAGCAGCCCCTGGAGCGCCTGGCTCGCATCTGGAGCCAGTGGGCGCAGCAGCCGGTGCGCGCTGTGCTGACGGCCATGCCCGTGGTCGAAGCCATGCAACTGGGCGCCCGGCGCGTCCACGAAGCCCTGGAGACCGCGCTGCGCGACCACGTGGAGGCCGCAGCGATGGGCCTGGCGGTGGTCAGCGTTCAGGTAGACCACGTATCGCCCACGGCCGAACTGGAAAAGGCGCTCCAGACCCCCACGCGCGAAGTCATCCAGCAAAAAGCCGACGAGGCCACCTTTCAGCGGCGCGCGTTGGCCGTGGAAAAGGAACGCGCCATCAAGGAAAACGAACTGGCTACCCAGATCGAGCTGACGCGCCGCCAGGAAAACCTGATCCGCCAGGAGGGCACCAACCAGATGCTGGCGATCCAGCAAGAGACCGAGCGCCAGCGCTTTGCCGTGGAAGCTGAGGCCGAGCGCCAAGAGATCGCCGCCCGGGGCAATGCCGAGGAAACGCGTATCCGGGCCGAGGCCGAGGTAGAGGCCCGGCGCCAGCACGTGCAGGTAGATACCGATGCCGAGGCCCGGCGCGTGGAACTGTGGCGCGACGCGCCCTCGGCCGTCATCCTGGGCCTGGCCGTGCAGCGCTTTGCCGACAAGGTCAAGACCATCGAGCATCTGAACCTGACGCCAGATCTCCTGGGTGACACTCTTCAGCGGCTATTGCTCGAACGATCCGAATGATGAGCGAGGCCCTGTACCTCCCGCGCATTATCCTGGTCACGCGCAAAACGCCGCTGACGCTGCTGCTGGAACAGCACGGCACGCTAGCTCAGGCCCACTTTTACCTGGCCTCCCGGGGCCAGGACATCGCCGGCTACGAGCAAGCCCACGAGCAATTTCAGGCGGCGCTGGCCCAGGTGCTGGCATCCATCCCGCCGGACCGCCGGCGCGC
>JAHJIN010000635.1 GCA_018823415.1 Chloroflexota bacterium | reverse complement strand
CTAGCTAGTTTCTGTCTGGAAACCCTGTAGGTAAGCATTCAGCCCGAGTGCGATCACGCTGATCGAGTAGGCCAAAGGCTGTATCGAAACCCAGTGATCGCACGAGTAAGCGGCAAACTTTGCTTTATACGCCCGTTTCGGGGCTACTCAACCGGCGTTTTGCCTATCCGCCGCATCGGGAACCTCTCGCTCGGCGGGCGAGACAGTCCCCGACAAGCCGGGAACTCCCCACCAGCAGGGGTTTCCAGACAGAAACTAGCTAGAGTCTCGACCCTCCCGGGGAACTCCACCGTGGGAGCAAACCCTCACCTACTGCGTGGTCATGAGCCCGGCCTCCAGGTCCTCCCACGCCACTATTCCGCTCAACACCAGGGTCTTGACCGCCCGCTGTCCTCCCGCTGGATCGCGACCAGAGCCTCCGTCATGCGCCGGACCCGGGGATTGTCAGGGATCGCGCACGATGTAGCCGGCCTGGAAGCGGCGCGGCGGGTGCAATAGTCCACGAAGAGATGTTCCCGCCCATCCTCGAACGAAAGCTCAGCCGGCAGGCGCTCGGACAGACCGACTGCGGGGGTTTCCTCGCGTCCGAAGCAACCCCACGCGAGTGCCGCTATCATCGACCACCATGCGCAGTTGTTGCTCTGTCAGTAGCACATCGTCAAACTCGATGTCTATCGTAACCGACCAGTGATTCAACCGCGGCCGGTGCCGCACGATACGGCCCCTGGTCGCGCGGTATTCGGGTGTTACCAGCACACACGCAGCAACAGGCTTTTGCAGACTGGCCCGCCCCTTCCCTTTGGAATACACTGCCCCACCAATGAGACAACGCTAAATAGCTAGCCCCGGAATGCAGAGATTGCCAGCGCCAGGCTCACCCTTGGGAATGCGATAGGCCGCGATTTCTGCCTGTTCCTCCGGTGTCTTTTTCTCGATGGCCTCTACCGGCTCCATCGGGAATCAGCGCATCAGTAACGCGGATGAACCCGTGATGGTGCATGCTACATGTCGAATGGTCATGTCGTTGGTCTTCCTTTTTTATCCAGGCCACTCGTACAACGAACCCACCCGATAACGCCCCTGTTCATCCAGGCCCTCAACCTGGACGATCTCGCGCACCTGCCGCCGGCCGTCCAGCGCCAGGTCCAAGACCACCACGAGGTCCAATAGCTCGGCCAGGTCCTCGCGGATCAAGGCCCGGGTGCTGCCCGGCGGCGAGTATTGCAGGATCAGCCGTTCCAGCCGGTGCAGACCCGCCGCCACCTGAGCCGGAGCGTGCGACGTGGACATGGTCTTGGCTCCAATCGCCATTGCTTCCACGAATTGCACCGCTTCCCCGGCTACCAGCTCACCCACGATGATCACGTTCATGCGCATCCGGGTGATGACCACGTTGAGCACCTCAGCCATGTCCACGACCCCGGAGGGCGTTATGGTCGGCACCACCACCCGCAGGTCGCCCTGGCGCTCGATCTGCATCTCGCGGAACGTCTCCAGGATAGCGACCTCAGCTTGTTCCGGGACAGCGTTGACCAGGGCGTTCAACAGCGTGGTCTTGCCCGAACCTGATGGCCCCACCAGCAGGATGTTGCGCTGGCCCGCGTGGGCCGTCAGAAACTCGGCCATGAACGGCGACAACGCCCCCCAGGCCACCAACTGGTCCAGGTCGGGCATCACCTGCCCGAACTTGCGGATGTTGATGGCCGGGCCGTTGATGCTACACGGCGGCACGATGGTTGTCAGCCGGTCCCCGGTGCCCAGGTCGGTCACCATCACCGGCTGGGCCGCGGTCAGGGTGTGGCCAGCGCGCTCGCTCTCGCGGCGCACCAGCGCATGGTAGTAATCGCCGGTTTCCAGGCGTCCCATGGTCTCGATCCCGCCACCTACCCGTTCCACCCGCAATAGGTCATCCCGCACAATGATCTCGTTGATAGTCTCGTCCAATAGCAAGGGAGTTAGCACTCCCAATGCCATGATCCACAGCGCCAGATCCTTGGCCAACGTCTGGCGATCCTCCGCAGTCTCGCCCGCCTCATTGTCGATGAGTACCTTGAGCACCAGGGAGACGAATTCGGGCGGGGGCGTGGCGCTGGTCCAGGATGGCACTACAACGCCGTCGCGTCTGAGCACATCTTGGATCATCGCTACAAGTTTCAAGTAATCGTATCGAGATTGAAGGTCCATTTATCCCCTCTGATAGAATGAGGTGCATACCGTAGTCGATAACCACACCTCTACAGTTGCGTCACCTGCTCTATGGTTGCACATAGGGTACTCAAGGTGATTGGCTTTCGGAGCATCTCAGCTACATCCAACATCCGAACCTGGGCCAAGATGCTCGCATCCGTTTCAGCCGAGATCACCACGACACGCCGGCGTTGCTGGGGTGTCAACGATGTCAGAATCGCCAACCCATCGCGGCGCGGCATGGACAAATCGAGCACAACCACGTCCCATGACTGGGACCGCATAGCCGCCTCGCCAGCATACGGGTCCTGATCGGTCAGGACGCTGTACCCCAACCGGGTCAACCCGGCCTGCATCCCTTTTAGTATGAACTCATCGTCGTCGATTATCAGTATTCGCAGCATCGTGACCTCACAGAAAAGCAGGCACCAGTGTGCGCTGATGCCTGTCAAACCAACCAGCCACAGCTAATCACCTGATAACTGTACTATTCCATGCCGAGCACTTGGCGAGATTACTCGTCGTCCCCCACCGGGGCCAGCGTCACCCACAGGTCATAGTTGGCGTGTAACTCGGCCATGAGCTGCGTCAATGCCTGGGCCTCATCGGGTGCCACAGCCAGGACCAGGATCGTCAGCGGGTACTGCCGCGTGCCGGTAGTCGACGAGCTGGGTCCCTGGATAGCCTGGGCCTCCAGCGCCGATTCCCCGGCCAGGGTCACGTTGCCCGCCGGCTCCCCCTTGGTGGAACGCACGTCTACAACCAATGCTCCCTGCACCAATATCTCGGTGGCTCCACCTGGCTGGCCCAACAGCTCGGCCGGTGTGACATCCGAGGCAGCCCGGTTGCTCCAGGCCAGGCGGTAGATATTCACCCGCTGCCCTACCCGGATCTGCCCAGCGATGGCCTTGGCCGGGTCCACTGGAACTGAAATGATCTCTCGATCGGCAGCCGCATAGCGGAACCGCGCCGGCGCGACGACTTGATCGCGGTAGATGAGACTGCCCGCGCCGATGCGCGTGGTCGTCATCTGACCCACCACGTCTTCCCGCCGCACGTACACCGCCTGCTGCTGAGCCAGGCTGGCCGGCAGGTCCTGCTCAGCGAGCATGGCCGAGGTAATCAACGTGTACGGCTCAATGGTTGCCTGGGTCACCACAAAGGGCCGCGTCACCACCAGCCGCTCGAATTGCTGGGTGGCGTACCACCCTACCACCACGGCCAGCACCGTGGCCACCAGCGCAACCAACAATAGTCCTATCCGGGCTGAGAAAATTCTACGCATCTAGAACGCTCCTGGATAAATATGACGCAGCGCAACACGGCCCAGTTTGGGGTGGGGCGTGGCGCTTACACGCGGTAAAGGCAATGTAGTTGTAGCCATTCCCACCACCCGATCTACCGTATCCGCAGCGTTGATCAGTTCCACCACCTGGCCCCGCCCCTGAGCACGCAATCGCGCGGCCAGCTCCCCGGCCCCCACTGCACTGTCTACCCGGCCCGACCGGGATAGCACCAGCCACACGTCTACCGACAGCGGCTCGTAGGGTGCGGCCCCGGTGCCCGGCGGGGTCAACACTCCCGCCTGGGGATGGTTGGGGGCCAGGTCCAAGACAGTCAGGATATGCGCGGCCTGCACCTGGCGCAGGTACGTCGCCAATTGCACCGGCAACAAATTGGCCGCGTACTTGCCAGTCATGGGATAGATTGTAACACCCTCCCAGTGACCCGGCTGCATATCCGTGTGTGTTACCAGGTCATACAGGTCCGGCCAATCATCGCCGCTCAATAGCGTCCGCAGCGGCGACGGGCCATACGCCATCTCTACCACTGCCGTCGGCAGCCGCGTGGCCTGGCGAAATGCCTGGGCCATAGACAACGCCACGCTCGTCGTCCCCACACCCCCGGCCTGACGGGTGCAGGCTACCACCCGCGGCGGGTAGGCGGCTGCACCTACTGCCGCCCGGCCCGCTAACAGGAGCGCGGTCGGATCGGCCAGAAACGCGGCGCTGGTCGCGTGCGGCACCAGCTCCAACGCCTGGCCCAACGCGGCCCGGCCCACGGTTCCTTCCTGGAGCTGGTCCAGGTCTACCACGGCCAGCTTGGCTTGACCCAAAAGCTGGTACAGGCCATCCGTGGTCACCGCCTCGCCCACCACCTGGTAGGCCACGGTTTCGTCGCTGGCCGCAGCCAGAGCCAGCCGCACGGCCCCGGCTTGGCCGGTGCCCAGGGCCACCGGGACCACGATTGTTTTGGTACGTCGCCATCTCATTGCTGCACCCTCGTTTCCTTCAAGTCTGCGGCCCACTGACGCACCGCGGCTTCCGTGGTCCACCACCGGCCGCGCTCGTCCTGGGAACCGGGCAGTGTTCCGTCCCGAATCATCGCCTGCAGCCGGGGAATGTCCATGGTGGCCCCGGTCGTGCCCAAAATAGAGTTGACCAACAGTACCGCTCGCGGTACGGACATGCGGGTAGTGCTCATGTGCTACCCTCGGAACTCAATACCTGCCATTCTCCTGCTACCCTGTCTACCAGCGACACCAGAGTAGCCCAATCGGCTGGATGTATGTTCACATGTCGAGAGGTGTCTACTGGACAGTCGCCTAACGCGGCATCCACTGGCAGTCCCTGTGCAATGCAGAGTAATACCCCACCCGACTCCGCGTTGACTACCCCAGCCACAACCTGCTCAGGCGATTGATCTGACTCTAATATGTGTACAGTGCGCCACGACAACATTAGTCCTCCTCCTAGTTTCAACCTGGATCTACCCGCCAGGATCAGTAGCAAGGGTGATCCATAAAGGATCACCGTGGCTGGTGTCTAAACAACTGCCAGCAACACGCCCCAGGTCACGTTGCCCAGACGCCCGCTGCAGAGGAACCGCGCCGGGCTACCGGCCAACTTGGCCCATACTCGGCCCCGACGGCGCTGGGCCGCCTGGCCAGGCATCTGAAAAGCCACCGTGCGCATGACGCTCTGCGCTGTTCGGCACGGAGCCACGCAATTGGCTCGACCCTGGTGGACTATCTGCGTCCGGCCAGAGCATAGGGTGGTGTACGGACACACTTTTCCGCTGAACCGACAGTATGTGTTCATGAGATACCTCCTGACAAACAATGGGACTTGGCGCCCAGCCTGACGATCAGACCAAGCCAACACGCTGCGCCGTCCCTGCGGAGCGTGCATCTTTGTCCTGGACCATTCCAGGCCAGAGATCCACGCTCCGCAGGCATCCCACCTGACCTTACTATGGGTCTCTCATGAACTGGTCACCAGCCACCAAGGGCGACCGCGCCGCCGCTGGTGGCTGACGATCAGGGACAAATCGTGTAACACACTACGAAAGCCTTGCTTTTAATCGCCGCCACCATTGAGGACACGAACTGCCCATCTTCTGATTGTTTTGTCCATACAGTACACTGTCTACCCATAGGCCGCCACCGCAATTGCCAGCCCGGCTGCAAAACACGGACACAACAGCAAGACGCTTACTATGATGAGGCCCACCAACGCTGTCCAGTATTTAGAAACTTCATCACGTTGGATTATGCTGAGCGTCACACACCGCAAAAACGTTAGCACGAGTACCATTATGAGGCTCCACGCCCCCACATAGGCTATCCACCGCGAGAATGACTGGACCGGGACCGGCAGCGCGGGGGTCCCCACCATGATTATGACCAATGCTCCTATCCCGGCAGCCGCATCATAGATTATAGATTTGACCCAGGTGCATCCGGTGTCTGTCATGGCAGCACCTCCCGCAATGCCGCTGGCCGCTCGTCGAACCCGGCGTACATAGCCGTGATCCATTCCTCGCCCAGTAGCTCGCGGATCTCGAGCGGGATCAACTCGCGGCACTCCTCGATGTAGCCTGCGTCGTACTTGGCCCAGAAACCCTTTGGCGGCTTGGGCACGCCCCGGCGTTTGCATCGTTTCTCCACTGCCTTGTCGCTGATCCCCAGCGCAACGGCGACGTTGACCGTCGAATCGGACCACACTAGCTCGGCCAGCTCCACCCGCTGATCGTGCAACACCACCGGCTGGCAGGCCGGGCATAGGTCCATAGCCTGTCCTTCGATGGGCCGAAAGCGCCAGCCATCGCGCCAGACCTGCGCCCGCCAGCGCCGGCTAAAGCGCCCGCCGGTCTGGGCCAGGACCAACAACTCGGCCGACATGGGCGTGGCCACAGCCTGGCACTGGTTACAGATGAGTCGAAATGAGAACTGGACCTGACCACTGTGTCCCTGGGCCACGCACTCGTGGCAACGCGGTTGATACCCGGTCAGCCAGCCAGCTTCCCGGGCCTGGGCGAGTAGCTCTGCTCCCCAATCGTTCATTTTGTGCCTGGTGACGTCGACCACGGCCACGGTCACCTGCTGGGTGCAGGTAGCACAGTGTAAACTAGCCTGGATCATGTGACTTCCATTGTCCTTATGGTGAGGATGAAAAAGCGGAAAAAGTCGACAATTAGCGCACGCTCCCAGTCTGAAAACTGCTGGAGCTGCTGGAGCAATAGCCGTTTCTGTGGCCCCAGTGGGTCTGACCAGGCTTCATCCGGGGTCAGGTAGCCGGCCGCGACCAGCAGGTCCTCCGGGAACGTGTATATCTCACGCTCGATATCAGTCAGATGGACAGCCAGGGTCTTGATGATCGCTGGGGACGGCAGGCGAATATGCCCCCGCTCCAATTGCGCAATATACGACGGGTTTACACAGCAAGCACGGGCCAGCGCACTTTGCGGCAAGCCCAACTCTACGCGCCGCTGTTTCACCAATGTTCCCAGGGCAGTCGGTTTCATCATGCCACTGCCCTACCCGGCTCAGACGTGGTGCTATTCATGGCAGCCTGACACCCCACTCTTCCGCAATAGTGTCCAGCAACTGGTCCCGTTGAATTTGTCTCCGCTGCGCCATGTCCTGTATCGCCAGACGAGCGATCTCCTCGTCTGTAGCCCGGCGATAGGCCCACTGCACGATCCGTCGCCGCGAGCACCGCCGTCCAGTAGACACCGGGTGGCCGGTACGTAGATCGTAGGACTCCCAGGTCACGGTACCGTCATCGTGCTCCTGGATAACACGCCGGACCACGTCCTGGAGGTAGGACATGCCTACCACGCACAGGCCCGGCTTGACATCGGCCAGTCTAATGGTCATGGTGTCTCCTATGATGCAACTCCGTCCCTGGCGAGATTTGACCCACCATCAAGAAATCAGCCAGGGTTTCGCCCAATGCATCCAAATCATCGGGATACGCCTGGTCTGTGAACACTACCTTGCCGTTGCTGCCCGGCAGTCGCCTCCGGCGCAATTGGGCCAGCGCGGGGTCGGCGCGGGCCAGGTTCCATAGGATGGAATGCATGGCCGGCCAGCGGTAGGTATCGGTGACGGCAGCGTGCTCCAACACAACGAGTTGTACTCTCCCACTGGTCAAGTCACACCTCGGATTGGTGTCGCATTCCGATCACCACCAGGATCATGAGCGAAAACCCGCAAAATATACCGATTAGCACAGGCCGCCACAGCAAGGGCGTCGTAGGTTGATCGTTCAATCGGTATCTTCATCTGCCTCCAGTTGCCGGGCCAGATCCAGCAGGCGCTGCACCTGGTCGTCGGCCAAGTGGCAAGCGTCGGCAAAGTCAAAATAAGGACCATAATCGGGATGGGCAGCGACAAACACTGCCACTGCCTCGCGGGTGGCCGGCCTGACCGGATCGCCGTGCAGGAGCCAGCTCAACGTGACGTGCCAGGCGCGCGCAATCCAGGCGCGGACAGCGCCCCAATTGGTGGGGTTGGAATGCTGGTCAGTCATGGAATCAGGCTCCTATCTCGCCTTTCAGCCGGTGATAGTGCGTCCGGGGACTCCAGTTCTGGTCAATGAGTGAGAACGCGGCCTGTTCACTGCCCGGGGCCAGCGGCGCATAGTTGAGGTTCCACCAGAAGCAGGCTCCCACCCGGTCGGCCCGCAGCAGCTTGATGGTCGCCGCCACATAGTCGCCCAGGGCATCCTCGCGGTTATCCCGCGCATACTCGTAGCCCGGCTGGGGGTCATTCGTCGCCGCGTAGCCGCACTCGGTCACCCACAGTGGCTTGCCCCCGGCCACGGCCTGCAGCGCCCGGTAGCGCAGGATATAGAACGAGTCGTGACAGCCAAAGCGCGGATTCTCGGCGCAGCGACTGCCCGGCTGGGCCTCGGGGGGATTGTTGAACCCCGAGGCGTGCGCCCCCACCGCGTCACAGAACTTGAGGCCGCCCGCCGCCTGGACCTGCTGCAAAAAGGCCACGTCGTCCAGGGCCACCCAGGGATCATTGACCCCAGTAGGAGTGAGGCCGCTGGACACCACCACCACCGCCGGGTCCACCGCCTTGATGCGCCGATAGGCGGTCTGCAACAGCCGGGCGTAGGCGGCGGGGTTGACGGCGGTGCCCCACTCGCTGGCCAGGTTGGCCTCGTTGTAGACCTCGATGGCCTGCACCTGGCCTTTGTAACGTCCCACCAGCGCCGCCACAAACTCGCCATAGGCCACCGGGTCCGGCCCGTCGTTGGTCAAGGCCCACCCCGGGGCCTTGGTCACCGACAGCAGCAGCTTGAAACCCTGGCTGCTGGCGGCCTGCACCGCGTCATCCAGGAACCCCCAGCGGATCTCACCCGGCTCGCCCTGGTAATCGCGCCAGGCCACCTGGTCCCCGATCCACTGGACGCCCAGCTCGTGCGCCAGGCGCAGGGTGCGCTCCCGGTCAGCCGGGGCAATGTTCAAATTCGCCCGCACGCCCACCCGCAGCGCGCCGCTCGCTTTGGCCGCCGAGGCCGGGACGGCAGCCGCAGGCTTGGCTGTGGGCGCAGCCCCTGACGACGCCAGGGTGGGCGTTGCCGCTGCGCCGGCGCTACCCGGCGTAACGCCGGGTACCTCGGTGGGGGTCACGACGGCCGTCCACAGGACACTGCGTGTAGCAGTGGCCGCAGTCCCGGCCCCGCGCCGCGTCGGCCAGGCCAGCGCACCGGGGGTAGCCGTGGGGGACCGCTGAACCACAGCCAGGGCCGTGGGGTCCGGAGGTGCAGCGTGGATTCCCATCGCGGTCCAGGCCAGACCAAAGACACTCACCAGGCACGTCGCCGTCAGGACAATGAACCCTACGACGACCATCTGGCGCGGGATCACTATTTCACGTGGCATACTCGTCTCCCTCGGCTCCAAATCCAGGGGCCAGTTCGCCGGTATCAGTCAGCGACCAGGTGGCCGCCTGGCGTAGCAGAGCCTCGCTGACTTGAGTCCGGTCCCCGACCAGGCGCAGCACAGCCTGGGTCCGGTAGCACACACTCAGGTACAACCGCTGAGCCGTTTCGTCCTGGCCTTGCAACGTCAGAGCTAACGCATCGCCTCTACCCGGCGTAACGCCGGGAGGGGCGTACAGGCCCGGGCAAACGCCAGGCAAAACAGATCCGGGTCTAGCGGCGGTAGCTCACTGAGCCGCATCGCGGCCTACTGCCGCCGCCGCGCTCGCCACTGGCTCCACCATTCCACCAGCCCCACCACCAGGACCATAGCCAGGCCCACGGCCAGCACCGAGCTGGACATGGTCCAGTCTACGAATTGCACCACGACACCCCCGGTCAGGGCTACGGCGGCGATGATGATGACCCACAATACCGCTACATTGACCTTGCCATTTGTTTGCATAGTAATATCCTTTCTACTTGGACCATTGACACGCTTGATATACTCCAGGTCAGGGGATGCTGAATCACCGCATTAGCACGGCCCGGTGTAAGCACCATTATACCCTGGACCCGGGGGCCGGTAGTGGCACAAGTTCTCCAGCATTTACCCGAACAGCCCGAACGCGCCCATAGCCATCGGGGCCAGGATGACCAACAGATAGGGAACAAAGTAAAACAAGAGCACCGGGAAAAAGATGGCCCCACCGATCTGCGCTGCTTTGGCCTCGCGCTCGGCCTGGTACGCCTGGCTCATGTCGCGGCCCAACTCAGACAGCATCTGCGCCATGCCGCGCCCTTTGGCGCTCATGTTCTGCAGTTGAATCGAGAACGTGATCAGATCGCGCAGGCCGCTTTCTTTGGCGCGCTGGCTCAGATTCGCCAGTTCCTGCCCGCGATGCGCCAGCGCCGGGGTCAGCCACACGCCCAACGGGGTGCCCATCTGGGCCACCACGCGCAGCGATTCGGTAGGACCTTTGCCGGACTGCATCAGCATTGCCAGCAGGTTCACCGCGTCGGGCAATTCGGCGCGCACGCCGTCTCGATACCGCCGCGCTTTGCCGCTGACCAGCAGCCCCGGCAGGTAAAAGCCCAGGCCCGCCGCCAGGGCTACCATGTGCCACTCCAGGCCGGCCGACCAGCCCACCAGGAACCCGCCCACACCCCCGGCCAAGCGCAGGGCCAGAAACGCCTGGGCATTCCAGGTGCGATAGGTGCCCGCCTGATGCGCCCAGTACAGTGTGTACTCGGTGCTCTTGACCATGTTCTGCGGCAGGTATTTGACCAGCCACTCGAAGGGAGCCAATAGTCCCCGATACCAGGGCAACGTGACCACTGGCCCATCCAGGCCCCGACTGCGTAGATAGCCATCTACCGGCACCGAATGCGCCGGGATCAGGCGGTAGCCCAGGGCCACCACGGTCAAACCCGCCAGACCGGCGATGAGAAACGCGGCAATAATCATAACTAGACCTCCTCCAGCGCCAAGGCCCACAGGGGCACTTGGGCTACCAATATGTTGTCCAGGACCACCATTACCCAGTACCGTCCCGGTTCGGGAAAGACCAGATGGTGGTACTCGTGAATCGCAGTGCCAAGCCCCCCCGGCTGGCTGGGATCAGCCGCCGGCGTCAGGGTCAGCACACTTGACGCTTGCTGCGGCAGGCCCGACATGTCCGGCAGTGGCTCGCCAGCATCAGTAGCGATGAACGTCGTCAGCCGGAACT
>JAHJIN010000634.1 GCA_018823415.1 Chloroflexota bacterium | reverse complement strand
GCGTCAGTTGCATCGGGCTGGGGCTGGCGGCGTCCTAACATGGCACTCATCTCCTGAACTATTTTGCGGTCCAGGTCTATTATACCATCAGTGGTCCACAGAACGAAAGTCCCGGGACACTTTTTCAGCACTCTCCTAGACTTGATGGGGGGCGTGCCACGCGCTCTCGCCCAGCGTCCCGGCGCCGTCCCAATCCGGTGGCACGCCCTGCACCATAAAGCGCGCCGCACGTTGCAGATATAACCGGGCCGCCTTGTCATCCGTGTTTTGCTCCAGCACCTGGTTAAAACGCACGCTGGCCTCGGCAAACTTGCGCTCATAGTACAGGTGCAGGCCCTCTTCAAAGGCCGGCCGGGTCTGGAGCTTGAGCTCCATCGTCGCCGGGTCCCCGTCCAGGATCTCGAACACCGGGACCAACTCGCGTTTGCCCTTGACCTGCGCCCGGTCCAGGAAGCGAAAGCAAACCCGGCCCGGGTCTTGCAGCCGGGCCAGCGTCTCTTCGCTGACGACGATGGACACACCATAGACCTTGGTCAGGTTCTCCAGCCGGTCGGCCATGTTCACCGCGTCCGCGATGACGGTGCCCTGGATGCGTTCCTCCTCGCCGATGATACCCAGCATAGTCCGGCCGGTGTGCAGCCCCACCCCGATGGCGATGGGCTGCGCGCCCCGCTCCTGCAGATAGGCGTTATAGCACGCCACCTCGCACTGCATGGCGATGGCTGACTGGACCGCATCGTCGGCACCGGGAAACAGGGCCATGACGCCGTCGCCCAGGTACTTGTCGATAAAGCCCTGGTGCTGCCGGATGATGGGTCCCACCCGGCCCAGGTACTCGTTGACAAAGGCAAAGCTCTCCGAGGGCGTCAGACGCTCCGAACGCGGGGTGAAATCGCGCATGTCGGAAAACAGGATGGTCATTTCGGCCTGCACCTGGTCGCCCAGCCGGACCTCGGCGATGCTGGTCTTGCTCAAAAAGCCCAGAAACTCGCGGGGAACAAAGCGCTCCAGGGCAGTATTCAACTGCACCAGTTCGGCCGTACGCTCTGCCACGCGCTGCTCCAACTCTTCGTTGGCCCGCAAAAGCTCTTCTTGTAGTTGGCGCAGGGACAGGTGGGTCTGCACCCGGGCCAGCACCTCTTCCAGTTGGAACGGCTTGGGGATATAGTCCACCCCGCCGATGGCAAAGGCCCGGACCTTGTCCTCCACCTCGCCCAACGCGCTGATAAAGATGATGGGGATGTCGCAGGTCTGTTCGTCGCCCTTCAGGTGTTCGCAGACCTCGTACCCATTCATGTCGGGCATGTTGATGTCCAACAGGATCAGGTCCGGCGGCGCGGCCCGGGTGGCCGTGAGGGCCATCTGGCCGTTGATCACGGAGCGCACCTTGTACCCTTGTTCCACCAGCATGTCCGACAGCAGGCGTAGGTTGGCCGGCGTGTCGTCCACAACCATAATGTTGCCTTTCATGCTCCCTCCCCCCCCGCTGCTCAAGTTAGGTTCATGATGGTGTCAAAGCGAAAGTTCTGGACCAGGATGGTCAGGGCTTCGGCCAGATGGCTGTGCTGGGCGCGCACCTCCTCGACAAGGTCGAGGATCAGGTCGGCGTCGGCCTGGGCGGCGGCCTGATGCAGACGGGTGCGCCACTCGGCCGGCAGCGCAGCCAACGCTTCCGGCGTCAACAGGCTTTCCATATCCACCGGCCGGGTCGGGGGCGGCGGGGCCTGCTCCTCGTAAACAAAGCGGACGCCCAGGTGCTGGGCCAGCTTGTCAAATATCTCGGCCTCGCGGAAGGGCTTGCGCACAAAATCGTCGCAGCCCTCCGACAGGATGGTGGCGCGGTCTTCTTCAAAAGCGCTGGCGGTGAGGGCGATGACGACGGTGGCCTGCCCCTTGGTGGTGGCCTTGATGCGCCGGGTGGCCTCGTAGCCGTCCATCACCGGCATGCGCATGTCCATCCAGATGAGGTGCGGGATCCATTCCTCCCAGACCTCAATGGCTTCCTGGCCGTTGACGGCCTCACGCACCTCAAAGCCCAACGGTCGCAGCAGCTTGGCCAGCAAATCGCGGTTCGTGTCGCGATCCTCGGCGATGAGGATGCGATAGGCCGGCTGACCCGGCTCCATTCCCACCACCCGGCGCGCCGGGAGTTCCTCCGGGACCTCGGCTGCGTCTGTCACGCCTACGCGCGCCGTGAACCGGAACACGCTGCCCTGGCCCAACTCGCTGCTCACCGTGAGTTGGCCGCCCAGCAGGTGCACGAACTGGCGGCTGATGGTCAGGCCCAGCCCGGTGCCTTCCTGGGCCTTGATGCCACTGGCGGTCTGCACAAAGGGCTCAAAGATGCGTTCAATGTCCGCTGGGGCGATGCCCGGCCCGGTATCTTCTACTTCAAACTCCAGATTCCAGGTTCCAAACTCCGAATCCGAAGCAGATTGGGATTTGGGATCTGAGATTTGAGATTTGACGCGCAGCGTCACGCCGCCTTCGGTGGTGAACTTGGTGGCATTGCTGAGCAGGTTGATGAGCACCTGGCGCAGCTTGGCCTCGTCGGCACGCACGTACTGGGGCACGTCCGGCGCGCGCTCGACGAGGATCTGTAGGCCCTTGCGGATGGCCCGCAGGCGGAACAGGGACTCCAGGTCATCGAGCAGATGATGCAGATCAAAGCCATGCTCATAGAGAGTAGCCCGGCCGGCCTCGATCTTGGACATTTCCAGGATGTCGTTGATCAGCGTGAGCAGGTGCCGGCCGCTGCGACCGATAGTTTCCAGGTGCTCGCGCTGCTCCGGGGTGAGCGCCGGGTCCCGGCCCATCAACTCGGAAAAGCCCAGGATGGCGTTGAGCGGGGTGCGCAGCTCATGGCTCATGTTGGCCAGGAACACGCTCTTGGCCCGATTGGCAGCTTCGGCCGCACCGCGCGCGGCATCGGCCGCTTCCTTGGCCCGGCGCAACTCTTCTTCGGCCTGCTTGCGCGCGTTGATGTCGTCCTGGATGCCGGTGGCACGCAAGGGCTGGTCCTGATCGTCCCAGCATACCACCTTGCCGCGCTGTAGGAACCAGGCCCAGTCACCGCCCTCGTACCGCGCGCGGAACTCGACCTCGTAAACCGGCGTCTCGCCGGCCAGGTGTCGGTCCCTGGCCGCCAGAACCTGAGGCAGATCCTCCGGGTGTATCCATTCGGCCCATCGCTCGTCGGTCATCACCTCCTGGTCATACCCCCACCCGGCGTGATCGCCTTTGGCATGGGCGACCACGGTCTCGTTGGTCACCAGGTTCATGTCCCACAGAGAAAGGTCCGCCGCTTCCATAGCGATCTTGAGGCGCTCCTCACTCTCGCGCATGGCCTCCTCGGCCCGCTTGCGCCGGGTGATGTCCTGGGTGATGCCGGCCATGCGCTGCGGCTGGCCCAGCCCATCGCGGGCCACCACTTGGCCGCGCAGCAGGATCCAGGCCCACTCGCCGGGCTTGTCAACCCGGGGTGTGCGGAGCTCCACTTCCCAGAAGGGGGCTTCGCCGGCCAGATGCAAATTGAGCGCCTGGTCGAGCTTGTCCCGGTCCTCCACGTGGACGTATTGTTTCAGCCTATCGTCGACTTGCTGCTCCGAGACCCGCTCGCCGGGCGCAAAGCCCAGGTAGTGTGATCCCAGGGTGTCGATAAAGGCGTCTCCGGTGGTCAGGTCGATATCCCAGAGACCCAGACCGGCTCCTTCTATCGCCAGCTTGAGCCGTTCCTCACTGGCGCGCAGCGCTTCTTCCACCTGTTTCCGCTCGGTAATGTCCTCCACGATGGCCTGAAAGCCGGTGATCTGGTCGTCATCGCAGATGGGAGTGGCGTGCAGCCGCAGATGGACCTGCTTGCCCCAGGCCGAGGTGTAGGGGAGCTCGGAAGTCAGCGATACGCCGGCCAGGCAGCGCCGGGCCACCGCCGCGACGCCGGCCTCCACCAGCGGCGGGTACGTTAGCACGTTGATGTCCCGGGTCGCCTCGACGGAAGGCGAACCGAGGATGAGCAGCAGTTGGGGGTTCACGTCCACTACCTGGCCGTCCCGGTTCGCGGAGAGGATGCCCACCGGCGCGTTTTCCACCAGCAGGCGATAGCGGGCCTCGCTCTGCTTGTGGGCCTCTTCCGCCCGTTTGCGATGGGTGATGTCGCGCAGCAGTAGCAGCCGGCCGGTCAGTGCGCCCCGCCGCCCATGCAGCAAGGAGGCCCGCAGGTCATAGCATCGCCGCTCCGCCTCGGTTCCCAGCCAGGTCTCGGCCTGGGGACATCCTTGCTCCAGGCAACCCAACAAGTCCACCCAGTCAGGGAGCGCCTGGGCCACGGGCACGCCTTCCAGCTCGCCTATCGGACGACCGATCATGCGCTGCGCGGCCGCGTTCAGATGCACGATCCGGTTCCGCGTGTCCAGCACGATCACGCCATCGTCGAGGCTTTCCACCACCGCGCCCAAAGCAATGGGCACCACGTCAAAGAGCCGGAACCGCGCGATCCCCCAGGCGCCGATCAGGCCACCGATGGCAAAGCTCAGCGATACCCACTCTTCGAAAAACGGACCGAGGCGCAAGATGGCCGGCACGCCCAGGACCCAGGGAGCCAACCCACCAATGATCAACGTCAGGTATTGCCCGCGATAGATGCGCGGGGATTGCACCAGGTCCAGGACGAGGAGCAGGCCGCCCAGCAACAGCAGAATGGTCACATAGAGGGCCTCCAGGGCCATGCCCAACATGGCCATCCCCATGGGAGCCAAAAGCCGCAAGTTGCCGCCCCAGTCGCCCAGATCGTGAGACACGCGGACCCAGACCCCGGCCTCGTGGGCCAGTTGCAGTAGAAACAAGGCCATCACGACAACAGCCAGCGGACCCCACAGGTAGACCTTTAGCCAGCGGTCCTGGCCGGTGTACTTGAGGGCAAAGGCCAGCCAGGCCGCCGGCATGAGCAGAATGCCCACCTGGCCGACCAGGGGCCAGAACCCGTCCAGCGTTAGCGGCCCCGCCGCCATCACGTTCCCTGTAAGCCGCCAGAACACGACGCTCACGGCCCACACGGCCGCCGCCAGCATGTACAGGCCAAAATACTTGGCCCCCGGCACCATCCGGCGCCGCCAGGTATACAGAAAAATACCCAGCGCCACGATAATGCCCACGACGTTTATGCCAATGGGGATGATCTGTTGCCAGTTCACGAGTCACCTCTCGTCCGTTTCAGTCAGCGATGGTCGGCAACGCCACGAACAAAGCATGGTCCACGTCTCGCGGCAATCGAGCCTCTGGCGGCAGTCCAGGGTTGACGTTTGCAGGCTGTCGGCATACGCACACACCCTCGTCAATATACATATCCTCTCCGGAACGCTTTTGTTTCATCGCCCGGCTGCACGCTTGTCACCAGACAGCTATCCAAGTATATCACGCCGGCTGGTTCGTGTCCAGCACGACATTCGAGGTTGTGCTCATCCACCCTGCTGGCGCGACGCGGCCGGGGTCCTTGTCAACTTGCGCCGGGTCCCACATAGGGAACATTGTTGTGCCGCGTATGACCTCGGTCCGTGACCACCGGCACTATGCTATATGACCTTCAATCGGATATACTCTGGAACGACAACGCACCCAGGAGGAACAAGATGACCAGTCAGGTTCAGGAATATACCCGTTCGATTACAGATGCGCAGGTGGGGACGCTCAGAACGCTGGGGCTGGCGATCCTGTTGATCTCGCTGCCCTTTGGCATCCTCGATTTCGTGCTGCCCATCTATGGCCGGGGCATCGGCGCCGACGCGGTCCAGATCGGCCTCTTTTTCTCGGCATTCTCGCTGATGACGGTGCTGCTGCGCCCCCTCGTGGGGGTCGGGCTGGACCGTTGGGGCCGACGCCCCTTTCTCCTAACCGGGCTGGCCGGCTATGCCACCACCATGCTCGCCTTTGCCTTGGTCAGCGACCAGATGTGGATGATCGTCGTCGCCCGCGTCATTCAGGGGAGCGCGTCGGCGTTCCTGTGGCTGTCTGCCAACGCCATCGTGTCCGACTCGGCCGGGGCCGACGACCGGGGTCGCTCCTTCGGGGTCGTGGACCAATCCAGCAACCGGGGCGCGATCCTGGGCACCATTGTCGGCTTTGCCGTGCTATCGTCGCTGGATTTTAACGCGGCCTGGCAGCTCCTCTTCATCGGCTATGGGGCTGCGAGCCTGCTGGCCGTGCTGCTGGCCTGGCGGCGACTGCCCGAGACCCGCGCCGTGGTCACGCGCGCGGCGCACCGGCCCATCGTCTGGTCCCGACCCTGGGTCCTGCTGCTGCTGGTCACCCTCGTCACCGCCGCGTCCTGGTCCATGACCTCGCCCATCCTGATGATCTTTTTGCAAGACCGGCTGGCGGCGGACGTGCCGGACCTGGCGCTGGCCTTTCTGCCGGCGGCCCTGGTGTGGGCGCTCTTGCCGGCCCGGCTGGGCAAGCTGGCGGATCGCTTTGGGCGCAAGCCGTTGATGGTGCTGGGGCTGGTGGTGGCCGCCGGCACGGCCTTGCTCATCCCCGGCCTGTCCAGTCTGGTCGGGCTGGCGGCCCTGTGGGCGGTGCAGGCCCTCTGCTACGCGGCCGGCGACCCGGCCGAGCGCGCCCTGGTGGCCGACCTGACAGGCAACGACCAGCGGGGCCGGGCCTACGGGCTCTATGCCCTAGCGGCCGGGTTGGGCGCCACCATCGGTCCCCTGGCCGGCGGCTGGCTCTACGAGACCGTCAGCCCGGGAGCGCCATTCTATGCCAACGGGGGCGTGCTGGCCGGGTGCGCACTGGTGCTCTGGGCGCTCTTGCAGGAACCGGCCCGGGCCGGCGAATAGGGAAGAGGCGCACCCCGTAGCATGAAAACAAGCGTTCCCGCTGGACCACAGTCCAGCGGCCCGGCGACGGACTGTGGTCCGTCGCGAACGAAGGCTATTCACTAGAAAGGGAAGCGTTGGCTTGATTGCTTGCCCGAAACGTGGTATAGTTCGACCATGAGAAGACGGACGTTTTCCGGGATACTGCTTGTCGAATACGCGGTGCTGGTCGTCGTCGGCACGACCGTCCTGGTCGCCATGTATGAGAACGGCCAGCCGTGGTGGCTCGCGGCCCCGCTGTTGCTCGCCCTCGCCGTCCAGATCGCATTCTGGCCCCGGGAGCCGTACCAGTTCCTCTACCTGGCAGTCGAGACGGCCCTGGTTGTGGGGCTGGTGGCCTTGCACCCGTTTTTCTGGGCGCTGGGCTTTTCCCTCAGCGCCACCATCCCGTCTGCATATCCCAATCGCTTTGGTGCGCTCTGGATCGGCCTGTTAGCCCTGATGGTCGGCGTGATCTTGAACCTGCCCTACCCGACGGGAAGGCCGGAGGATCTGCTGTCGACCCTGGTGCTGGCCTGTGGATACGCCGGCTTTGGCTATCTCAGCTACAGTTGGACGCGGGCCGAGGAGGCCCAGCTTCGGACCCAGGTTCTCCTGGAGGACTTGCAAGAGGCTCACCGCCAACTGCGGGCCTATGCCGACCGGGTGGAAGAATTGGCCGTGGTCGAGGAGCGCAACCGACTGGCCCGGGAGATGCACGATACCCTGGGGCATCGGCTGACCGTGGCGGCCGTGCAACTGGAGGGCGCGCAACGCCTGATCCCCAGCAACCCGGACCGGGCCGCGCGCATGGTGGGCACCGTGCGCGAACAGGTGCGTGAGGCCCTGAGCGAACTGCGGCGCGTGGTGGCGACGCTGCGCACGCCGCTGGAAGCCGACCTCTCGCTGTCCCACGCACTGACGCGGCTGGCGGCCGGCTTTGAGGAGGCCACCGGCCTCGCCGTGCGCCTGACGCTGCCGGACGATCCACCATCCTTGCCCGACGCGCACCGACTGGCCTGCTATCGGGCCGCCCAGGAGGCATTGACCAACGTGCAGCGCCATGCGCAGGCCCGGGAGGTGTGGCTGGAACTGACCGACCAGGATGGCATGGTCATGCTCCAGGTGGGCGACGACGGCGTGGGCCTTCCGGCCGACGCGGAGGGGGCCGGGTTCGGGCTGCGGGGATTGCGAGAGCGGGCCGGGCAACTGGGCGGCGAACTGGCCCTGGAATCCCGGCCGGGCGGCGGAACGCTGGTCTCCTTCCGGCTGCCGTGGCCCACGGAGGACATCGATGGCTGAGCCAATCCGAATCCTGCTGGTGGACGATCAGAAGCTGATGCGTGAGGGGATACGCATCCTGCTCGAGATGGAGCCGGACCTGGTGGTGGTCGGTGAGGCCGGGGACGGGCAGGCGGCCCTGGCAGCATACGAGGACTTGCAGCCGGACGTGGTGCTGATGGACATCCGCATGCCCGGCATGGATGGCGTGGAGGCCACCTGGCGGCTGCGCGAGCGCTGGCCCGGGGCGCGCGTGGTCATCCTGACCACGTTTGACGACGACGAGTATGTCTTTGAGGGGCTGCGGGCCGGTGCGCTGGGCTATTTGCTCAAGGACGTGTCGGGGCAAGAGCTGGCAGAGGCGGTGCGCACGGTGGCCGGGGGCGGGGCGCTCATCGAGCCATCGGTGGCGCGCAAGGTGCTGGCCGAGTTTGCCCGGCTGATCCCGCCGTCACGACCGCCGGAGCAGGGCTTGCCAGAGCCCCTTTCGGAGCGCGAGCGAGAAGTGCTGCGGCTCCTGGCTCAAGGGCTGAGCAACCGCGAGATCGGGCAGCGCCTGGGCCTGGCCGAGGGCACCGTCAAGAACTATGTGAGTAACATCCTGGACAAATTGGGTGTCCGCGACCGCACCCAGGCCGCCGTGCGGGCCCGTGAATTGGGGATGAATCATGACGCGTCCTCTTCGCACTTCTGACATCGCCAAGGCTGTGGGTGTCCATCCCAACACCGTGCGCCTGTACGAGGTGTGGGGCTTTTTGCCGACGATCCCGCGCAACGCCAGCGGCTATCGGCTGTTCACCGAGGCTCACCTCAACCAGATGCGCCTGGCCCGGACGGCACTGCAAGGGCCGTGGCCAGGCCGGAGCATCAAACGAGTGGCCCTGGCGCTGGTCCGGCAGGCGGCCTCCGGCGACCTGGGCGGAGCCCTGGAGCAGGCGTACATCTACCTGTCCCGGGTACGGGCCGAGCGCGCCCAATCCGAGGCCGCCGTGGAGTTGCTGGAGCGCTGGGCGCACGGCATCGCCACCGACGCCACCGCTCAGCCCTTGCTGATTGGCCCGGCCGCCGAGTTGCTGGGCGTCACGCGTGACATGCTGCGCAACTGGGAGCGCAACGGCCTGATCCAGGTGCCGCGCGATCCACGCAACGGCTACCGGCTCTACGGCGCGGCCGAGATCGGCCGGCTGCGGGTGATCCGGATGCTGAGCCGCGCCGGGTACAGCACCATGGCGATCCTGCGCATGTTGCTCTACCTGGACCAGGGGTCCCGGGAAAACCTCCGGGCGGTGCTGGACACCCCCGGCCCCGACGAAGACATCTACTCGGCCGCCGACCAGTGGCTCTCGACGCTGGTCGCGCAAGAACAACATGCGGTGGACACAATCGCGCAATTGGAAGAGATGATCCGCAAACGACAGGAGTAGACCCCAACTGCCATTTGCTGGTCGTGCGGCACATCGCCAGGATGTGCCGTCTTTTCGTGAACCCTCCACTAATATACCAAGGTAGGACGCCACAGATTACTCGTCGCGCTTTGCCTGTGGTCCAACCCTCCACTTATCCACCAACCTTGTATAATCGAGTTAACAATCGTCGAGGAGGAAATATGACCACAAGAGCCAAGCTCGTAGAACATCTCGAACGTCTCGTCATCGAGATCGGCGCCCGACCGCACGGTTCTCCGGCGAATCATGCAGCGGCGGCCTACATCCAGGACGTCTTCCGGTCCGCCGGTTTGGATGTTGAGGAACAAAGATACGCCTGTCCCGCCTGGCAGTGCGAGGAGACACGGCTGACGCTTAACGGTGACCAGTTGGAAGCCGGAGCCAACGCCTACTCCCCACCCTGTGACGTCATCGCCCCCACCGTGGTAATGGGGACCGTGGCCGAACTCGAGGCGGCTGAACTGAATGGACGCATCGGCATCCTGTACGGCGACCTGACCAAGACGCCCCTGTCGTGCAAGTCCTGGTTCCTGGCGAGCGAACAGGACCTGCACATCGTCCGGCTGCTGGAAGAAAAGACTCCGGCGGCCCTGATCACGATCCAGTCGAGGCCGGGGAGTCTGGAACGGCTCATCGTAGATTGGGAGTTCTCCATTCCCTCGGCGACGGTGGGCGCGGCAGACGGGCTGAGCCTGTTGCGACACCACGAGCCAACAGTACGCCTACGCATCCAGAGCGAGCAGACGCCCGGCTGGTCGTGTAACGTCGTGGGCCGGCAAGGACGAGCTGACCGACCCAAGATCGTGCTATGCGCACACTATGACACCACGGTTGACACCCCCGGCGCCACCGATAACGGAGCCGGCGCCGCCGCGCTATTGACCCTGGCGCAACTGCTGGGTCGGAGCCAACACTCGCTGGGCCTGGAATGGATCGCCTTCAGCGGTCACGAGTACCTGCCGCTGGGCGACGACGAGTACCTGCGCCGGTACGAGGATCAATTCCCCCAGATCGTGGCGGCGATCAACCTGGACGTTGTGGGGAATGCCCTGGGCGCCACCAGCATCGCCCTGTTCACCAGTTCCCAGCCATTTCAGGAACTCCTGGTCGAGCTGGTCAAGCAGTATCCCGGTGCCGTGTGGGTGGATCCCTGGCCCGAAAGCAATCACTCCACCTTTGCCTGGCGGGGAGTGCCCAGCCTGGCGTTCAGCTCGGCAGTGGGAGGCAACATCACCCACCAGCGCGCAGATACCATCGAATGGGTCAGTCCGGCTAAACTGACCGAGGTCGTATCCCTCGTCGCCGCCGTGGTGAATGGACTCCAGACCAAGTCACCGGCCTGGACACGAGCATAACACAGATCAGGAATCGACCCACGCCCGTCTTGGCTCCTGGTGTGTGGATGGGGCAGCGCCCGCCGCCCGTGCTGGACACAGGCCAGCCCCCATGATATACTTGAGCCCGGTGCCTGCATCCAACGGTAACCAGATGAAGCGGGCTGCCAGAGCGCCGGCTCGTTCGCCCGGGCACTGCTCACCGGGAGCACGAGTACAATCAGGGGGGGAGCAAGATGCCTCAGGAGATCACGCTGCAGGTCAATGGCCGCATCCATCGCGTGTGCGTCGAGCCGGATACGCCGCTGCTCTATGTCTTGCGCAATGACCTGGGCCTGAAAGCAGCCAAGTTGGGCTGTGGCCAGGGCCAGTGCGGCGCGTGCCAGGTCATACTCGACGGGCAGGCGGTGCCCTCGTGTCGCCTACCAGTCAGAAGCGTCCAGGGGCGCTCGATTACCACGCTGGAGGGCCTCGGAACGGCCGACGATCTGCATCCGCTGCAGCAAGCCTTTATCGAAGAACAGGCCGTGCAGTGTGGGTTCTGCACGCCGGGCCTGATCGTCGCTGCCAAAGCCCTGCTTGACCGGAATCCTCACCCGACCGAGGGCGAGATGCGGGCCGAACTGGCAGACAATCTGTGCCGGTGCGGGGTATACGACCGCGTCATACGGGCCATCAAACGGACGATGGGACAGGCCGCAGTGCGGCCGCCCTATGAGAAACAAAACAGACCGGAGCAGCTACCTCAGCCCCAGACTGCTCCCCCCCCATTCGACTGACGCCTTGCCGCTCCCGCTCCAGCAGACGCCGGAACTGGACGCCTGGATTCGCATCAATACCGACGGCACCATCACCCTCTTTACCGGCAAGGTCGAATTCGGCCAGGGGATCAGAACTGCCGTGGCCCAGATTGGGGCCGAAGAGCTGGACGTGTCCCTGGCGCGCATCCAGGTCGCCATCGTGGATACGGCTCAATCACCCGATGAAGGATACACTGTGAGCAGCATGTCCCTGGAGACCACCGGCAACGCGATTCGGGTTGCCGCCGCCGAGGCCCGCCAGATCATGCTCGCCGTGGCGTATGAAGAGTTGGAAGCGCCCTACGAGCGGCTCCAGGTGACCGATGGCACCATCACCGACCCCGCCACCGGGCGCAGTACCACCTACTGGGATCTGTTCGGCGGGCGCCAGTTCGGCTGTCGGGTGAAAGGCGTCAGCCGGCCCAAACGGGCCGATGAATACCGGATCGTGGGCCAGCCCGTGCCCCGGCTGGATTTGCTGGCCAAGGTGACCGGTAGCGCCTTTTTCGTTCACGATCTGGATCTGCCGGGCATGGTCCACGGCCGGGTCGTGCGACCGCCGACTGCCAGTGCGCGGCTGGTCGTCGTTGACGAAGAATGGGCATCCCGGCTGCCGGGCGTCCTCAAAGTGGTGCACGACGGCAGCTTTTTGGCCGTCATCGCCGAGCGTGAGGAACAGGCCGTGCAGGCGATGGCGGCGCTGCACGATGCCGCGACCTGGGCAGATGAACCGGCCCTGCCGCCACAAGAGGATCTCTTTGCCTATTTGCTGAGTCAGCCGGACCAGCCGCAGTTCGTTGTCGACGGCGTACCGGTGGATGATCCCATCCCGCCCATCGAGACGCCCGCAGAGGCGGCGCATACGCTGACAGCCAGTTACTATCGGCCCTACCAGATGCACGCTGCGCTCGGCCCGTCGGCGGCGGTGGCACAGATGGACGCCGGTCAATTGACCGTCTGGACGCACGCTCAGGGGGTGTACCCGCCCCGGGCCGCAATCGCTCAGGTGCTGGGGCTGCCCCAGGACGATGTGCGCGTCATTCACATGGAAGGACCGGGCTGTTTTGGTCACACCGGGGCCGACGACGCGGCCCTGGACGCGGCGCTGCTGGCCCGCGCGCTGCCCGGGCGGCCGGTGTCGCTCAAGTGGACGCGCGTCGACGAATACCGCTGGGAACCGTACGGCCCGGCGACGGTGGTCCAGATGCAAGCCAGCCTGAACGCCGCCGGCGACGTCATCGACTGGAACCACGACGTCTGGGGGTACACTCACTCGGGCCGCTCCCGCTCCGGCGATGAGACCTCGGGATTGCTGGCTGCCTGGCACCTGGCCGAGCCCTTGGCGCGGCCCCAGCCCCGGCCCAGCCGTGGCTCGCATGTGGGCCTCTACCGCAACGCCGACCCGCTGTACGCCTTTCCCCGGCGGCGCATCGTCAAGCACCTGGTGCCCGACAGCCCGCTGCGCGTCTCGGCGCTGCGGGGCCTGGGCGCCTACGCCAACGTCCTGGCCATCGAGTCGTTCATGGATGAGCTGGCGCACCTGGTGGGCGCAGACCCGGTCGAGTTCCGCCTGCGCCACCTGACCGATGCCCGGGCCCGGGACGTCATTGCTGCCGCAGCAGAGAAAGCGGATTGGCAGCCATACCACCGCCCCCGGGGCGATGGCCGGGGACGCGGCATCGCCTTTGCCCAATACAAGAACCGGCAGTGTTACGTAGCGGTCGTCGTGGACCTGAGCGTGAACCGCGCCAGCGGTCAGATTCGCCTGGAACACGCCATCATCGCCGCCGACGCCGGGCAAATCGTCAACCCCGATGGCCTGAGCAGCCAGTTTGAGGGCGGTTTCATCCAGGGAGCCAGTTGGACGCTGAAAGAGCAGGTCGCCTTTGACCGCTACGGGGTCATCAACGCCGACTGGTACACCTACCCGGTGATGCGCTTTCCCGACGCGCCCAAGATCGAAACCGTGTTGCTCAACCGCCCGGGTCAGCCCTACCTGGGCAGCGGCGAAGCCGCGCCCATGCCCACCGGCGCCGCCATCGCCAACGCGGTCTTTGACGCGGTCGGCGTGCGCCTGCGCCAGGTGCCCTTTACGCCAGAGCGGGTCAAGGCCGCTCTGAGTGAATGACTGGCCCAGGAACGTCATCGCAAGAGAAATACGCAGGAAGGTGATTGATGAACCCCCGACCCATCCCCGTGATCAACGTCCGCGGCTCGCCCCGAGAGATGGGGCAGCAGCAGGGCGAAGCGGCCCGGGCCCAGATCCAGCGCTCGTTGACGCGCTATCGGGAGGTGTTTCCCCAGGCGCTCCGGATGACCTGGGCCGAGGGGCAGCTTGAGGCGCGCAAGTTCCTGCCCTATGGCGAGAGCGCCTTCCCGCCATTCGTCGAGGAACTCCGGGGCATCGCCGCAGGAGCCGACGTGCCCTTTGCAGAGGTCTGGACCCTCAACTGCTACGAAGGCGTGATCGAGAGCCGGGACCAGGTGTGGGGCTGCACCTGCGTGGCCGTGCGCGATGACCTGACGGCCAACGGTCACGTGTTGCTGGGTCACAACGAGGACTGGAACAGCGTGGACCAAGACACCGTGTACCTGGTGCGCGCCGAGCCGGCCGATCAGCCGGCCTTCATCGGCATTACTTATGGGCCGCTGCTGGTGAACATTGGGCTTAACGAGGCCGGGATTGGCGTGGCCATCAACGCCGTCCACCCGGCCGACGGGCGCGTGGGCGTGCCGCGCGTGCTCAGCTCGCGGGCTGTATTGAATACGCGCACCATCGGGGCGGCGATCCGGGCCTGCGTGCCCAAGCTGCGCGGCGGCGGCTATAGCTATCTGCTGGCCGACCCTGCCGGCGAGTTGTACAGCGTCGAGACTTCGGCCACAGCCCACGATATTCTATACGGCGAGGAGGGCTGGTTGGTTCACACCAACCACTATCTGGCCGCCCGGATGCAGGCCCTGGAGGAGCCGGGCACGTACACCAGCTCACACGTGCGGCTCAATCGGGCCCGGCGACTGTTGAAGGCGCAGTTAGGGCACGTAACCGTGCCAAGTTTGCAAGTCCTGCTTCAGGACCACGTCAACTATCCCCGGTCCATCTGCCTGCACCAGGACCCGGCCGACCCACTCCACGAACGCACGCACACCCTGGCCTCGGCGGTGATGGACCTCTCTGAACGCATCTTGTGGGTGGCCCCCGGGCCGCCGTGCGAGGGCGAATACGTCATGTACCAGTTGGATGGTGAGTCATGAGCCCGGATCACGCCCGGCGCGCTGATCTGACCATTGGACTGCCGCGCATGCGCAACGAAACCGGGGAACGGCGCGATTTCCTGCCCCCGCTGGTCGCCGGCCTGCATCGACGCGGCGCAACCGTCGTGCTGGAACACGGCTACGGGTCAGGGATGGGGCTCGCGGCCGCGGACTATGCCTCGGCGCGGTTTGCGCCCCACGCTGAGACGTACCAGCAGGACTATGTCCTGGTGCTGCGTTGCCCCGGCGACGACGACATCGGGCGCATGCGACCCGGCGCATGCCTCATCGCCATGCTGCACTACCCCACCCGCCCGCAGCGCGTGGCCTGGTTGCGGTCCCGGGGTCTGGAGGCCATTGCCCTGGACGAGATCAAGGACGACGGGGGCCGGCGCCTGGTGGAAAACATGCGCGCCGTGGCCTGGAACGGCGTCGAGGCGGCCTTCCAGGTCTTGCAGCAGACCTACCCGGCCCCCGGCCTGGAGCACCCGGGCCGGCCGCCGGTCCACGTGACGGTGCTAGGGGCGGGCGCCGTGGGCAGCCAGGTGGTATCGGCGGCTGTTCACTATGGGGACCCGGCCCGGCGCCGCCGCCTGGCCCACGCCGGCGTCCCCGGCGTCCAGGTCGCTGTCGTCGATTACGACCTCACCGGCCACGCCGCCGTGATGCGCGACCTGCTCACCCGCACCGACATCCTGGTGGACGCCACCCAACGCCCTGACTCCAGCCAGCCGGTCATCCCCAACGATTGGCTGGCCCACCTGCCGGCCCACGCCGTGCTCCTGGACCTGTCGGTGGACCCCTACGACAGCGCCACCGATCCGCCCCAGGTCAAGGGCATCGAAGGCATCCCGCAAGGCGACCTGGACCAGTATGTCTTTGCACCGGACGACCCGGCGTATGACGCGCTGCCCCCCGGAGTCCTCAGCCGTCACCGCCGCCACGTGGTCTCGTGCTACTCGTGGCCGGGCATCCACCCCCGGCGGTGCATGAAAGTCTATGGGCACCAGTTGCGGCCCATCCTGCGCACCCTGGTCGAGCGGAACGGTGTTCAGCACATCGATCCCGCCGGACGGTTCTTCGAGCGGGCCATCGCCCGGGCCCAGCTTTCGCGCTGGCAGCCCGGCGGAGCAACACCATGAGCATTCCCCGGAGCATCGGCTTCCCCCGCATGTCAAAAGAGGCCGGCGAAAAGCGCGTCTTTTTGCCCGAGTTTGTCCAATTCCTGGTCCGGCGGGGGTTGCGGGTGGGCCTCGAAGAGGGGTACGGGTCGCGTCTGGGCCTGACCTTGAACGATTACCGGCAGGCCAGCGAGGCGGTGCGCCAGTGCTCGCGTCAGCAGGCTTTTCAGCAAGACCTGGTGCTGGTGCTGCGCGCACCGGCGCTCGACGAACTCGCGCTGATCCGGCCCGGCGCCGGCCTCATCGCCATGCTGCACTATCCCACCCGACCCTGGCGAGTGGCGGCCCTGCGGGACCAGGGGATCCAGGCCATCTCGCTGGACGGCATCGTGGGCGACAACAATCTGCGGTTGGTGGAGAATATGCGCGCCGTGGCCTGGAACGGCCTGGAGGTCGCCTTTGACGTGCTGGAACGCCAGTGGCCCGCGCTCCAGCGTCCGGACGGC
Organism: Chloroflexota bacterium; assembly: GCA_018823415.1. Taxonomy (GTDB): domain Bacteria; phylum Chloroflexota; class JAHJIN01; order JAHJIN01; family JAHJIN01; genus JAHJIN01. The sequence goes on along the minus strand of JAHJIN010000634.1, from coordinate 4,970 downwards.
GAGCCGATCCGGGTACTGATCCTGGGCACCGGGATGGTGGGCAAGCACGCCGTAGACGCCGCCACCAAGCTGGGCAACGTGGAACGCAACAACCAGCACCTGCAGGCCGGCGGACCAGGCGCCATCGCCCTCACGGTGGGGCGCAACCTCACCGGCCGCGCCCCGGCCATGGCCCAGCTCTTGCGCCAGGCCGACATCCTGGTAGACGCCACCCAGCGGCGGGACACATCCCGGCCGGTAGTGCCCAATGATTGGCTGGCCTGGCTGCCGGCGCACGCCGTCATCGCCGACCTGGCCGTGGACCCCTATACCCTGGACGCGGACCCACCGGTGGTCCGGGGTATCGAAGGTATCCCGCAGGGCAACCTGGATCAGTACATATTTGCCCCCGACGACCCCGGCTGGGACCGGGTCGTGCCGGCCGCTATTCCCTCAACGCACCGGCGCACGGTGGTGTCGTGCTATTCCTGGCCGGGCATCCACCCGGAGGCCTGCATGCGGCACTATGCCGGGCAATTGACGCCGCTGCTGGAGCCCTTGCTGGAAAAAGGGTATGACGGGCTGTCACCAGCCGGCGGCTATTTCGAGCGGGCGTTATACCGGGCCACCTTGCGCGCCTGGCTGGAGATCGGGTCTCCATAGGAGCAACCCCGGCTGGATGAGCCGGGGTCACTTTGTTGCACCTACTGCACGATGTATCGAACCACGCCCGATGGTGAAAAAGCCGCCGGCAACGGCGCCAATCAGGCGGCAAGGGGAGACGCAAAGGCACCGGGATAGAGTAACCGTTCCGGTTTCTCGTTTAGGACATTTGTTGCATTCACTTGGGGCCAGTTTTCTGCTAAAATGACCATAGCAGGAGGGACCCATGACCGAGTATGAGCACCTCGAACAAGCCATCCCGGCACCCGGGCAGCGTTCCTCGACGGCTATGCTTCCGTCAGGCCCCTGCCTGACCTCGCGCGCACGCTGCCCTTCTATGCGCTACACAATGCCTTCGGGGACATCGCTTGGTGTGTCAGAAGGTCGAGTCCGGCGAATCCCTTTTTCCGCGAGAATATGGACCGATTGGAACAAGCTGTCGATTGCCCGGCAAGTCAACGATTTGAGTAATTGAGTGGCTGTCGCGCCAGCGAGCGTTGTCGTCCAACAGCAGTCTCACGTGCCCCGGCTCGGGAGCACGATGGCGGCATCAAGGCAGCGTCGGCGCGGCCGGGTTCGACTATGAGGCCACCCCGCAAGGCCGGCGAGATCATGCGCGTCAACCTCCAGAAAAAGGACATGAACAAGGCCAATGATACCCCACGCCGGTATCGTGAATGTTTGGCCTATAGGCGCAGACACTGCCCCCAACTGATCAAGACCGGGTGGGAGGCGATAAGGGCATGACCCGACCCGACGCAGTACGATCGGCACAAATCGCTATCCACTCCCCAACGGGTCAGCAGGCAAAAGCCCTGGCGGCTCAGCTCGTCACGGTCTACCGGGACGCCTTTCGCGCGCCTCCCTATAGCAAAAGAAAAGCAGAAGTGCTGGACTTGGCGCGGTCGCTGCCGCAGCACGTGGCGCGAGAGGGCTTTCACATCGTGACGGCGGTGGAGGTCCAGACTGATCAGGTGGTAGGCTTTGCGTACGGGTACGCGAACACCCCGGATCAGGTGTGGCACGAGGCGGTAGCCCCAGCGATGTCGCCCCCGGCGGCGGAATGGCTGGCGCACAGCTTCCGGCTGGTCCAGTTGGCCGTCGCCCCTCCGGCCCAGGGGCAGGGGATCGGAGGGTGCTTGCACGATCACCTGTTGCGCAGCCAGTCGTACCAGAAAGCCGTGTTGTCGACGCTGGCCGCCGAGACGACCGCCTATCGGCTATATCGCAGCCGGGGCTGGGTGGTCCTGCTCGACAGTTTTTTCTTCCCCGGTGTGGCGCGGGCTTATCGGATCATGGGTCTGAAGTGGGGCGGAAAAGAGAAGACGATCCGGCCAGATCCCACCCCAAGAGGTAAAATGGGCAGGTTTTCAGTTTCTATCTGAGGACACGTTGCCGCAGACCAAGTCGCCGCGTTGGGCCGGCGGTTGGGTTGTGTTCGAGACCCACAAGTGATCGCACGATCCGCGCGCCGTGTGGCCCACTGTTGCATATCGCGATCAGGTGGGGACTCGGATATCTGAGCCGGGAGGACGGGTACCCCCATCGATCTTTTTCCGGGAAAACATGGGCACCTGGTGCCGAGAAAAAAGTGCGAGACCGAATCTGGATCTTGATGTTCTCTCCAGGAGGATTTTGCGTGAAGCAAGTTCAGGACAGACCCCGCGCGACAGTTGAGGTGATAATTGTTTTTATGCTGGCCATTGTGCTTTTCCAGGGTATCCGCGCAAGCACTTTCAGCGCGTGGGAACTGGAGATCCTTCCCGGTCAACGGTTATTCTTTCTGGAGTATGGCGCTGTTCTGGGAGTCGTGCTGGCACTGTTCGCCATCACCCGACGCAGCGGGGCAAGATATGGGATTGTACTGCAGGGTGCCCGGGAACAGATGCGGGTCATTGCCGTTGGGTTCCTGCCGGTGCTGGCGCTGGGTGGGGTATTGGGGATGGTGAATTGGCAGACGTGGGCGGGGGCCGGGATCGTTTCGGCGTTTGCAGTGGGTGTGCTGGTCGTGCTGGGGTGGGCGCTCAGAGAGAAATCCCCACCCGGGGGCATAATGTCCGCGTTGGTATTGGTGGTTTTGGCTCCGACGGCGATGGAATACGGGGCGGTGGGGAGCGCGATCCTCAAAACGATATACTTTTACCTTCTGGTCGGGCCCGCAGAGGAGGTGCTGTTTCGGGGATATATCCAGTCGCGGCTGAATGAGGTGTTTGGACGACCGTTTCGATTCTTTGGAGTGGAGTGGGGATGGGGTCTGGTGATGGCCTCTGTGCTATTTGGGCTATGGCATGTGGCATCGAGACCGTTAGATGCGGGGGCTTGGTGCCATGGTCTATGGACCTTTTTCGCCGGGTTGATATTTGGATATGTGCGAGAGCGCAGTAGAGGGATTTTCGCGGCGTCGGTACTGCACAGTGTGATGAACTATTTGCCATTGTTTGATCTGTTGAGCGTGTAGATTCGTGCAGGGTCAAGACCGCCGTCGTGCCTGACACCATCCCCCCCTTGGGCGAACCGGCTTCTGCCTGCGGGCCGATGTTGATCTGGTCAGCCCACGGCCTGCTGTGTGAGGCCGTGGGCTAGCTAATCGAGATTGGGGCCTGTCTACACAAACGGCCGAGATGCAGCTGGGTCAAAACCTTCTTGGCGCATCCATTCATCCAGATTGTCCAGTAACACCTGTACCTGCTGCACCAATCCGCCATCTGCCGCACACGCCGCCTGTAGGACCCCTTCAATCTGGTCAGCCATCGCAACGGGCAATCGCTCACAATGTGCCTGCGTCCACTCGATCAACCGCTTCTCGCCCGGGTGCAAAACCCGATTGAGTGCCAACACCACATCAAAGTAACTCGCCAGCAGCGCCGCCACGCGATGGTTGAGGCTGACCCTGTCATTCCGCCGGCTGGCCTTCTCGATTTGATGCGTATAGCTGGGAATAACGCGACGCAAGACAGCGTGGTTCTTGGCGATGATGGCCTGCCGGAGCGCCTCGGGGTACGGTTGCTGACTCTGCTGCTGCAGGTCCTGAAACCAGCCCTGCCGGTCAAACAACGGCAGAGAGTGGCGAATAGTGTACCACAAGCACGTGCTATAGCCCAGGCTGGCCTGATGTTGCCGCCACACGCGGTTTAGCTGGCTCTCAATCCAGGCAGGTTCCCAGTAGATGACATCCACTTCCAGGCCGGTCGCCGCATCGTACCATTCATCGCCCAGATCCCAGAACTGGAGGTTGAGGTCAGTGCGCGTGGCTTGCATCTCGGCTACTAGAGCTTCACGGGCACGGAGAGGGATGACCGTAGACGTATAGACGTACAGGTCAATGTCAGATAGCAGATCACCGGCCGTGGATGTCTGGGAGCCGCCCAGGGCTACTGCTGTGACTGTTGGGAATTCTTGGAAGCGCCGGGTCAGCTCACGCGCCAGTTTCTTGGGGCATGATTGGACTGGGGTCATATCACAATCCTCTCTGGTTTGGTGGCCTATCGTCACGTTTCACCTGTACGGCGTGGCGATTGCCCTGAAACCACTGTTGAGACGAAAATCAGCCAGCATAGAACGGTTTTGGCTGAAAGGCTCAGGATGTCGTTATGGCAGGGTCTGACAAGCCACACAGGCCCCTCATTGCCGAGTATCGCAACCGATTTCTCGACTGATAGACATCCATTGACATTATAGAACATTTGTGCTATACTCTGAGCATGAAGCTCAGTGACTATGCCCGCAAAGTGGGGGTCCATTATCACGCTATCGCCTGCCAAGCCGTACCGCTTGGCGCTGGTTCAAGGCCGGCAAGATCAAGGGCTATCAGATGGACACTGGCACAATTATCATCACTGAGGACAATGCACCCCAGCGAACTCAAAGTGTTGCCATCTACACGCGGGTCTCTGCTGCTGAGAATCGCCCTAACTTGGACACCCAGGCCGACCGATTGCTGACCTATTGCGCGGCCAAAGGTTACCAGGTTCACAAGGTGGTCAAAGAAGTCGGATCGGGAGTCAACGACAACCGCCGGAAGCTGCTCAAATTGCTGGCTGATCCCACTATCACTGTGATCGTAGTTGAACACCAAGACCGCCTGACGCGCTGCGGCTTTCGCTACATCGAGACACTGCTGGAACAGCAAGGTCGCCGAGTTGAAGTGGTCAATCTGGCCGACAACGTCCGGCTGACCTTGCCGGGTAACGGACGGGCAGACTTGTTAGATAACCTGGTAGCCATCATTTATTCCTTCTGCGCCCGCCTGTAGGCACAGCCCCCTGCGGGCGGACAACGCAGATCCAAGCGCAAGACGGAGAAAATCATCCAGGAACTCCAGGCCGACG
>JAHJIN010000633.1 GCA_018823415.1 Chloroflexota bacterium | reverse complement strand
GCAAGCCGCCGGCCACACCTTTGCGGTGGCCCGCGACCTGTGGCACCTCTACATCGCCGACCCCAACTATGGCAGCCTGGGCTATGCGGGCTATGGCGAGTGGCCCCTGCTCCAGGGCCGCTACCTGCTGGCCTTCCTCTTTGAGTACGCCGCCACCCTGGGTCTCATCGACGTGGCCTATATCCATCCCTCCGGCGCGCGGCCGGACTATCACGACAACTGGGGCACCGATGATCTGGACTGCCTGAGCCGCTACGATGGCCTGCTCTACTTCCGCCTCACCGGGCTGGGGGCCTGGTGCCTCGGCTTGACCGCCGAGTACACACAGTGTCCTGCGGACGAGCCAGCGCCGCTGGAGGTGCGGCAGGTGCTCCAGGTATTGCCTAATCCAGGGGCTGTTTAGCGCGCGTCATTGTCGCTCTCCATCTCCAAAAAGTCGCTTCCGCTTGGTCGGGTCCGTCAGTGGGTGAACGGGTTCGTCCAGGGCAATGCTAAACTCAGTAGATCCAAGATTCACACTCCCAGGGGTTCCACATCAGCTTCGATGCAGGAAACCGCGCCATACACGCGCTCAATCGCGCGGCGGAGGAAAGCGCACATCCGCTGCAGTTGAAAGCGCCGGGTGTCAATCTGCCTGGGACCGTGCGGTTGTTTGACCTGACAATAGTGCCAGCGGAGTTCCAACCACAAGTTGACCAGGATGAAACCCAAGCCCATCAGCAAGAAGCGCAACGCGGCATTGCGGGACGTAGTCCAGGCGCGGACTTGGCGCATACAGCGATAGCTGGTTTCCACGCCAAAGCGCCGGCGATAGCACTGGCGGACGCTGTTGGGGCACAAGGTACAATTCAGCGTCACAAAGACCAGCCAGCGAGCCTGGCGTCCAGGGCGCTTGCTCCGTTTATGAGATGTGTAAGTACGGGCCACCGTCACGGGAGCGGTGTAGACCCCGTGTTTCTGGCTTCTGAAGGTATGGGTGGTCTGATAGCTGGCCCGGCCCTGACAGAGGCCCCGCGTGCCGCCGGTCTTGCCGCGGATGGGGCAAGCCAGAATGGCTGGCCAACCACTTTGTTCAACGTAACGCAATACTGGCGTGGTACAGAAGCCCTTATCGCAGTACAAACGTTTGATACGCAGACCCAAGATGCGCAACCGGCGCAGCAGTGCCGCTACCAATTCGGGCAAGGAGTCCTCGGGATACACAAAGAGCACCGCCAAGGTCACGCGCATGTCCTTGAAGATGACATAGGCGGTGGCCAGACGGAAGAACCGTGTGGTGCCTTTCTTGGCTGGCCCGCCACAGGTAAACCCCAGCAGCTCGGGCGTGTGACCATAGAATGGCTCGTCGTGCAAGTCCAGGGCCACATGCAAGCGGGTCTTCCGCAAACGACGGGGCAGATCAGCTACCAAGGCTTGATTCACCCGGCGCTCTAACTCGGGCAACTCGCCGACCTGGATTTGCTCGTTGAGATAGCCCCGCACCGTTTCGCCGTCGACGATCTCGTCCAGATCGTTACAGACACCTTCAATGGTTTGGCGCATGGTGGCGGCCTGGATCAACACATCGAGCACCGTCTCGGTGGTGCAGGCGTAGCCATCTACTTCCAGGGGGAGGTAGGTCGCCAATCGTTCTACGGCCGCCTCGCGCGTATCGGTATCGGTCAACTTGAGCGTGGTTTCAGTCTGTGGCATCTGTGTTCTCCAGGCTTATGATTGGATCGGAGCCACAGACTACCACGTATCAGCCACTTGGGCAACTACTTCAGTTCAATTTTGGATCTACTGAAACTGCACTACCAGGTCATTCAGCCACGGCAACGTGGTACGCTGAGCGTTCAACCGATCCAGTAACGGCTGGAGAGCCGCGTGACCTGGGAAAGGGTCAAAGACGACCTGTAGTTCATTACCAATCAGATATAAGGTGGCTGGGCGGCGGATGAATTTACGCAGCAAGGTGCCAGCCCACATCTTGGTATACTCGCCGCCCAGGGCCTGGGCGAACCGGCTCAGCAGGTTGAACACCAGGCAGCGCAGCCAGGCCGCCAGGAAGAACGCGGTCTGGTCATACTCGACCTCCCGCTGCAACTGACCCTGGTCATCGCGGGTGGTGGTCAAGACGTAGCCCGGCGGCACGATGTCCAGGCCCAGGTCGTGCTTGCCGACGCGGTGGCCCATTTCTTGGCCCCAGTGGTCGCCATACTCGTTGAGCAAGGCCCGGGCGTCGATCTCGCGGTCGTCGGTCAGGTAGACCACCGGCCAGCGCTCGGCGGGTTTCTGGCCCTGGGGGTCGTGCAGGACGACGGCGCGGAGGGTGACCGTCCCCACTTTCTTACGGTCTTCATAGACTGGCAGGGTCATCTCCGTGTCGGCCAACTGATAGACCGGCTGATCCAGCGGCGGTAGGTCCGCATGCTTGGCGAAAACGAAGGGTTCGGCGTCAAAATCATCCGTGGTCAGTCGCTCCCACTGGGCCACGTTGGTGGCGTAGCGCACGGCGGGGGTGTAGAAATGGACCCGCAGTTCAGCGACCAGAGTACGAAAGATCTGCCCCGAGTAGCCGCCTTTATCGAAAAACAAGCG
>JAHJIN010000632.1 GCA_018823415.1 Chloroflexota bacterium | reverse complement strand
GCGTCAGTTGCATCGGGCTGGGGCTGGCGGCGTCCTAACATGGCACTCATCTCCTGAACTATTTTGCGGTCCAGGTCTATTATACCATCAGTGGTCCACAGAACGAAAGTCCCGGGACACTTTTTCAGCACTCTCCTAGGAACATATATCTGCGGAACCGAACCGATTTTAGGGGCACTGCAGTCCATCTATGGGTGTTTCGGCACCACATGCTTTTTTTACTACGTTACATTGCTTATCACGCGGGTCATAGTCGGGGATATGCCTCTGACCTATGTCATCCCAGCTGGGGCAGCCGTTGGAACAGTTGCTATCATCATCACATTGCTTATGTTGAGCGGAATCGCTCTGATAGGGTCCGAGAATGTGATGCTGCAGATACTTGTGTACTCATTTGGCCTGTCAGCTTTACTACTTTTTACAGTAGCTATGACGCAAGACCTTTTAGAGCTGATATTTCGTTGGATCAGGGTTCTCATCGGTAGGCCATAGAGATCTTTGCAACTTCTATATACGCTTACTGTGCATGCACAGGTCAAGATCTGACTGTCCTGTGCATTTTGCGTTTGGGGCCAGGCTGGATTTCGTAGCTCTGCCTACCAGATAGAAGATCTAGCTCAGGTCAGCATTGTCTTTCCGGGTGTGGGGTGCCATAATGTAGGACAGAAATCCGCTCACAAGACCACTGTCTCGAAAGGTCCCGTCCTACATGCACAAACTCACCGTTCTCCAACTGGAACGCCATCTCTTTGTCGCCGCCGACATCCTGCGCGGCAAGATGGACGCCTCCGAGTTCAAGGAATACATCTTTGGCATGCTCTTTCTCAAGCGCGCTTCCGACGTGTTCGAGGCGCGCCACGCCCACGTCATGCGCGAGCAGAGAGAGACCTACGGCCGCACAGAAGTCAAGGCCCGGCTCCGCGCCGACCAGCGCCGGTACTATGAGGACTCGTTCTTTGTCCCCCGGGCTGCCCGCTGGCCCACCATCCGCGACGAGCTGCACCACGACGTGAGCGACGGCCTCAACAAGGCCCTGGCCGCCCTGGAAGAGCACAACCACCCGGTCCTGGACGGCGTCCTAACCCACATCGATTTCAACTGTCAGATGGCCGTACCTGCCTCTCCGACGCCAAGTTGCGCGAGGGGTTCACCCAACCACCAACTCCTGGACGATTATGCCGTCTGGTTCGCCAACCGGTGGAGGACCACGATCAAGTAGCCAGCGCTCAGGGAGATGAGGAGAGACCATGACCTTCCGCGACAACGAAAAGAAACGCTACCAGACCCTGAAACCACGCCTGTTCTCGCCGGCGGCCAACGAGCCCGGCACGTACAACCACATCCCCCGCGACTTTTGCCTGGCCGATGACCACGCGGCCGAGAACCTGCACGCCTCTTTCAGGGAAGACGCCATCGCGTACTTTTCTCAGCGCGGCATCTCCTGGCATGATGGCTCGCCGGATGAGCGTGGACACGCCAGGGGCCTCCCCAGCAATCACCTGTGTTGCTCGCAGTGCGCCTGCGTCAACGCCCTGTGGCCGCTGACGCGTCAGCCCCATGCGCTGGCAAACGTCTTTCGCCCGTTCTTCCCGGACCTGGCGGAAGCCCTACCCTTTGCCGCCGACGACCCACTGCCGGATGGCACCCAGCCCCTTCTCGCCTTCGAGTGGATCGGCCAGGTAGGCACAAACTATCTGGGCGAGGTGGGCCACCGCTCGCGCGGCGCCAACGCCACCAGCGCGGATTTCGCCTTCCGCTTCCGGCGCTACGACGGCCGTATCCAACTCGTGCTGGGCGAGTGGAAGTACACCGAGCACTATCATATCCACGAACCCAACCCCAAGCCCACCCAGCTCCGCGTCTACCGCGACGCCTTTGAGCGGTGGCAAGCACAGCAGCCGGACCTGCCCGAGTACCACCTCTTATTCGTCGAGCCGTTCTATCAACTCATGCGCCTGACCCTCCTGGCCCAGGCGATGGAGCAGGCTCGCATAGACGGGGCCGGCGAGATGGGAACCGACGTCGTCAGTGCCCTCGTCGTCGCCCCCCGGGCGAACCGGGACTACACGGAGCGGTTCACCGTCCCGGCCTTTGCGCGATACGGCCGCACCGTGGGTGCGGCCTGGGCACACCTCGCCCCACCCGGCCGGTTCGCGTACCTCCCCACGGAAAGCTTGCTGACCGTCATCGACCAGGTGGCACCGGAGCCCCTGGGCGGGTGGCGCGACTATTTGCTCACGCGCTATGGCTGGTGGCGCCAGCACAAAACCGCCACGGAGCAGTAAACAAAGCACCTGCCGCGTGATACAATAGCACAAGAATACGGCACATCTTGTGCTACTTTGGAGGGGTAGATACTGCTCACTAGAACCTACTGGTATATTGACAATCCGCGCGTTTTACGTATAATTAACGCTATGAAGATCCGCATTAGCCAAGCTGCTCAAGAACTCGGGGTGTCAGTCGATACCTTGCGGCGCTGGGAGGCCGCCGGCAAGATCCAAGCTGAACGCACGCCCGGCGGCCACCGGCGCTATGATCTGGCCCAGTTGCGCGGCATCGTGCCCCGCCAAGCCCCCTCCCACCGACTCACGCTGGCCTACGCTCGCGTGTCTAGCCATGACCAGAAAAGCGATCTGGTTACCCAGGTAGCCCTGCTGGAGTCGTTCTGCAGCGCCAACGGCTGGACCTACGAAGTGCTGCAAGACCTGGGCTCAGGGTTGAACTACCAGAAACGGGGCCTGCGCCAACTGATCCAGCGCATCTGCGCCGGGGAAGTGGGTCGCCTGGTTCTCACTCACAAGGACCGGCTGCTGCGGTTCGGCTCCGAGCTGATCTTTGCCCTCTGTGAGGAGTTCGGAGTTGAAGTGGTCATCATCAATCGCAGCGAGCAACCGATGAGCTTTGAGGAAGAACTGGTCCAGGACGTATTGGAGATCATCACCGTGTTCTCGGCACGTTTGTACGGTAGTCGGAGCCGCAAGAATCGCCAACTGATCGAGACGCTACGGGAGGCGGCCCAGGAGCTATGAAAGTGCACCGGGGCTACAAGACCGAACTCGATTTGAATGATCGGCAGCGCACGGCCTGTCGGCGCCACGCCGGGGCGGCGCGTTATTCCTACGACGCCAGGCCTCGCGTGGCAACTGGGGCCTGCAACGCAAGATCGACGCCTACCAGGCCGGCCAGCCGACGCCGACGGCCATCGACCTGCACCGGGAGTTGAACGCTCTCAAGCAGACCGAGTTGGCCTGGATGCCCGTAGGGGAGGTGTCCAAATGCGCGCCCCAGGAGGCCTTGCGCGACCTGGACCGGGCGTTCGCTCATTTCTTCCGGCGGGTGAAGCTGAAGAAACAGGGGCAGCACACTGGACCAGTGGGCTTTCCCCGTTTCAAGAGCCGCAAGCGCGGGATCGGCAGTTTTCGGCTGACGGGCCGCATTCGCGTGTTTGAGGACCGCATTCAACTGCCCCGGCTGGGTCGGCTGCGGCTGAAAGAGCGGGGCTATTTGCCCATCACGTCCCCGGGACCTGACCCGGCCGCCGCTGCCAAGATCTTGTCGGCCACCGTGTCCGAACGCGCCGGGCGTTGGTTCGTGAGCCTCCAGGTCGAACTGGATCTGCCCGACCCTATCCCCGCACAGGGCGTCCCATTGGGAGTGGACCTGGGCGTGCAGACGTTGGCGACGTGCTCGGATGGCACGACCTATGCCAACCCCAAAGCCCTGCAAGCGGCCCAGCAGCAGTTGCGCCGCTTGCAGCGCCAATTCGCTCGCCAACAGCCCGGCAGCCGCAATCGTGAAAAGACCCGTCGCAAGATCGCTCGACTGCATTACCGCATCGTCAACATCCGCCAAGATGCCCTCCATCAGGCCACCAGCCGCAT
>JAHJIN010000631.1 GCA_018823415.1 Chloroflexota bacterium | reverse complement strand
CGGTCCGGAAAGCCATCGCCGCGGCCGAGCCAGAGCCCTACACGCTCACGGCGCCCCGCGCGGCGCCCGTGCTGGGGCCCTATCAGGCGCGCATCGACGCCCTGGTGGCCGAGAACGAGCGGTTGCCGCGCAAACAGCGCTACACCAGCCGCCGGATCTACACCCTCATCCGGGACGAAGGGTACGCGGGCAGCGAATCCACCGTGCGCCGCTATATCGGCCAATGCCAACAAGAGCAACAGCAGCGGCCCGTGTATCTGCCCCTGGAGTTCGACCCGGGCACGGATGCCCAGGTGGATTGGGGCGAGGCGGTGGCCCTCATTGCCGGCGAGCGCGTCACCGTGCAACTATTCTACATGAGCCTGTGCTATTCCCGCCGGCTGTTCATGATGGCCTTTCCGAACCAGAAGCAGGAAGCGTTCTTTGCCGGGCATGTGCACGCCTTTCACCATTTCCAGGGGGTGCCCCAGCGCCTCAGCTATGACAATCTGAAAACCGCCGTGTTTCAGGTGCTGGCGGGCCACAAGCGCCAGGAACAGGAAGCCTTTACCATCTTTCGCAGTCACTATCTGTTCGACGCCCACTACTGTACGCCGGGGCAAGGTCACGAGAAAGGCCGGGTCGAGGGCAGCGTGGGCTTTGGCCGCCGCAACTTTATGGTGCCCATCCCCGTGGTCGACTCCTTCGCCGCATTGAACGCCCACCTGCTGGCCCAGTGTGTGGCCGACGACCAGCGGCGCGTGAGTCGCCAGCCGGCCACCATTGGCGAGGCCTGGGAGTTGGAACGACCCTACCTGCGCTCCCTGCCGCCGCACGATTATGAGTGCTGTATCACTATCCCGGTGGTCCTGAACCCCTACAGCCAGGTCGAGTTTGAGACCAACCGCTACTCGGTGCCCGCAAAGCAGGCCTATCGGCAGCTGGTGCTCAAGGTCTATCCCTTCCGCATCGACATCGTGCACCTGGACAAGACCATCGCCAGCCATCCGCGCTGCTACGGGCACCAACAGGATGTCCTGGACCCCCTGCACTACCTGCCGCTAGTGGCGCAGCGGCCGGGGGCCTTTGACCACGCCACACCGATCCGGCGCTGGCGCGCCACCTGGCCGCCGGTCTATGAGCACTTGCTGGCCCAGCTGCGAGAGCGCTGGCCCGAGGGCCAGGGCGTGCGCGAGTTTATTCAGGTGTTGCAGTTGCATCAGGATCACCCCGCGGCCTTGATCGAACAGGCCATCCAGCAGGCGCTGGACTATGGCTGTGCTCACGCCGATGGCGTCACGCTCTGCCTCCATGACCTATGCCAGCCAGCCGCGCCACTCCCCGCGGCCTTGGCGAGCTGGCCCCTGACCAGCGTCCCGGCCGCGACGTGGGCCACGGCGGGGACGCAACCGCTGGACCTGACCGGCTATGACCAACTCCTGGAGCAGTCACCCCCATGACCACCACCCTGTTGTTGGAAACCTACCTCAAGCAACTGCGGCTCCCGACCTTGGTCCAGAACTATCGCCAGTTCGCTGAGGATGCGGTCCAGGCCAGCCAGACCTACGACCGCTACCTGTTGGCCTTGGTGGAACAGGAAGTGGCGCAACGGGAACGCAACCGGCAGGTGCAGCGCATCAAGGCGGCCCGCTTCCCCGTGCTCAAGGAACTGGCCGATTTCGACTTTTCCTGTGTGCCCAGCTTGAACAAGCAGCGCGTGCTGGACCTGGCCCGCGGCGAGTACATCCTCAAAGCCGAGCCGGTGCTCCTGGTGGGGAACCCAGGCCTGGGGAAAACTCACGTGGCCACGGGATTGGCGTTGGCGGCGTGTCGGCAAGGCCATCGGGTGCGCTTCTACAACGCCGCCGGCCTGGTCAACGAGTTGATCGCCGCTCAGGACGCGCATCGCCTGCCCCAATTCTGGACGGCAGCGCTGCGTCAGCGCCTCATCGTCCTGGACGAGTTGGGTTTTCTCCCGTTGACGCCGCTGGGGGCCCAATTGATCTTTCAGTTCTGCTCGACCTTGTATGAGCGTGTGGCCTTGATTGTGACCACCAACCTGCGCTTTGCCGATTGGACGCAGGTCTTTGGCGACGAACGCCTCACCGCCGCCCTATTAGATCGCATCTTGCACAAATCCCACGTGCTAGAATTTGTCGGTGAGTCGTTTCGCTTTCGCCAGCGGCTGCAGCGTGAGACCCAGGCCGCGGACACCAGCTGAATGGCTGTGGACAGTGCCGTCCTGGGGACGGGCTACGCCCGCCCCCAGGACTTGGACAACGCGCAGCGTTGTCCACACTGCCCACAGCCCGACGACGACGTTGACCCAGTGGGATCCTTTTCAGTGATCAAATGGGATCTTTTTCGATGATCACTGTTCAGTCCCAACAGCCCAAGTGGGATCATTTTCGATGATCAAATGGGATCTTTTTCGGTTGACACAGGTGCGCCAGGAAGTTGTGTCTGGCAATGATGAAACATACCAGGAAGGGGGTGAAACGTAAGTGGTAATCATCCATCCACGCCCCCACGTGGATGAGGCTGACCCGGCAGGTTGTGGACCCCGAGGCACAAACAACCTGAAGCCCGGGAAACATGCGGATCAGGGCCGACCCTATCCGGACCCGAGGCCGCTAGCCTGAGTCTGGTCAAGGCTACGCGAGGAACCCTTGTCTGAAGCATCCTAAATCGAGCCAGTCCGCTAACAGATAGGGATGGGCTGAGATGGACCGTACCAGGAACTGAATGATTCCTGGGAAAGGTGTTTTGTGTCACTGAATGCCTCTGGCTATCGGGGTACAAGCCAAGCAGGTCCATCGCCGGTGCAGAGCGCACCGTACGGGTGTATAGAGGGAGCCTACCACCAGATGCAGACGGCCGGACACGGAACCTGGGAACCACTGTCGTCGGCCCCGCTAACGTCGGGGCTGGGCCAGCCTGCGGCTGACGAGGCGGCAGTGGGGCGGAGCGGTCGTACCCCGCAGGGCTGCGAATGCGGGAAAGCCGCGTACATCGGGAAGGACCGCAGTCGGTAGCAAAGTAGCAAGGATAGTGTGAAAAGCCAGGAAACCTGTATGGATGACATCACCAGAATCCAGCGATACTTTGCGCGGAAGGCGCAAGCTCAACCAACCTATCGTTTTCGGGACCTGTACTCCCTGGTCTGGAAGCCGAGTTTTCTGGAAACGGCCCTGGATCGCGTGCTCGCCAACAAGGGCAGTCGCTCAGCGGGCCTGGATGGCGTGACAGTGCGGGACTTCAAAGACCCGGCATACCGCGCCCGCTTTATCCAGGACCTGTCCCAGGAACTCAAACGCCAGACCTACCAACCATCACCCGGACGGCGGGTGTACATCCCCAAAGCCAACGGTAAGAAACGGCCCCTGGGCATCCTGATGCCTCGTTCACACTGCACCTCCATACAAGAGTCGTTGGGATTAGGTCGCGGCTGGGCAGCGCGGGCCACCCAGCCAGTATATCACAGATCGACTAGACTGTCGAACGGGGCGCCCAGCGCCGGCGCTCCGGTTTGCGCAGTTTGGCGATGATCTCGGGTGTGAGCTTAATCCACCAGGGGCTATTCGGTTGGGCCTGGAGGCCATCCAATCGCCCGGATTTGCACCAGTCAACGATGGTCGAGCCGGTCACGTTCAACAGTTCGGCGGCGGCGGGGACGGAATAGCGGCCATCACTGCGCTGACCACCCGGACAGGCCGAGGGGCGCGTCGGGCAGCCAGTCGGAATGTCATACGCATAGCGGATCCATTGGACCTTGCTCGCGGTGAAAGAGCCACGGGTGCCTGAGATGCGCTGCTCCTGATTGAGAAGCTCGGCAATCTGGTGGTCCGGGTGCCGGGGTGCCAGTTCCCGAATGCGCTGGATCACGGTGGGGTCGGTGCGCTTGCCTTCGGCGGCTCGTTTGCGGCGGGGGATGGTCAATGCGGTGAGCGCCGTGGTTTGCCAGCGGATGCCGATGTGGCAGGTGGTCTCCTGCTGAGTCAAGGTGACGTCCTGGACCAGGCAGCGCAAGAGTTGCTTGCGCTCGGCGTGGGTGGTCGTCGAGGCATGCCAGATAGTAGGCAGATCCTGCGCCAGGGCCAGGATGCGCTGACGCTCCTCGGGACTGGCGAGGCGGGCTGCGGGCCGGGGCACCGTGGCGTATTCGCGCTCCAGGCGCTGGGTCTCCGCCAGCTTCTCGTTCCAGTCACGCTCCAGACTGCGGGCGACGAGCCGGTTCTCGGGTTCGACGGCACAGAAGCGCCGACGGGCCAGGTCGGCTTCGTACTGCGCGCGCTCAAGGCGCAGCTGCCATTGGCGGTCGATCTGCTGGGCGCGGGCTTCGATCTGTTCCAGGGCGGCCAGCGACACCGCCAGCTGGGCCGGTTGGAGAGCTTCCAGGAAAGTCTGCGCCAGCGCGGCATCCACGTCGTCGCCCCGAATGGACTGACAGGTCGGGCCAGCAAACTGCTTGTGCGCTTCCACGCAGACGTAGCAGGGGATGGTCCCGTCGTACAGGTAGCGGATCGTCATGCGCCGGCCACAGCGACCACACAGTACGATACCTTGCAGCAGCGCGGCCCCCTCGCGGACCGCCCCCCGGCGTTCTTCCGGGCGGAAGGTGCGGTTATCGTCGAGCCGCAGCTGGTTGCGCAGGAATTGGTCCCAGGTGATGTAGGCGGGATGGACCTCGTGCAAGACGATGGGCCAGTCGGCGGGCTGGACCTGGCGGGTGCGGCCCTTGACACGGGGTGCTTCGCCCGGTAAGGTGTGCCGCCGGGTCGTGGTCCGACCGTAAACGTACGCCCCGGCGTAGGCCGGATTATGGAGGACGGCCAAGACCCGGCCATGACTCAAGGGCTGCCAGACTAGTTCGCCGTCCCGGTGGCCGCCCCAGCGGCGGGTGGGGAAGAGCAACTGCTGGGTGGCATAGTGCTTGACTACGGCCAGGGCAGAGCCCCATTCATCGAAAAGATCGAAGATCAGTTGTACCGCTTGTTGCACCTGTTCGTCGGGGTCGAAGATCACCGCCCCGCTGGGATCATAGACCAATCCCGTGGGCAGGCGGAAGCGGAGTTGACCTTGCCGGGCCTTCTCCAGTTTGCCGCCCAGGAGCCGGCTGCGCAGCCAGTGCAGTTCGGCCTCGCTCATGGTACCCTTGAAGCCCAGCAGCAAGCGGTCGTTGTATTGCCCGGGATCATACACGCCTTCTTCATCGATGACCAGGGTGTCGGTCAGGGCACAGATCTCGATGAGGCGATACCAATCACTGCAGGAGCGGGCCAGGCGGGAGGCTTCCAGGCTGAGCACGGCCCCGGCATGCCCCAGACCGACTTCCGCGACCAGGAATTGGAAGCCGTCCCGGCCGGTGGCCGAGGCCCCCGAGCGGCCCTGATCCTGGTCCAAGACGTCGATCTGCTCCCGGGACCACCCCAGATCGAGCGCCCGTTGGACCAGGTCGTATTGCCGGGCGGTGCTGCCGGTGTTCTCGCGGACTTGGATCAAAGTAGACTGACGGATGTAGATGAACGCCTGCCGGGCCAGATGGGCGGGTTGGATCTTAGGCGTGGTCAGTTGCGACAGCATAGTGCGCCTCCTGGACCGGGGCATCTGCTTGCGCGGCCAGTAGGTTGAAGGCCAACTGCGCCAGGAGCCGGATCGCCCGCGCTTGGTAGTCCGCCGCTAGCCGGGTCCACACCTGGGCTGGCGTTACCGGCTGATCCGGCACTGAAGATGGGTGAGACATCGATGCACCTCCTTGTTGTCACCGCCAAAGAATGAGTAGCCGACCAGCGGAATCATAACGCGTGTCGGCTGGCGGTGCAAGTCTCAGCGCCATCTCCCGGCGCTGGGCCGCGACTTTCCTGGCAGATTCGGTCGATGAGTTGGCGGGCTTGTGCCAAGCCCGCGAAATCCAGCAAGTGCGGGGGGCCAGGCGGGCGGTCGAACTCCGTGGCGGCCGCGTAGTCAGTCCAGTCCACGGCCACGGCGACGTGGCCACCCTCAGGAAGTCGCACGATCAGGTCTGGATCGGCGCCCCACCGGCTGCGGACGACCTCGACTTGCTGACCGTACAGGGGATGGAAGGGATGGGTGATGGTCACCAATCCCGAAGAAGGCTGGGGTAATGTGGTAGTATGCTTTGGGCATTCCCATCGTCAAAGATCGGGTGGTGCAAGCCGCAGTCAAGATCGTGATTGAACCGATCTTTGAGGCTGACTTTCAACCGTGTTCGTATGGCTTTCGTCCCAAGCGCAATGCGCACCAAGCCATTGAGGCCGTAGCCAAGTACGTGAACTATGGCTGTGCCCAGGTCATCGATGTGGATCTGAAAAGCTACTTTGACAGCATTCCCCATGAACAGCTATTGGCAGTCATAGCGCGACGGATCAGTGATGTCTGGATTCTGCGCTTGATCCGCTGGTGGTTGCAAGCCGGGATACTGGAAGAGGATCAGGTCACGTACAGTGATACGGGCGTGCCGCAAGGGGGTGTGATCTCGCCCCTACTTTCGAATGTCTATTTGAACGAGTTAGATCGCTACTGGACGGAGCGGGGCTATAACAGCATCCGCTACGAAGCCCATCTGGTGAGATACGCCGACGACATGGTCATTTTGTGTCGTAAAGATGTGCAGCGATACTATATGGAACTCAAACAGGTACTCGAACAGTTGGGGCTAGAATTGAACGAGGAGAAGTCACGGATCGTCACGGCCCAAGTAGGGTTCGATTTTCTCGGGATGCGCTTTCAGTACAAACGTACGCGCCGAGGCAAGATGAACTGCTACAAATGGCCGCGCCCCCAGGCTGTCAGCCGGATCAAAGCCAAGGTCCGGCAGGCTATCGGGCCACGAGGACATTGGGACTTGGCCGCCGCGATTCGGCGGATAAACCCAATCCTGCGAGGCTGGGGGAACTACTACCGCTATGGCAACTCGTCGAGGCAGTTCGATAAAGTAGACCGCTATGTCTACTGGCGGCTGAACTGGCGCCACTGGATAGAACATGATAGACACCGACGCGGGATGCGCGACTTTCCGCGAGACCTGTACGAGGAATGTGGACTGTATCGACTACGGGGGACGACGAGGCGGTACGGAGCCGAATACTAACCGACGAACCCTGTCGGAGAGCCGTGTGAGGGAAAACCGTGCGCCATATCACGCATGGAATGAATTGCCACCAGAGGTGGCCGGAGTTCAGGGCAATGACTCCGAGGCGAACGACTTACCTGGACCCGAAAGGGAAAGGGAACAAGAGCATGTCTGT
>JAHJIN010000630.1 GCA_018823415.1 Chloroflexota bacterium | reverse complement strand
GCGTCAGTTGCATCGGGCTGGGGCTGGCGGCGTCCTAACATGGCACTCATCTCCTGAACTATTTTGCGGTCCAGGTCTATTATACCATCAGTGGTCCACAGAACGAAAGTCCCGGGACACTTTTTCAGCACTCTCCTAGGACGTTCTGCGGATCCAGGGTCCGGGCCAGGCCCCGCCGCCGTTCGTCAGTGGTTTGCAGGCGGCGCAGCAACTTATCGATAGATACGTCCCGGCTGGCCTCCACCGCCCGGGCGGTCAGGTCGTCGCGCCGGCCCGCCGGCCAGGCAAAAGGCGCCCCGGCCAGCACCGCCTCCACCTGGGCCACGTAACGCTCGTGCCAGAAGGCCAGGTGCGCCAGCACGTCTTTCGGTCCCCACGCCGGGCTTGCGTCCACGAGCATCTCTTGCGGCAGTCCCCAGATAAAGCGGCAAAAGCCGTCCACCGTCTCGCGCAGCCGATCCACATCGTCCAGATACCCGCGCCGGGCCTGCCGCTCCAACGCCTGAAGGTGATGGCGGATGTGCCCGGCCTCCTCGCCCATGAGCCGGGCCAGCGTGCGCCGGGTGGCGCCGTGCGTAACCTGCACCGCGATGCGCGCCGGGTCGTGGGCCTGGGCGACGGCGCACAGCTGACCCGCGCACGTCTCCAGGCGACGCAGCAATTCGGCGACGGGCACACCCCGGCTGACCTCGACCGCCTGGGCGTTCAGGTCATCCCACCAGCCCCGGGGCGGCGCGGCCGGCCGACCGGCCAGCGTCGCGTCCACCTGAGCCACATAGCTCTCGCTGTAGAACACCAGGTGGGCCAGCACTTCTTTGGGCCCCCAGGCCTTTTCCGCCACGTCCGTCGCCGGCAGGCCCCGGATAAAGCGATAGAAGGCAGCGACGGCCTGATCGAGTTCTTGGGCCGCGAGCGGTAGGGCCATCAATCGCTGCTCAGCGCCCGCATATCCGCCCGGGCGAAATAGCGAAACGCCCGGTCGCCATGCACCTCGTCGAGTCGCGCGGTGTAGGACCGCAGCGCCTCCAGTGTCGCAGCGCCGCCGGCGTCGTCGGCAAACGCCAGCGTCAAGAGCCAACCCCCTTTTCGCAGCGTACCCCTGGCTGTCTTCCAGCCTTTTGCCGCCAGCAGGACGTGTTCGCAGCGCACGCCGAGTTCCGCCAGCATCTTGCAGTAGCCTTGCACCTGGTCATAGCTCGACTGGATCTTTTGCGCCAGGTAGGTCTCGCCGTCGAGCGTCAGGTGCGGGTCATCATCTTCCCGGCGCTCGCCCAGGCGACCAAAGGCCCACAGCAGCTTGAGCAGGTGCTGCCGATGTTCCTGGCGCGCCGCCTGCTGGACGTGGGGGATGCCATCGGCTGCCCCGACCTCGGCCAGAATCCGGTGCAACGCCGCGAATGCCGGTGGTATGTCAGGAGGCAAACCCACGACCCGGGGCCTGACCGCCACCGGCGTCATTGTCACGATGTCCGCCGGGGCCAGGGAGGCGCGTATCGCTTTCAGGTGCTTGTGCAGCTCGTATGTTTCGATGAAGGCGATATACTCGTCGTCCGGGATCGGGGCACCCAGCCGGGCAGCGAACCGGTCTCGCGACCCTGCATCAAAGGAGAACTGCGCGCGCACGGCCTCACAGGGGTACGCCGAGCAGTGGGCACAGGTCTGGGCGCCGTTGAACACGGCACACCGGCGGATCTTGCAGCCGTGTTTGCCGATGACCAAGGTCGGGTTACGGTCGTCCGGCGTCTGGCAGCCGTCGCAGATGCAGCGGTCCGGGTTGAGCCGGACGCCCAGGTACTTGTGCCAGCCGTCGCTGCACCGCTGCCGGTCCTCGGCGGTCTTGTTGTTGCCCCTGAACGCCGGACATCGGGCGCAGTTGCAGCCGCACTTGGAAAACCACTCGCTCACTTGTCACCTCTTTTGGGCCTTGATCACAAGCCCGTCATATGCCACCTCGTAGCCGTGCTGCGCGGCCCAGTCTGCCAGTTCCTGGTGGACGGGATTGCCCGGGTGGGAGATGTGCGTGGCGAAGGCGCGGGCCTGGTCGGACAGCAGACCTTCCTCGCGCATGCGCGCCACGTGCTCGATGAACTGCCGGGCGCTCAAGTGATCGCTGCCTACCTCGTCGAGGCCGTAGGTGTGATCGAGGATCACCACGTCGAAGCGCAGCTTGTACCGGTGAAACGCCTGCCAGGTTTCCTCTGGCAGCGCCGCCGTGTCGGCGCCGTAAAAGATACACCGCCCGTCCGCCTCGACTGCATAGAGCAGCGGTTCCACCGTGGGATCGTGATTCGCCGGGAACGCTGTCACCCGGTAGGGACCAACGGTGAAGGACTGCACAGCCTCGATGGGGTGAATCTCCAGGTTCAGGCGTTCGCCCACCGCCGGGTCGAGGAGGTTGGCGGTGTCGAGGTCTCGCTCAAAG
>JAHJIN010000067.1 GCA_018823415.1 Chloroflexota bacterium | reverse complement strand
CTCGCCAGCCTGGGGCAGTGAGTCCCAGGCCGGCGGCCACGCACCGAACTCGTTTGCGCCCGTCAGCGGCCATTTTCTATCCCGCATCTGGGCATTGAGGTTCTCTTATTCGGTTTTCAAGGTGCGAAATCCAGGCTAAGGAGGCGCTAGCATGAACAGACGAACCATAATCTCGCTGTT
Source organism: Chloroflexota bacterium (assembly GCA_018823415.1). Lineage (GTDB taxonomy): Bacteria > Chloroflexota > JAHJIN01 > JAHJIN01 > JAHJIN01 > JAHJIN01. Next base: position 8,314 of record JAHJIN010000067.1, on the reverse strand, counting down.
GGGAACACTGCTGGCGACCCTGGCGCTGGCCGTAGGCGTGGCCCTGGCGCAGTCGCCGGTCACCGACTGGGCGGTCATCGCCGGCGGGGGCGGGCCGTCCACCGGTACAGACGTGGCCTTGAAAGACACTTTGGGTCAGCCCATCATCGGGCCGGCGGGCGGCGGCAACGTCTCGCTGGGGGCCGGGTACTGGTACGGGGCCGCGCCGGCCACAGCCGTCACCCTGCACAGCTTCACTGCCGCCGTGCAGGGCCAGGCCATCGTCCTCACGTGGGAGACGGCGCTGGAGGTGGACGTGCTGGGGTTCCACGTCTACCGGGCAGAGGCGCCGGCCGCGGAACCCACGCGCCTGACCCCGGCCCTGCTCCCGGCCCACCAGACAGGTGGCACCGGCGGGTCCGCCTACACCTATGTGGACGAAACGGCGGCGCCGGACATAACCTACACCTACTGGCTGGAAGTGGTGGACCTGAGCGGCGGAGCCACGCGCTACGGCCCGGTGTCGGCCATGCTCCCGCCGGCCGCGCCGCACCACCTCTACCTGCCACTTGTCGCCAAAACGTAACCATAGGGGCGACGCATGTCACTAGCACATCTTCCCGAAAGCTCCGAGCTTTCGGGAAGATAGGAGCGCAGCAGCACGGGAATGCGGTGCCCCTACCCATGTTCTCTTCCGGGGGCCGATATGCTATAATAGCCGTGCCAGTTGAACCCGCAATCCCATCGCGCTGGTCGTTCGCCACGGAGGGAACGGGTATGGAGCAGGCGCGGCCTCGGGGACCCACATCCCGCCCCACCATCGCAACCCGCCATCAAGCCGGGCAGTGTCATGCTGTGCCCGGCTCTTGTGCTTAACGGCCGTTCACATTCATTCTCATCTACAAAACAAGGAGGATCAGATGAAAACCAACCACGTATGCATCAGTCTCGCGGTACTAGTGACGGTGGCCGTGCTGCTGGGGGCAGTCGGCCTACAGGCGACGGCCGGGCCGCAGCCCCGGCCACTCCAGCAAGCCGGCGCGCCCACCGTGGTCTCGTACCAGGGCTATGTGACGGTGAGCGGCACGCCCTACACCGGCGCCGGCTATTTCAAGTTTGTCGTGGTGAACGGCTCGGGCGGCACGGAATGGTCCAACGACGGCACGTCCGTGGGCGGCGGCGCGCCCACCACCGCGGTCCAACTGACCGTCGCCAGCGGGCTGTTCAACGTGCTGCTGGGCGACACCGCGCTGACCAACATGACGGCCTTGAGCGCTGGCGTCTTTGATGAGACTGAGCGCTATCTGCGGGTGTGGTTCAGCTCCGATGGCAGCAGCTTTGACCTGCTCTCCCCGGACCGCCGCATCGCCGCCGTGCCCTATGCCTTGCAGGCAGAGGACGTAAAGAACGCCTGGCGGCTGACCGGCAACGCCGGCACCACGCCGGGCACCCACTTTTTGGGCACTACCGACAACGCGGCACTGGAATTGCACGTCAACGGCGCGCGCGTCCTGCGCCTGGAGCCAGACGCCACCAGCCCCAACGTGGTGGGCGGCTACAGTGGCAATGGCGTTGACGCCGGCGCTATCGGCGTGGCCATCGGCGGCGGGGGAGCCAGCGGCGCCACCAATCGCGCCACCGGCGACTATGATGTGGTGGGCGGGGGCTACCACAACCAGGCCGGCGACGACGACGGCAACCCGGCCACCGGCCGGTACGCCACCGTGGGCGGGGGCCGCGATAACACCGCCAGCGGGGGCCGGGCCACGGTGAGCGGCGGCGACAACAACACCGCCAGTGGGACCCTGTCCACGGTCCTCGGCGGCCAGGACAACGTGGCCGCCAGCAGCTATAGCCTGGCTGCCGGCCGCCGGGCCCAGGCGGCCCACGAAGGCGCCTTTGTCTGGGCCGACGCCACCGACGCCGACTTTGGCTCCACGGCCGACAACGAACTGGCTGTGCGCGCTACCGGCGGCGTGCGGTTGACAATAGACACCGACGGCGGCGGCCTGCGCCTGGAGCCGAACGCCACCAGCCCCAACGTGGTGGGTGGCCACGGCGCCAACAGTGTCCAGTCCAATGTGCGGGGCGCCACCGTGAGCGGCGGGGGCACCAGTAGTGGCCCCAACCGGGTCACCGATTTCTTTGGCACGGTGGGCGGGGGTCGCAACAACCAGGCCGGCGACGGCGATGGCAACCTGAACAACACGCCCTGCGCCACCGTCGCCGGGGGCGACGACAACGTGGCCAACGGCTACTACTCCTTCATCGGCGGCGGCAACGAGAACTGGGCCGGCCAGGTGGCCGTGGTCGGCGGGGGCAACCTGAACGTCGTCTCGGCCACCACGGGCTTTATCGGCGCCGGGTGGGGAAACGTGATCACCGGCCACAACTATATGTGGTTCGACAGTATCGTAGGAGGCCAGTTTAACCTCATCACCGGCCCTGTCCAATGGTCCTTCATCGGCGGCGGCGACCGCAACCAGATCGTGGGCGTGAACCGCGCCTTTATCGGCGGGGGCCAGCAGAACACCATCAACAGTTCTGGCGGGGCCGCCGTCATTGGCGGGGGCGAGGCCAACACCGTCAGCGGCGACCGGGCCACCATCGGCGGGGGCGACAGCAATACCGCCAGCGGGGGCCGGTCCACCGTGGGCGGCGGCTATAGCAACGAGGCCGGCGGCGATTTCGCAGCCACCATCGCTGGGGGATATGACAATACCACCAGCGGCAACTCGGCGGCGGTGGGCGGGGGCCGGGAAAACAGCGCCGGCGGCCTGCGGTCCACCGTGCCCGGGGGCTATCAGAACGCCGCCGCCGGCGATTACAGCTTGGCCGCCGGGCGTCGGGCCCAGGCGGACCACGATGGCGCCTTTGTCTGGGGGGACTCGACCAACGCCGACGTGGCCTCCACCGGCAACAATCAGTTCATCGTTCGCGCCAGCGGTGGGGTGTACTTGTACACCAACTCGGGCCTCACCAGCGGGATGTATCTCGCCACCGGCGGCAGTGCCTGGAACGCCGTCAGCGACCGGGCGCGCAAGGAGAACCTGGCGCCGGTGGACGAGCCGGCGCTCCTGGCTCGCCTGGCCGAGGTCCCCATCACCACCTGGAACTACAAGTCTCAGGACGCTTCCATCCGCCACATTGGCCCCATGGCCCAGGATTTCAACACGCTGGTGGAGGGACTGGGCGGAGAGGGCGCGGACCACATCAACAGCCTGGACGCCGACGGCGTGGCCCTAGCCGCCATCCAGGGGCTCTATGCCCAGAACAAGGCGCTGGAGGCGGAGAACACTCGTCTGAAGGCGGAGAACGCCGCCCAGCAGACGCAACTCGAGGGACTGGAAGCCCGGGTCGCCGCGCTGGAGGCCCGGGTAAGCGGCGGTCCGGCCTCGGCCGCGCCGTGGACGACGGGCCTGCTGCCCGGCGCTGGCGTGTTGGCCTTGGGCCTGGGCCTGGTGGGCGTGGCCTGGCGGGGCGACGTGCTGGGCCGGCTAAAGGGAGGCCGACGATGAGACACCCCACGACCCTGCGGGCCTCGATCCTGGCCCTGGTATGCTGCTGGCTGGTCGTCAGCATCGCGCTGGCCCAGTCCGCCGTGGACTGGGCGGTCATCGCCGGCGGGGGCGGGCCATCCACCGGCCCCGACGTGGCCCTGAACGCCACCCTGGGCCAGCCCATCGTCGGGCCATCCGGCAGCGGCCCCGAGGCGGTCTCCCTGGGAGCCGGGTACTGGTACGGGGCTGCGCCGGCCACAGCCGTGACCCTGCACAGCTTTGCTGCTGTCGCGCAAGATGGCGCCATCATCCTCACTTGGGAGACGGCGCTGGAGGTGGACGTGCTGGGGTTCCACGTGTACCGGGCGGATACGCCGAACGCAGAACCGGCGCGCCTGATTGCCACCTTGCTCCCGGCCACGGGGGAGCCGCGCTACACCTACGTGGACCAGACGGCGGCGCCGGGCGTGGCGTACACCTACTGGCTGGAGGTGGTGGACATGGGCGGCGGAGCCACGCGCTACGGGCCGGTATCGGCTGCGCTCCCGCCGGCCGCGTGGCATCTCATCTACCTGCCATTAGTGAGTAGGTAGGACGTGAACCTGGACAGGATAGATACGCTATGACCGATCCCAAACCGGCTTCTGAAGCAGCGCCAACCGCCCCGGCCGACGAGCCGGGGCCAGCGTGGATCACATGGCCGAGTGCGCCGGCTGCGATCTGCGCTTCATCTGTGGCGGGGACTGCCGCGTGCGCAACCGGCGAGACGGAGGATCCGCGCCGGCCCTGCTGCACCGAGGAGAGTCGAGCGGGCATCTACCGGTCGCTGGTGGCAAAACCGTGACCCGGTATCTCTGACGATACATACAGCCAGGGCCGGACTGCGATAGGCAGCCCGGCCCTTTCAAGTTGCCCCCCCTCTGGTTTTGGTGTATAATCCTACAGGTTTGGAGAGGCCCGCCGCTCGGGGGCATAAAGAATCCGCATATTGATATGCTAATATGCGGAATGAAAGATACAATTGGTGCCGAGGAAGGGATTTGAACCCTTACGAGCTATTGCTCACTACGCCCTGAACGTAGCGCGTCTGCCTGTTCCGCCACCTCGGCACGAACCGAATTGTACCCGATTTTTCCCGGCCCGTCAAGAGCCCGACACTGTCGCGTCGGACAGTTCTCTCGACAAGAAACCTGGGGTATACACCGTGACAGTTCAACTCGGCTCTCATGTTTCTTAGCAGGGAAACGGATAACTGATGAGCACCTATCGCCAACGCCAGACCGAGGGCGCCCTGCGCGACGAGATCGTGCGGGTGTGCCGGCTGCTACACGAGCACGGCTGGGTCCCGGCCACCGATGGCAACGTGTCGGCGCGACTGGCGCCGGACCGCATCCTGGTGACGCCCAATGGTCTGAGCAAGGGATTCGTGACCGCCGAGGACCTGGTGGTGGTGGATATGGCCGGCCGGCCGCAACCTAGCCCCCTGTACGGCTCGAACCGCCGCCGCCCCACGTCCGAACTACCCCTGCACCTGGAGGTCTATCGCCGCCGGCCGGACGCAAACGCCGTGGTGCACGCCCACCCGCCCACGAGCATTGCCCTGAGCATCGCCGGCATTCCCATCGCCCGGTGCATGTTACCGGAGGTACTGGTCAACCTGGGCACCATCCCCACCACCGAATACGCCATGCCCGGCAGCCCCGAAGGCCCCGGCGTCATGGGCCACCTCGTCGAGCGGCACGATGCCCTGGTGTTGCAACGTCACGGTAGCGTCACCGTGGGGCGCGACCTGATGGATGCCTACCTGAAGACGGAAAAGGTTGAGCACGCCGCCGAGGTGACCTTCCTGGTGGCGCAACTGGGCAGTCCTGCACCCTTGCCGCCGCAAGAGGCGGCCAAGCTCATCGCCGTGCGCCGACTGCGCAGTCAAATGTCGCCGGCCGAGGAAGCCGAGTTGTGTGTGGCCTGCGGCCTCTGCGAGCCGACGACCGGGTTGCCCGGCGACGATGCCCTGGTCGCCGAGGTGACGCGCCGGGTGCTGGCAAGTTTACCCACATCACGCAACACGCAATAGGAGGTCAATATGCACGAAGTGATCGTCATTGGTTCCGGGCCGGCCGGGTTCACCGCGGCCATCTATACGGCCCGGGCCCGGCTCTCCACACTGATCCTGACCGGCCACGCGGTAGGCGGTCAGGCCGGCCAGACCGCCGACATCGAAAACTATCCCGGCTTCAAAGACGGCATAAACGGCTTTGAGTTGATGGAGGCCATGCAGGAACAGGCCAAGCGGTTCGAGGTCGAGGTGGTGGTGGATACGGTGACGGCGGTGGACCTGAGCCAGCACCCATTCACCGTCACCACGCACGACCAGGAATACCAGGCCCAGGCGCTCGTCATCGCCACCGGGGCCACGCCGCGCAAGCTGGGCGTCCCCGGCGAACTCGAGTTCATCGGCCGGGGCGTGAGCTATTGCGCTACCTGCGACGGCTTTTTCTATCGCGACCTGCCGGTGGCCGTGGTGGGCGGCGGCAACAGTGCCCTGGAAGAGACCAATTATCTCACCCGGCTGGCGTCCAAGATCACCGTCATCCACCGGCGCGACCGGCTGCGGGCCGAGCCGATCCTGCAGGAACGCGCCGAGCGCAGCGGCAAGGTAGATTTCGAGTGGGACACGGTGGTCACGGCCGTCGAGGGTGACAAGTCCGGCGTCAAGTCCCTGCGCCTGCGCAATGTCAAGACCGACGAAGAATCCTCGCTGACCGTGGACGGCGTGTTTGTCTATGTGGGCATGAAGCCCAACACCGAGCTTTTCCGGGGGCAGTTGAACATTGACGAGTGGGGCTATATCGTCACCGACCGGCACCAGCGCACCAGCGTGCCCGGCGTATTCGCCGCCGGCGACGTGCAGGAGCGCATCTATCCGCAAGTGGCCGTGGCCGTGGGCACCGGCGCCGTGGCCGGCATGGCCGCCGACAAGTTTATCTCCGAGATGGAGGGGCTGACCTGCCCGGAGCGCGGCACGACCTGACGGTAAGAGTATGCCCCTCAGCGCGGCGTGTTGCGGGCACTATCTCGACGATTAAATCAAGCCGGCCGTGGGGCCGGCTTGGTCACTCCACGAGGCCGGGGCCGGTAGCCGTTGCCGGTGGGCGCGGCGGCTGCCGCGTGGGGCCAGGCGTGACGCAGGTTTGGTAGGCGCCGCCCACCCTACCCGCTGAAATAGCCCAACTCTTCCAAACGCTGATGAGCCTCTTGGCGTTCCTCTTCAGTGAAGAGCGACTGATAACGTTCTTTGATCACATAGGCTTCCACGGAGGAGCCTAATAGACCAAGTTCATATAGCCTCATCAGACCAGACTGAACCTCGCGTTTTGCAAGTAGCCGTTTGGCTGTTTCGACCCCACCGTGTTGATATAGCATCTGTAAGAAATACGTGGGGTAGTAACCTCGCTTTACTCCTTCTTCATAGGTCGTAATCATCACAGCGTGAAATTCATCTTCGAGTCGTGTCACGATAGTATCACCCTTTTCCAGCCCGCGCCAAATTCAACACTAGTAAGCGCTCCAATATCTCCTCGTCGGTCAAGCCGTGCGGCCAGCCATACGCATCCAGTACCGCCTCGTCTAGCTTGCGATGAGCCAGATCCAGCCAGGTGGGGCGCTGGTTGTACAGATTGGTGAGCGTGCGCTTTTTTAGCTCCTTCTCTGTGGCTCCCTCTGGGTTGAGCCAGCGGTCCCGCTTTTCCACCAGCTCGCGGGCGGCCTGGGCGATGGCTTGCACGCGCGGGTCATCCACCGGCTCCTGGCCCGGCGGCCAGGGGAAGGGAAAAGTCTCAAAGGTAGTGGTGGGCGTGTAGCGGGGCCGGTCTTCCAACGACGTGCCCTGGCGCAGCGCCCACAGCTCGTGGAGTTTGGAGTGCAGCATGCCGAAAAAGTAGTCGTCATCACGGGCAAATACTAGCGTTTGCTGGTTGCATAGGACCTCTGACGGCACCCACGCAAAGATACGGTGTTTAGAAACCTCGGGAGTTGCGATGAAGCGAGACTTGGCTTCTAACGCTGCCCGCATGCCGGGTCGAGCTTCGGCGTACTGCCACCACCTCTTGGCATAAGCAGCCCGACGGTTCTTGGAACGGATTGGATGGACGTGCTCTTTGACATACTCGAATGGTACCTCGTATTGGGCAGCGTTCTCCAGCGGCATCAACGCAAAATCTATAGTCCACTTGTTGCGTGGGCGCCCAACCAGATCGATTCCACTGACCACCGGGCGGATCACATCTGAATTCGGCCGGCGATTGGGATTGGGTAGGGCAGAGAGCATAGTCTGGGCAACATCATCTTCGATGTCGAACGGTGCTTTTGGGGAAGCTCCCATGAAAGAGATACCTTGGTTTTCCACGAGGCGCTTGGCCTCGGTTACATCCACAGCAGATGTCAAATCAGGATTGATCCTTTTCACGGGTCGCCCGTCCAACTGACGAGAGGGGTCTTCACCGTTGTCAAAACCAACCATAGATATGTTGACGGCTGCGCCGTCGAGTATCCAGTCGCGATCCGATTGCGCCCAAAAGATGTCGCCGGTTTCCTTGATGCGTTCCAGTACCCGGCGATTCGCGCCACCCCGAATTGAGTTCGTCGCTAGCAGGCCGGCCCGCTTTACTTGTCCGGCCTCGATCATGGCGCGGGCCTTTTCAAACCAGTAGCACACCAGGTCGCTGAAATTGGGAATGCGGTCGCCATACAGCCCGAATAATGCCTCGGTGTATGCTTCGCCCAACTCGGAGCGGATCTTGCCGCCACCCAGAAACGGTGGGTTCCCAATAATCACG
>JAHJIN010000629.1 GCA_018823415.1 Chloroflexota bacterium | reverse complement strand
CGGGGAACTCGCGCAACAGCATCAGCGGCACCGGAAAGAGAAACAGCACGCCGGGCCAGGTAAAGGCCCGCGCCAGCCGACCGACCAGCCGCCGGCCGGATTGGCTATTCAGGTAAACAAACAGCGGGGTCGCGACCACGGAATAGACGAACAGATGCAAGATGAACCACAGGTGTCCCCAGGTATGGCCCCCCATGAAATAACCATCCATGTCGGCGAGCTGGAGCGTGAAAAAGTTGGGGAACCATTCGAGGAAGGACCCGGCATAGCCCGAGTGGCTGACCAGTCCCAGGTAGGATTGCGGCGGGATGAGCACCAACAGTCCAAAGAGAAAAGGAATGAGCAACCGCTTGAAACGCTCGTTGACATAGCCCCCGCTGCCCCGGACGCGCAGGGCAAAATAGGTGGACGCCCCGGCCAGCAGAAAGAAAAGACACATCTGCCAGGGGCCGAGGGACCGGATAAAGAGGTCGAACAGCAATTGGCTCGACGGGTTGTTCTGGACGTAGAAATTCTCGTGCGGGTCAAATATCCGGGCCGTGTGGAAAAAGAACAGCAGAAACACGGCCATCAGGCGCAGCCAGTCCAGTTCGTAGCGCCGGACTGGTTTGATGGGGGCAGGTTCCGTGGTCAACCTCTCGTCGGTCACGAAATAATACCTCTTGATGTTCAGGATACATGATACAGGATACGTGCCTGAATACGTGCATCATGAATCCTGCATCCTGTATCATGCCAGCAAAGCGGCCCTCAACTCGGCTGGCTCGGCGCGCTCGATGACCAACGTCTGGCTGCTGTGGAAGGCCATGAACTCGCGCAACGCGCCGGCGATGCCGGCCACCAGCTCGTCGGTGAGCGCCTCACCCGGCTCCAGGTAGATGGCCCGGACGATGAGGGTCCCGCTCTTCCGGTCGGCCTTGGGGTCTAGGCGACCCACCATGCGGCCTTGATGGAGGATCGGCATGACGTAATAGCCGTACTGGCGTTGCTTGGCCGGCGTGTACATCTCGATGCGATAGTACAAGCCAAACAGGTCTCGCAGCCGGTCCCGGTGCCAGGTGAGATTGTCAAACGGCGAGAGAAAGGTGGTCAGCGCCGGCCGGTGCGCCCCGGCCTCGATCTCGTCCAGCAGGGGCACGTCGTCCGGGTGCAGGTATGCGGTTTCCTTCCAGCCTTCCACCTCCACCGGCACCGCGGCACCCTCGGCCGCCAGCCTGTCCAGGGTAGACCGGGCCACCGGCTTGTTCTGACGGTAATAGTCGCTCACGTGGCTGGCGGTGCCCACGCCCAGGCACGATACGCTGCGGAGCGCGGCCCAACGCCGCCAGTCCTTGATCGTGTATCGCGGCGGCGCGGCGCTGGCCGGCAGCACGCGCTCGGCCAGGTCGTAGCGGCGGTGAAAGTTGACCCGGCGGTCTACCATCAGGTGACCGCGCTCGAACAGGACTTCCAGGGCGGCCTTGGCGGGCTTCCAGTCCCACCAGGTACCGCGCTGGGCACGCGGGTCCTCGAAATGCTGGGAGCCGAGAGCGCCTTCCTCCCGTATCCGGTCCAACACGGCATCCAAGACGCCCTGGGGGTCGTCGCCCAGGCGTTTGAGGCTCCAATCACCATACAAAGGGCGCTCGCGGCGGGCGTGGATGACTGGGGCCAAGTGAGCATAATCCTCCACCGGGATGAGGCAGGCCGCATGCGCCCACTGCTCGAACAGGAGCCGGTCCGGGTAGAGCAGCGCGTCCAGGTCGGCCGGGTCGTATAGGCCCACGCGACTGAGCATCACCAAGTAATGGCTCCGGGCCACCACGTGGATCGTGTCGAGCTGCAAGAGCCCAATGCGGCGGATAGCTGCCAGCAGGGTCTCTTTATCGGCAGCCGGGGGGCGCTGATGCAGCCCTTGCTTGACCACAGCCAGGGTGCGGGCCGTGTCCAGGGCAATGGTTCGGGGCATGGGCCTGGACTCCTACTCTCCGGTGTACATCTCGGGCTTGAGCACGCCCACAAACGGCAGGTTGCGATAGACCTCGTCAAAGTCCAGCCCGTAGCCAATGACAAACTCGTTGGGGATGACAAACCCCACGTAATCCACCGGCACGTCCACCTCGCGGCGCTCGCGCTTGTCCAGCAGGGTGCAGATGCGCAGGCTGGCCGGCTGGCGCAGGTTGAGGACATCGGTGAGATATTGCAGCGTGCGGCCCGAGTCGATAATGTCCTCCACGACCAGCACGTGGCGACCCTCGATGCTCATATCCAGGTCTTTGGTGAGGCGCACCACGCCGGTGCTGCGAGTGCTAGCCCCATAGCTGGACACAGCCATAAAGTCGATTTCCAGCGGGCGCTGAAGCTCTTTGATCAGATCCACCAGAAACATGATGGCGCCTTTCAGTACGCAGACGAGCACCAGGTCGCGGTCCTGGTAGTCGGCCTCGATCTGCCGGGCCAGCTCCAACGTGCGCTGACGCAGATCGTCCGAGGTGATGAGTATCTTGGCGACGTCGTCTTGCATGCTCTCCTCCGGATGATAGATGGGTACATTGGTCAGTCAGGCAAAGGGGTTCCAGTAGCCGGGGCCTTTGTTCACCCGGCTGGCCGGGTCGATGGTCGGCAGCGGCCACGATTCCAGCCGGGCGATGGCTTGCGACAGCGCGTCGGCGTGGGGCACGCTGCACGTTTCATCCTGGGCCACACCTGACCCGGTGCGCGCGATGAACGCGGCCGGGAAGAGCGAGGCCAGCACCGACTGGTGGGTGGCCTGGCCCGGCACCCAGCCCCACGACGTGGGCGGCAGGCCGGCCAGCGCAGCCAGTTGCTCGGCCACGAGTGCCCCGGCCAGTTCGTCTGCCACCGTATTGGCGGCGACAGCGGCGGCAGCGGCGGCGCCGACCGCGCCTGCGGCAGCGTCCAACACCATCACCCCGGCCTGGGCGCAAATGCGCCGGGCGAAATGGGCCTCCGTCGGGCCGGCGTCAGCCAGCACGACAGCGTCCAGGCCGGTCAGCGCAGCCAACACGCTCGTATAGGCAGCATCAGTAGCCGGACCAAGCAGGCCCAGCCGGACAGTGTGGCCGGCCCGGGCGCCGGCCGCATTGACCTGCGCGCGGGCGTGTCGCAGGGCCGACTCGGTAGGCTGTGTACCGGCCGGGCAAACCAGGAGCACCATGTCGGTAGGGCGTAACCACGTCAGATCGGCTTCCAGCGCGACCTCGAACACCCGCCGGCCCGGCCCGGCCGGCAGCAGGGCCAGCCGCTCG
>JAHJIN010000628.1 GCA_018823415.1 Chloroflexota bacterium | reverse complement strand
GGTGGCACTGTCATTGCGAGGGCGCGTAGCGCCCGAAGCAATCTCCGTGTGGCAAAACGAGATTGCTTCGCCGCCTTCGGCAGCTCGCAATGACAGGTCGTGGGAGATTCACCCACACTATGTGGGCAATACTCTTACCCAATAGGAGATTGTCGTGGCGACCGTATTCATGAAATACCTGGAAACCAGTCCTAGCGATTACGACCGGGGCATCCGGCTCATCACCCTGGGCCGCATCCGCATGGTCAAGGAGCGCATCGCCCGGGAATACGTGGGCGAAGGCGACCGCGTGCTCGAGATCGGGTGCGGGACCGGCGAGTTGGCGCTGCTCTGCGCCCGGCGCGGCGCGCACGTGGTGGGCATCGACGCGGCGCCGGGGATGCTGGACGTGGCGCAGCAGTGTGTCCAAGAGGCCGGCCTGGGCGACGAGGTGGAGTTGCACCTGATGGACGCCTCCACCATCGGTGACCACTTCCCGCCGGGCAGTTTCGACGTTGTCGTCAGCACGCTGGTCTTTAGCGAACTGGACGAGACGACGCAGGGTTATGTGCTGCGCGCGTGTGCAGGACTGCTCAAGCCCGGCGGCCGGCTCGTCATCACCGACGAGGTACTGCCGGCCGGGTTCCTGGCGCGGCTGGTCTTTTACGCGGTTCGGCTGCCGCTGCTGGTGCTCACCTGGCTGCTCACGCGCACCGGCACGCAGGTGGTGAGCGGCTTGTCCGGCAAGCTCGCTGCTGCCGGCCTGCGCGGCGACGTGGTGGGCACATACCTGGGCGGTACGCTCTGCGTGGCCCTGGCGACGGCCCGCCCGGCCGGCGAGGCCGCGCCGGAAACCGCCCACGAGGTGCCCCGGCTGGTCCACCGAACCACGTTGGGCACGATACTCAAAGACGCCTACTGTCTGCTCTGGCGCAACTTTCCACCGTATCCCAAGGTCCGGCCCAGCCTGTATGCCCTGGGGCACCCGGACCGCGATGCGCCGGTCCTCGTCACCGGCAACTATGACCTGACGGTGCGCCGCGTGGTCCGCGACACCCGGGGCCTGGACGCCTACCTACTGGTCTGCGATTCGCGGGGGATCAATGTGTGGTGTGCGGCCGGCGGCGGCCATTTCACCGCCGAGAAGGTGATCCAGGCCGTCAAGACCGGCGGGGTAGTCGAGGTGGTGGACCATCGCACGCTGATCCTGCCCCAGATGGCCGGCTGCGGCGTGCTGGGCAAACGTATCGAAGAAGAGACCGGCTGGCGCGCGCGTTGGGGCCCCATGTACGCCACCGACATCGCCGCGTACCTGAAAGCTGGTCGCCGCAAGACCGACGAGCAGCGCGAGGCCCGGTTCCCGCTGGGGCATCGCCTGGAGATGGCAGTGGCGATCTGGCAGGTGTGGGCCGTGGTCTTTGGCATCGCCACTCTCGTTTTTGCCCGGGACCTGTTCTGGCCTGCGCTGGCCCTGTCACTGCTGCTGTTCGTCTTTATCGGGGCGTTCATGCACTGGATCCCCGGCCGCGACGGGTTCTGGAAGGGCGTGTCGCTGGCTATCGGGACCGTGGGCCTGTTCCTGATCTGGACCGTCATCACCGGCCAGCCGATAGTGTCCATCAGCACCGCCAACGCGAGCCTGGGGCTGGCGGCCCTGGCCCTCTTTGTGGGGGCCGATTCCCAGGGTGGGTCGCCGCTCCGGCGCGGCGGCGAGTTCGAGCACATCCACAAGCTGGTGCCGCTGGAGCTGCTGCTCGTGATCGCGTGGCTGGCGCTGACGTTTGCGCCGGGGTTGGTGAGATGAGACTGCTCGTTCTGTATTTCAGCGGGACCGGCAACACCGCGTACGTGGCCGACTATCTGGCTCGTCGCCTGGCCCCGGCACCAGTCCAGATCGAGATACGTTCGACAGAGCAACAATCAGCGTCGGACCTGGGCGATTTCGACGTGCTGGCGACCGGGTTCCCGGTGTATGGCTGCGATTCGCCGTCCTATTTCCAGAGCTATGTGACGCACCTGCCGCCGGGCGAGGGCCGGGGCGCATTTGCCTTTGGCACCAAGGGCGCGTTCGCCGGCGGGGCCATCGCCCAGAATCTGCGGCGATTGGCAGCGCGAGGTTACGTGCCGCTGGGCGGCGGGAGCGTGATGATGCCCGGCACCGATGGTTTGGCTTTCGTGGGCAAGGAGTCGTGGATGGCGCGCCAGGCCCTGGACAAGGATTACGACCACCTGGCGGATGCGGACCGCGTGGCCGGGCAGATGGCCGGCGTGCTGTCGGGGTTGGCGGCCGGGGAGCCGGCCGAGGCATACCGCCAGCCCTTGCCCAGGAGCCGCGTCGGAAACTCGTTGGACCGGGTATGGGCCTTTCTGTACAACCTGTTGGCCGAACGGTATGCAGTCAGCCGGTTCTGGGCCGACGAGCGCTGCAACGGCTGCGGCCTCTGCGTCCGGCTCTGCCCGACGGGCAACGTCGAACTGCGCGATGGACACCCGCACTTTGGCGACCAGTGCATGCCCTGCATGCGCTGTATCCATCTCTGTCCCCGGGCGGCGATCCAGATCGGTGGGTTTACCGTGGACAAGTTTCGCTGGCACGGGCCGAGGGGCGATTTCAGGCCGCTGCGGCTGCGGAAGGCACGTGAGGTAACGTCATGATAGAGAGTATGCGCAAGGAACTGGCCTATTTTCGTACCGTGATCGCCGAGCGGCCGCACTATGACGAGGCCGTGTGCAACGGGTGCCGGCTGTGTTACGAGGTCTGCCCGGTCCTGTGCTGGGCGCCGGCCGAGCGCAAGATGGTCCTGGCTCACCCGGAGCGCTGCGTGGCCTGCGCGGCTTGTGTGCTCCAATGCCCCACCGGCGCGGCGAGGTTGGCCTGATGAACCTGAATGACTATGCCGTGGTGGCCCAGGGCCTCACCAAGCGCTTTGGCGATTTCACGGCGGTGGACCACATCGACTTTAGCGTGCCCCGGGGCGTCATCTTTGGCTTTTTGGGGCCGAACGGCTCTGGCAAGACCACCACCATCCGCATGTTGTTGGGCCTGCTGGCCCCAACCGAGGGCACGGCCCACGTGCTGGATTACGACATCGCGCGGGGCGTCCCGCTGGAGCTCAAACGTCGCATCGGCTACATGAGCCAAAAGTTCACGCTGTACAACGACCTGACGGTGGACGAGAACCTGAACTTTTACGGCCGGACCTATGGCCTGTCCAACGACCGGCTGCGGGCGCGCAAACGCACCATCGTCGAGATGGCCGGGCTGGCCGGCCGCGAGCGCGAGCTGACCAAGAACCTGGCCGGGGGCTGGAAACAGCGCCTGGCCCTGGGCACCGCCATTGTCCACGAGCCGGAGCTGTTGTTTCTGGACGAGCCGACGGCCGGTGTGGACCCGCTGAGCCGGCGTGCCTTCTGGAACCTGCTCTACCGCCTGGCCGACGAAGGTACCACTATTTTCGTCACCACGCACTATATGGACGAGGCCGAGCACTGCCAGCAGTTGGCCTTTATCCACAACGGGCGCATCGTGGCCCAGGGCACCCCGGCCGACATCAAGGACACCAACATGCAGGGCCAGGTGTTGGAGGTGGACTGTGACGCGCCGGACCGGGCCATCGCCGTGCTGCGACGCCTGCAAGCCGACGGTCTGCCCCTCGTCGAGATTGCCTTGTACGGCGCGCAGGTCCACATCGTCGCCGAGGGCGTCGGCGCGATGGTCCCGGCCATCGACGTGGCGCTGCAAGCAGAAGGTATCCAGGTCTACAGCCTGGCCGTCATTCCACCATCGCTGGAGGACGTGTTCATCTCCAGCGTCCGAGACCGTAACTCGTAACTCGAAACTCACAACGAGGTGTAACATGAAACGCATCATCCCTATCGTCGTCATCGTTCTGGTATTGGGCGCCCTGGTCGCCGCTGGGTGGTGGTGGGCCAGCCAGAACCCCACAGAGGCTGCCGCTGTCCTCAACGAGCTGGGCCTGGGCGACCTGGCCCCGGCCGTCACGCAGGGGCTCACCGCGTCCGGCATCATCGAGGCAGAAGAGGTCTCTATCGCAGCCCTGGTAGGCGGCCGCATTCAGGACATCGCCGCCGACGAGGGCGACGAGGTGGAGGCAAACCAGGTGCTCGTGCGTCTGGACGATAGCCTCATCGCCGCCCAGATCACGCAGGGCGAGGCGGCTGTGGCGTCGGCGCAGGCGGTGTTGGCGCAGGTGCAGGCCAGTGCTCGACCGGCGCAGGTCCGTCAGGCCGAAGCCGCATTGGCCCAGGCCCAGGCCGCCCGCGACGGGGCCAAGCTGGCCTGGGAGAACGCCGCCGCCGTGCGCGACAACCCCCAGGAGCTTGACTTGCAGATCAGCCAGGCCGCCACCCAACTCGAGATGGCCGGGCATCGCGTCAAGCAGGCCCAGGCGAATCGGGACGCTGTCAAGGCCCAGCTCGACCTGTACAAGCGGCTGGCCGACGACGTGGGCACGCCGGATATCAAGGCTCAGTATGCGGCGTACAGCGGCCAGCATTGGGCCGCCGAGGAGGCCATCCTGGAGGCGGAGGCGGCTCGCAAGGGCGCGGAAGACAGCGTCAAGATCCTCAAGGCCATCAAGGCCAACCCGCTGACCATGAATGCCCAGGTGGACGCGGCCAAGACCCAGTACGAAATGGCCGAGGCCCAGGTCAAGCAGGCGGAAGCGGCGGTAGAGTTGCTCCAGGCCGGGGCTACCAGCGAGGAAATCGCCGTCGCCCAGGCTCAGGTGACCCAGGCCCAGGCGGCCGTGGCCGGCCTCAAGGTCCAGCGCGACCAGATGGTGCTCACGTCGCCCATCGCAGGGCTGGTGACGAGCCGCGAGGTCCACGTGGGCGAGATGGCCGCGCCGGGCCTGCCGCTCCTCACCGTGGCGAACTTGGACAGCGTCAAGCTCACTGTCTACATCCCCGAAAACGCCTACGGCCAGGTCAAGGTGGGCCAAGCAGTGGCAGTGACAGTGGACAGCTTTTCCGGGGAGACGTTCACCGGTACCGTGATCCACATCGCCAACCAGGCCGAGTTCACGCCCAAGAACGTGCAGACCAAAGAAGAGCGGGTGAGCACCGTCTATGCCATCAAGATCCGCGTGCCCAACCCGGACCACAAGCTCAAGCCCGGCATGCCGGCCGACGCGCTGATCATGGCGCGATAGGGGCCTTGAGCCGCCTTTGTTTGTTGGATAAACAAACATAGAACCTTAAAAATAGCTCGAAAACGCTTGACTGTGGGCGAACAATAGGGTATAATACGCTTAGTTTGTTGCTTACACAAACTAACTAACTGAGGGAGCCCACGTGTCGCGCAGATCGTATCGCACCGGCGATCAAACCCTTGTTCGCTCTATGAACCTCTCTACCGTCCTACGTTGTATCTGGGACGACCGACCCCTGTCCCGAACCACCATTGCTGCGCACACCGGCCTGAACAAGACTACCGTTTCCAGCTTGGTCACCGACTTGGAACAGCGCGGCCTGATCCACGAGGTCGGGCAGCGCGAGTCCAGCGGGGGCCGGCCGGCCCGGTTGCTCGACCTGAACGCCGACGCCGGGGTGATGATCGGCGTCGAGATTGGCGTCGACTTTTGTCGGGCCGTCCTGACCGATTTTTTGGCTGCGGTGCTCTGGCGTGAGCACTGCGAGACATCGCCTCTGGCCGGCCAGGATGACATCATCCAGACCGTGCTGACCATGATCGGCGATGCCGTGGAGCACGCCGCTGGGTCGCGCATCCTGGGCATTGGCGTCACGCTGCGCGGCCTGGTCGACACATCGCGCGGCGTGTCTGTGTTTTTCCCCAACCAATGGCGCAACGTCCCCGTGCGTCAGATCATCTCGGAACATTTCGATTATCCTGTCGCTGTGGACAATGACGCCAATGCGGCGGCCCTGGGCGAGCGCCTGTTTGGCGCGGCCGGCACCGTGGACGACTTTATCTATGTCGTGGTGGGCATGGGCATTGGCGCCGGTATCTGCATCAACGGCCAGATCTATCGTGGAGCCGGCGGCTATGCCGGCGAGGTGGGCCACACCAAGCTCCTGCACAGCAACAGCCGGCCCTGTCATTGCGGCCAACGTGGCTGCTGGGAAACGCTGGCTAACCAGTACGCGCTCGTCGAGCGCGTGCAGGCGGCCCTGGCTGCCAATCATCCCTCCCTGCTGGCCGGTGCCAACCCGCTCACCGTCGAGCGCATCGGTGAGGCCGCTGACGCCGGCGATCCGGTGGCCTGCCAGGCGTTGGCCGAGACCGGTGCCTTTGTGGGCATCGGCATTGCCAATCTGGTCAATACCTTTAATCCCAAGCTGGTGGTGGTGGGTGGGGCCATGTACAACGTCATGAGCTATCTCTTGCCGGCCATCCGCCAGCAGGTAGACGAATGTTCATCTAGCGAGTTGTCCCAGATGGTCAGCATTGAGCCATCGGTTCACGGTCGCGATGCCTGTGCCATCGGTGCCGTGGCTCTGATCACCCAGGACATCTTGCATGATCCTACCAGTGTGCCTCGCTACAAGAATGCAGTACGTATACCTGAGGAAAGGGGGTGATCGCTACATATACCTAACGCTATCGACCACGTGATATGACATGACCGTGCTCAACACGGCCCCGTAAACACAAGCACGATTGAACCTCAAGGAGGAGAAAACCATGAATCGCAAGACCCTGTTTAGTCTGATTGCCCTGGTCTCTGTGGTCGCCATGCTGGCGGTCCAGTGCCCAGGCCCCGGCCAGCCAGCCGAGAACAAGCTCGAGATCTTTTCCTGGTGGACCGGTGGCGGCGAGGCCGATGGCCTGGCCCAGATGTTCAAGATCTATAGCCAAAAGTATCCCGATACCGAGATCATTAACGCGACGGTAGCCGGCGGCGCCGGCTCGAACGCCAAGGCCGTGCTCAAGACCCGCATGCTGGGCGGCGACCCGCCGGATTCGTTCCAGGTCCACGCCGGGCAAGAGATTGCCGACTGGGTCAAGGCCGACATGATGGAGCCTCTGGACGACCTGTACACCTCCGAGGGCTGGGACAAGGTATTCCCCAAAGACCTGCTGGACATCCTGCTGGTAGACGGGCACTATTACAGCGTGCCGGTGAACATCCACCGCGCCAACGTGCTGTGGTATAACAAGCAAGTCTTTACCGACAACAACCTGACGGCCCCCAAGACCTTTGACGATTTCTTTACCGTGGCGGGGGCGCTAGAGGCCAAGGGCATCACCCCGCTGGCGCTGGGCGACAACGGCCCGTGGGCAGCGGTGAACCTGTTCGAGACGGTTCTGATCGGCACGCTGGGCCAAGAAGGCTACAACGGCCTGTGGAACGGCAGGACCAGTTGGGATGATCCCAAGGTGACCCAGGCCCTGGAGAACTTTAAAAAGATGCTGATCTTTGTCAACGAGGACCACAGCGCCCTGTCCTGGGACCAGGCCGCGCAGTACGTGATCGACGGCAAGGCCGGCATGACCATCATGGGTGACTGGGCAGACGGCTACTTTGTCTCCAAGGGCTTTACCGGCTATGGCTGGGCTCCCGCGCCCGGCAACGATGGCATCTTTGATATGCTGTCCGACTCGTTTGGCCTGCCCAAGGGAGCCAAGCATCGTGATAATGCCATCAACTGGCTCAAGGTCTGCGGCTCGTTCGAGGGCCAGGAAGCCTTCAACCCGCTCAAGGGCTCTATCCCGGCGCGGACTGATGGCGGCAAGGCCAATTACGACGAGTACCTGCAGTCGGCCATGAAAGACTGGGCCAGCAACAAGCTGTGCCCCAGCCTGGCGCACGGCGCGGCAGCCCCCGAAGGTTGGGTGACGGCCGCTACGGACGCCATCGCGGTGTTCGTGACCAAGCAAGACGTGTCAGCCACCCAGGCGGCTCTGGCGCAGGCAGCCAAGGACGCAATGGCGCAATAGGTTTGTAACGGTTGTAGTGGGGCAGTCAGGCTGGCCTGACTGCCCCACTTTTTATCATACGTCAAAACTTGTATCACGCCAAGCGGTCGATCCTGACGTTTGACGTTTGACGGCCGGGAGGTTTCTATGCGACGACTGAACACCGATCGCCTCATCGCATTCCTCATGATCTTGCCATCTATCTTGGCGATAGCTTTGTTCGTGTATGGCTTTATCGGCTGGACTGGCTGGGTCTCGCTGGTCAAGTGGAACAGCCTGGTGCCTGACTTTACGTTCGTGGGTGCCGACAACTATGTGCGGCTGTTCGCCAACGACCGCTTCCAGATTGACC
The DNA here is from genome assembly GCA_018823415.1 of Chloroflexota bacterium. Classification (GTDB taxonomy): domain Bacteria; phylum Chloroflexota; class JAHJIN01; order JAHJIN01; family JAHJIN01; genus JAHJIN01. The sequence continues at coordinate 18,447 of JAHJIN010000628.1, read as the reverse complement.
TCCGCAACACGGTGGGCTTTACGCTGCTGTTCATCGCCGGGTGTCTGATCTTTGGCTTTGGGCTGGCGGTGCTCCTGGACCAGCGCATCCGGGGCGAGGGCATCTTTCGCAGCATCTTTTTGCTCCCCATGTCCATCTCGTTCATCGTCACCGGCGTGGTGTGGCGGTGGCTGCTCAACCCCAGCACCGGCGTCAACCTGCTGATGCAGACCCTTGGCTTCAAGGATTTCAAGCCGGGCTGGTACACCGATCCCGCGATCATGTTCATCCAGCCGGACAACCCCTTGGGCCAGTTCCTCAACAATATTGGCCTGGGCGTGATCACCACGGACAAGATCGGCCTCTCCATGGGCGTGGTCTCGCTGGTCATCGCCGCCACGTGGCAGATGTCGGGCTATACCATGGCCATGTATCTGGCCGGGCTGCGCGGTATCCCTGAGGAACTGCGCGAGGCGGCGCGGATTGACGGGTGCACCGAATGGCAGCTCTACCGTCACATCATCCTGCCCATGCTCCAGCCCATCACGTTGAGCGCGGTTATCATCCTGGGCCACATCTCGCTCAAGATCTTTGACTTGGTGAGCGCCATGACCGGTCCCGGCCCGGCCTTTGCCTCCGACGTGCCGGCCTATTTTATGTTCGACACAACGTTCCGGGGCAACTTTTTCTCCCAGGGCGCGGCCATCGCCATGGTGATGCTCGTGCTGGTGGCCGTGCTGGTGGTGCCCTATCTGGCCTATAGCCGCCGGGCGGAGGTAGAGCGATGAAGATGTCCAGACTGACGCGACCAAGCCTTTACTTTGTCCTGATTGCGGCCTCGATCGTGTACCTGATCCCGGTCTATGTGCTCCTGGTAACCGGCCTCAAGAGCTTTACCGAGGTCAACCTGGATACCATGTGGAACCTCCCGGCGAGCTTTTCGCTGCAAAGCTTTGTCCAGGCCTGGGTCGGCGACCCGTCCAAAGGTGTGATAGGGCTGTCCGGCAACTTTATGAACAGCTTGATGCTGGTCATCCCGGCTACCATCATCTCGGCACTCCTGGGTTCTATGAACGGTTATGTGTTGAGCAAGTGGCGGTTTCGCGGGTCAGAACTGCTATTCACGCTGTTTCTGTTTGGCATGTTTATCCCGTACCAGAGCATCCTGATCCCGCTGGTGCAGACGTTGCAGACGATGGGCCTGTATGGCTCTATCCCAGGCCTGATCCTGGTGCATGTGATCTATGGCATCCCCATCACCACGCTGATCTTTCGCAACTATTACGCCACAGTGCCCCACGAGCTGGTGGAGGCCGGGCGCATCGACGGGGCCGGCTTTTTCGGCATCTATCGCCACATCCTGTTTCCCATCTCACTGCCGGGGTTTGTGGTGGTGATGATCTGGGAGTTCCAGGCCGTGTGGAACGACTTTTTGTTTGCTGTAATCATCACCAATAAGCCAGCCGTGCAGCCGGTAACGGTGGCGCTGAACAACCTGGCCGGCTCGTTTGTGGTGGAATGGAACGTGCAAATGGCCGGGGCGCTGCTGGCTGCCCTGCCCACGCTGCTGGTGTACATCCTGATGGGGCGCTATTTCATGCGCGGCCTGCTGGCCGGGTCGGTTAAGGGATAGCCGCGCCTGACGCGCTACATGCCATCTATGGCCCCAGGGTTTTGAAGCCCTGGGGCCTTGTTTTGTGGTATAATATCGGGCAATAGCACACACCGGAGCGAGCCATGCCTGCCTTCCTCGATTGGTTTCTGGCCCTCTTGCCCATCCTGGTCATCCTGGTCTTGATGCTCTGGCGGCATTGGGGCAGCGCCCAGGCCGGGTTCGCGGGCTGGCTGACGGCCCTGGCGCTGGCCGCGCTGTGGTTTGGCGCCGGGCCGGCGGTGCTGTTCTATGCCCAGGTGCGCGGCTTGCTGCTGAGCCTGTACGTGCTCTATATCATCTGGGCTGCGCTGATCTTTTTCCGCGTCACCGACGAGGCCGGGGCGGTGGCGGCCGTGGGGCTGGGGCTGCCACGCCTCACGCCAGACCGGGGGCTGCAAGTGCTGCTCCTGGGTTGGGCCTTTGCCTCGTTCCTGCAGGGAGTAGGCGGGTTCGGCGTGCCCGTTGCCGTCGTTGCGCCGCTACTGGTAGAGCTGGGATTTGCACCGGTGACGGCCGTGGTCATCCCCACCGTGGGCCACGCCTGGGCGGTGAGCTTTGGCTCGCTGGGGGCCTCGTTCTATGCCCTCATGGCCGCTACCGGGCGCTCCGGTGATGAACTAGCCCCCTGGTCGGCGGTACTGCTGGGGCTGGCCTGTCTGGGCTGCGGGGCCGGCGCACTGTCCGCAGCAGGACGCAGCGTGTGGGCCGCCGGCGGCCGGCGCACGGTCTGGACGAATCTGCTGCCCTTGTTGCTCATGGGCCTGACGATGGCCGGGGTCCAGTTTCTCACCGTCACGCACGGTCTGTGGGCCATTGGCGCCATGATGGGGGCGTTGGCCGGGCTGGCGGTGGGTGTGGCCTGGGCCAGATGGTCAGGCAGGCGGGTGCAAGAGACCAAGGGCGAGGGTGGCGTGGCCTGGGCCGTGGTGCCCTATGCGCTGTTGGTGGGCATGGTGTTGGCTGCCGAACTGGTGCCCCCGGTGCGTGACCTGCTGGGGCAGGTTGTGCTCCGCGTCCAGCTCCCAGAGGTGGTCACGGCGCGCGGCTGGGTCACGCCGGCCGGGGCCGGGCGCAGCATCAGCGTGTTCGGGCACGCCGGGGCCTTGCTCATCTATGCCTCACTCGTCACCTATGGGTTGTTCTGGTGGCGCCGGCGCTATGCGCCCGGGGCCGCGCGCCGCATCGTTACCAAGGTCGTTCACTCGGCGCTCAAATCGAGCCTGGGTATCCTGGCCATGGTGGGCATGGCCGCCACCATGGAAGACGCCGGCATGACGCACCTGCTGGCCGATGGGCTGGCCCGGGCGGCCGGCCCCATTTTCCCGTTGCTGTCGCCGTTCATCGGGGCCTTGGGCGCATTCATGACCGGCTCCAACACCAATTCCAACGTGGTGCTGGGCGCGTTGCAGGAGCAGATTGCCGTGTTGCTGGGCCTCAGCCCCCTGGTTATCCTGGCAGCGCAGACGGCCGGGGGGGCCATTGGCTCGCTATTTGCCCCGGCCAAGATCATCGTGGGGTGCAGCACGGTGAATCTGGGCGGCCGCGAAGGGCCGGTGATGCGCCAGGCGATGGTCTATGGCCTGCTCATTATCGCTGGCCTGGCCCTGTTTACCGGGGCCGTGGTGGTTCTGGCGCCAGGCCCGGGCTTCCAACCGTGAGCCGGGCACAGACCTTGCCAGCCTCACGCCCGTGTTGTATAATGAACTCGCAAGAAATTACCATCAAGGAGGCCCAACATGGCTGACAAGATCAAGATCGGCGGCATTATTCGCAATCCGCAACTGGCGCTCATTGGCGTGATCGGGCTGCCAGACCGCCCCGGCGCGGCCGGCATTGTCATGAATGCCCTGGGCCGGCGCACGCTCAATGTAGAGTTCATCGCCCAGGGGCTGGGCGAGCAGGGCCGGGCCAACCTCACCTTTTGCGTGAACAGCACAGACTTTGAATCGGCTATCGAGTCCTTGCGCCAGGACATTGCCTCAGAGGTCAAGGCCATCGTGTTCATGGAAGACGTGGCCAGCGTGGCGATCTTTGGGCCAGATTTTCGCCAGCGGCCGGCCATCGCCTCCCAGATGTTCTCCGCTCTGGCCCAGGCTGGCATCAATATCCGCGCTATCAGCACTTCTATCTCGACCGTGAGTTGCGTGGTGGATCAGGACCGGCTAGAAGACGCCCTGATCGCCGTTAACCAGACCTTCGAGTTGCCGTAACGCGGACCACCGACCACCGACGGCCGACCGCAAAACGTACGACTATTGTCAGCGGACGCAAAGCGAGCGAATGGAGCGGACCGGACGAGATCAGAAACGCATTCTGCTGAATCCGCTCAATCCGCTGACGTGGTTCTGGCCTGTCCGAGTTAGGGAACGTGCGAGAGGCTCCCATGACCCTGAGCTTATCAGAACTGTTTATGCGTTTTGGCGTGGCCTTGTTGCTGGGCATTTTGGTGGGCCTGGAGCGCGAACACGCCATGCTCGAGGCCAAGACACGCCACTATGGCGGGTTACGCACCTTTGCCCTTGTCGCCCTGCTGGGGTGTGCCAGCGCCATGCTGGCCGAGACCGTCACCCCCTGGTTCTTGCCCACCAGTTTCATGATTGTGGGCGCGCTCATCCTGACTACCTATGCCCTCAGCGCCCTGCGCGGCGACAAGGGCCTGACCACCGAAGTCGCCGGGTTGCTGGTATTTATCACCGGCGCGCTGGTCTACTGGGGCCACATCGAGCTGGGCGCGGCCCTGGCGGTGGCCGTGACGGTGCTTTTGTCGCTCAAGCTCAAGCTGCACGACCTGGTGGCCCGGTTCTCCACCGATGACATCTATGCCACGCTCAAGTTTGGCATCATCACCGCCATCATTCTGCCCATCTTGCCCGACCAGACCTTTGGCCCATTGGATGTGCTCAACCCGCGCAACATCTGGCTGATGGTGGTATTGAGTTCGGGCATTACGTTTCTGGGCTATGTGCTGCTCAAGTTCGCCGGGTCACAGCAAGGTATCCCGCTGGCCGGGTTCCTGGGCGGCCTGGTGTCCAGTACCGCCGTGGCCCTGGGCTTTTCGCGCCAGAGCCGCGCCCAGGATCCCAGCCTCACGCCCTTGTTTGCCTTGGGCATCCTGATCGCGTCCAGCACCATGTTTCCCCGTGTGCTGGTCGAAGCCTCGGTGGTGAACCCTCAGTTGGCCGCCACGCTGGCCATTCCGCTGCTGGCGACCGCCGGGACCGGCTATGTCATCTGCGGCATTTTGTGGTGGCGGCATCACACCGCCGAACGTACCGAGCAGCCGGTGACCGCCACCAACCCCTTTGAACTGACCTCGGCGTTGCAGTTTGGCGTGCTGTTTGCGGTGATTCTGTTCGTCGCCAAGGCTGCGCAGGTCTATCTGGGCGACGCCGGCGTATACCTGTCCAGCATCTTCTCGGGCCTCACGGACGTGGACGCCATCACCCTGAGCATGGCCCGGCTCTCGGGCACGGCGGTGGAGCCGGCCGTGGCCGCGCGCGCGGTGGTGCTGGCCGCCCTCGCCAACACCGCCGTCAAGGCCGGCATCGCCCTGGCGCTGGGATCGCCGGCGCTGCGCAAATACATCGCCGTGACCTTTGGCGCGCTCTTTGGGGTGGGGGCGCTGGCAGCATTCGTGTTCATCCCATGGTCGTAGGGCTGGGAGCGCGATTATCCCCGGCTGCAAATCCTCACCATCGCCGAGCTATTGGACGGCGCAACGGTCAAGATGCCGCCGGCGGCCAGCACCTTCAAGCAGGCGGGAAAGGTGACACCCACGTCACCGAAACAACCAGGGTTGCTATAACAGGGGGAGCAAGATGCAGTGCCCATTATGCCAGCGAGACATGAAGGCGGAAGGCGGTGCGCTCTCGGGACTGGTCTATCACTGCGCGGGCGGCATGGTCCACCGCCACGCGGTGCTGCAATGGACCCCTTTCGATGGGACCTTTCAGACGCAGAGCAAGTCGGTGGCGGCCAAATTGCAGGATTTGGGGTTCCAGGTGGCGCACACCGGCCGCTTTTATGAGGCGGTTCTGCCCGCGCCTCAGCCGGTCGCCGCGCCTGAACCGGCCTGGACCTCGAGTGCCCCGGATGTGGCCCTGCTCAAGCCGGCAACACCGGCGCCGCCTGATCCGGAAGAGTTAGGGAGGCAGATACGACCGTTGCTGGAGCAGGGGCGGCTGATCGACGCGATCAAGCTTTACCGGCAGCTTACCGACGCGGATCTGCTGGAAGCCAAGAATGCCGTGGACGAGGTCGCGCGCGGCATAGCGGCCGAGCCAACGGGTATGGTACCCGGGCTTGCGAACGAGGTAGAAAAGCAGATCCGGCAGTTGCTCCAACAAGAGCGCAAGGTCGACGCGATCAAGGTCTATCGCCGGCATATCGACGCGGGCCTGGCCGAAGCCAAACACGCCGTCGACGAGATCGAGCACAGTATGAGGGATGTTGGACGAGACAAGCCAACGACGACAGCGCCCGAGGGGCCGGCCGAGTGGGAGAATCAGATCCGGCAATTGCTAGAGCAGGGGCGCAAGATCGACGCGATCAAGGTCTACCGCCAGCATACCTACGTGGGCCTGGCCGAAGCCAAACACGCCGTTGACGAGATCGAGCGGGGTATGTAGGGCCATGATTCACTGCCCAACCCGACAGCCAGAACCAAACAAGATTTGACCGCCGAGATCGCAGAGAACGCGGAGAGGATTACGAAAAGCCTCTTGCGCCCTCTGCGTGCTCTGCGGTGAGTTTCCTTGCCCGGTGTGTAAGCAGATTATTGCCTAGATTCTAGTCAGGAGAAATCTCATGGTTCCCCATCGTTTGCTCACGACCGCATTGTCCCTGGTGCTGGTGATGAACCTGTGGGCGCCAACTGCCATCGCCTGCGTCTGCTGCCCGGCCTCCGGGCCATCAGCGGCGGCGCCCACGGCATCCCCGGCGAACCTGCAAGTAGGCAGGCCCGCCGCCGGTGTGCCGGCGTCCGTGCGCCTGGCCCCGGCCGCGGCCGATGACCCGGCCACCCAGGCCCAGATCTATCTGGAAAGCCTGGGCTATACCGTCCGCAGCGTGCGTCTGTTCGAGGAAACCCGGGCTCAGGTCTACATGGACATGGTGTCCGGGGCCTTTGACGAAAACGGCAAGGCCCAGGTGGTTCAAGGCTGGTACGCCCTGGCCCAGGCCTATCCCGAGGCCACGTACCTCTGGAATGCCCTGGTCTACCAGAAACGTTACTATATCATCTTTGAGGCGCTGGCCCGGGACATGCGCGACTGGGTGGATGGCCGCCTTCGAGCCGAGGACTTGCACTATACGGTGCTGGTCTATGATGCTCAGATTGGCGATTACGTGCGCGACAAGGACTTTGTCCGCAAGAATTTTGCCGGGGCGCAGGCCGGCCGCGGCCAGTCCATCGGCGCACTGCCCCAGCTCAAGTTCCCCGACCTGTGGATCATCTATCGCGACGATTTCAGCGATGATCTGAGCGGCTGGGACGACACCGAGACCAGCGCCGGCGCGGCTGGCTATGCCAACGACCAGTATCGCGTCGCCGTCAAGACCGCCAACACGGTCTACTGGGCCAGCACGCCGGGCAACCTCCGCGACTTTGCCCTGGCCGTCCAGGCCCGGCAGTCCAGCGGCGACGTGCGTAACCCGTATGGCATTATCTTTGGCTATCAGGACGCCGACAACCTGCTGGCCTTTTTCGTTACTGCCGAGGGTCGCTACACGATCCTGCAAAAGGCCGCCGGCGCCTGGAACCAGATCCAGCCCTGGACTGCCACCGACGCGCTCAAGCAAGGTAACTTGGTCAACCTCTTGCGCGTTGAGGTGCAAAACGACGAGGTGCGTGCCTATGCCAACGGCCGGTCCCTCACCGCCGTCACCGTCGCCGGGCTGGCCAAGGGCCAGGTGGGCCTGGCCGCCGCCACCTATGACGCCCCGCCCACCGAGGTGTACTTTGACAACGTGGCCCTGTTTGGCACCGGCGCCGACTGGAAGGGCGATCCGGGCACCGGTGGCGAGCCGACCCACGCGCTTCAGGCCGTGCGCCGCGAGACCGTGCCGGCCGGTGCGCGCGAGGCCCTGGCCGCACTATACCAGGCAGCCGAGGCCGTCCCAGCTTATGACCTGCATGACCTGGCCGTGCGCATGGAGGGCCTGGTGCCGGTGACGCCGCGCACGCTGGGCCAGGAGCCGCAGTACAGCGTGGGCGATACGGAAACCTTTTACGTGTCCAAAAAGGGCAAGCGGGTGCAGGTGGAGGCGACCCTGGTCTATGAGACGGCCCATGCCCGGGCCTGGATCGAAGAGGGCACCCAGATCAGCACGGCCGACGTCAAGGCTGCCACGGACACGTTTGAAAACGAGATCTATGGGAAGGACCGCTCGTTCTTTGGCAGCGAGTGGACGCCTGGCGTGGACCAGGATGTGCACATTCATCTGTTCAACGGCGACATCCCCAACGTGGGCGGCTATTTCTCCTCGTCCAACGAATACGTCAAGGATGCCTATCGGTACAGCAATCAGAAAGAAATGTTCTTTATGAATGCCGCCGGCAACGAGCCCGGCACCAGTGCCTACCTGGCCACGCTGGCTCACGAGTTCCAGCACATGATCCACTGGACCAACAAGCAGGGCGATGACCTGTGGGTGGACGAGGGCTGCGCCGATCTGGCCAAGTACCTCATGGGTATCGACCCATCGGACCGGGCCATCGCCTTTGGCCGCTACCCCGACTTGCAGCTCAACGCCTTTGACCAGGGCCTGGAGACGCGCACACCGCACTATGGCAAATCGTTCCTGTTCATGGCCTACTTTTTAGGCCGATTCGGCCGGGAAATGACCCAGCAGATCGCCTCCGGTTCCGGCCGGGGCACCACCAGCTTTGATCAGGTGCTGGAGAGCCAGGGGTTCACTTTTGATGACATCTTTGCCGATTGGGTTATCGCCAACTATGTCAACGACGCGACCCTGGACCCGGCGTATGCGTATCCCACGGACGTTGACGCGACCCGGCCGCGTCTGGCCCAGGCCCACGAAACCTACCCGGTGCAAGAACACACCGACGTCCACCAGTACGCCGCCGATTACATCAAGCTGGAAGGGCAGGGGAATCTGCGCATCGATTTTACCGGTTCGACAATGGTGCCCATTGGCCCCGGCCAGGCCCACGGCGGGGACAAGGCCTGGTGGTTCGGCTGGGGCGACATGCTCAACCCCAAACTCACCCGCGAATTCGACCTGACCAATGCCAGCAACCCCAAGCTCACCGCCTGGATGTGGTACGATACGGTGAACGGCACCGGTTCCAAGATGAGCGGCTTTTGGTCCGTATCCACCGACGGCGGCGTCACCTGGGACCAGGTCACATCAGAACTGGACGGACGCAGCGGCGGCGGCGACGAGGCCAAGTGGGTCCAGGGTACCATCGACCTGTCGTCGTATGCCGGCCAAAAGGTTCAGGTGCGCTTTGAGGCCCTGTCTTACCTAGGTGAGCCGGCCCCCGGGTTTGCTATCGACGACATTGCCATCACCGCCATTGGCTACCAGCACGGTGCCGAAACCAGCGATGACGGCTGGGTGGGCGAGGGTTTTGTGCGCGTCACGCCTCTGCTGCCTCAGGCGTGGACCGTCAGGGTCATCAAGATGGATGGCGACCGGGCCACCGGCGTGCGCTGGATGTCGTTGGACAGCAGCAACCAGGGCTCCATCACCATCGATGGGCTGGGGGGAAATAAGACGGCGGTGCTGGTCATTGCCGCCCGCACGCCCTTTGCCAGCGCCTGGGCGCCGTATGAATACCGCGTCACGCAGGAATAGACTTGCGCGGGACACCTCCCGGTTTCACAGCCTGAAGGAGTAGACTTATGAACTTGCGGCGCGCGATCCTGGTTGGAGCCTTGATTATCGCTGGCGTGGTCGTTGCCCTGGGACCACAGGCCCCTGTCCATGCCGACGTGCCGGCCCAATCCGCCAACCCGGCCGGCGATGTGCAGGTGTACCTGGAAAGCCAAGGGTACACTGTTCTCAAGGTGGTCTACTCGGACGGTGACGCCACGGCCGTGGTGATCATGAACATGGTTTCCGGCGCCTTTGACGACATGGGCAAGGAGCAGGTGGTCCAGGGGTGGTACGCCCTGGCCCGGGCCTACCCGCCGGCCCGCGACCTGTGGAGCGCCGTTCTGTACCAGCAAAAGTACATCATTGTCTTTCAGGTGCAGGCCCAGGATTTCCGGGATTGGGTCGATGGCCGGATGTCTGCCGGCGATCTGCACTATGCCGTGCAGGTGCTGGATGCCACCACCGGCCAGCCGGTCTCGGACAAGGATTTCGTGCGCAAGAACTTTGTGGGGACGAGCGGCGGCAGGGTCCAAACGCTGGGCTCTCTGCCCCAGCTCCGTTTCGCCGGCCTGTGGCTCCTCTACCGCGACGATTTCAGCGACCCCTTGAGCGGCTGGGATGTGAGCCAGGGCGCTGGCGGCTCGGCCGGATACGCAGGCGGCGCGTACCGCGTTACGTTGAGCGTGCCCAACAATGCCTATTGGTCTGCCGCGCCGGGGCGCGTCCGCGAGTTTGCCTTTTCCGCCAAGGCCTACCAGGCCAGCGGCGACGAGCGCAATCCCTATGGCCTCATCTTTGGCTACCAGGACAACGACAACTTTTACACCTTTATGGTTACGGCCCAGGGCAACTATGCCGTCTTGCAAAAAACGGCCGGCACTTTTCGCCAGCTTCAACCCTGGACCGCCTCCAGCGTGCTCAAGCAGGGACGCCTGCCCAATTTGCTGCGCGTAGAGGTGCAGGGCGAGGAGGCCCGCGTCTTTGCCAACGGTCAGGTGCTCACAGCCACCCCGGTGCCCGGTTTTGAGCGAGGACAGGTGGGCCTGGTGGCTGCCACCTATGACCAGCCCCCCACCGAGGTCTATTTTGACGACGTGGCCCTGTTTGGCGTGCAGATGGATTGGCGCGTAGAGGCTGCCACCACAGAAACCCACCAGGTCCAGCCATTGCGCCGGGAAGCCGTGCCGGCCGCCGCCCAGCAGACCTTGCAGGCCCTCGCGGCCCTGGACCCGCCCAGCAAGGACCTGTACGACCTGGCCGTGCGCCTGGGCGAGGTATCGCCCGGCACGGCGCGCACCCTCGGGCAGGCCCCCCAATACGCCGTGGGCGACACCGAAACCCTCTATGCCAGTCGGGGCAATGATAACGTCGCCCTGGAATGCGAGTTGGTCTATGTCACGCCAGGCGTGTATGCCTGGGTGGAAAAGGGGCAGCCCTACAAACAGTCCACCATCAAGACCGTGACTGACCTGTTCTACGAAACCATCGCCCCGCTGGACCGGTCCTTTTTCGGCTCCGAGTGGACCCCCGGGGTAGACAACGACCCGCGCATCCACATCCTCAACTTTAACGCGACCCAGCCGGGGCTGGCCGGCTATTTTCAGCCCAACAACGAGTTTCCGCGCACGGTGGTCCAAGACAGCAACCAGCGTGAAATGGTGTTCATGAACGCCCTGGGGCCTAACACCATCCCCCCCGAAAGCGACTTTTACCGCAGCACCCTGGCCCACGAATTCCAGCACATGATCCACTGGGCCACCGACCCCAACGAGGACCTGTGGATCAACGAAGGCTGTTCCAAGATGGCCGAGTATTTGAACGGCTTTGACGCCGGCGCGGTGGAGGTGAGCTTTAGCCGGCGGCCCGACACCCAGCTCAACGCCTGGGAATACGGCGAAAACTCGATCCCCCACTATGGCAACGCTTACTTGTTCATGACCTACTTTTTGGGTCGCTTTGGCCGGGACCTCACGCAGGCCGTGGCCCAGTCCGAAACCAGCGGCATCGCCGGGTTTGACCAGGCGCTCCGCTCCCAGGGACTCGCCTTTGACGACGTGTTCGATGATTGGGCTGTGGCCCTTTACATCAATGACCCGGCCCTGGGCGCCCGCTATGCCTTTCCCGACGGCGTAGACGCCGTGCGCCCGCGCCTGAGCCAGATGGTCAACAGCTTGCCGGCCGACGAACTCACCGACGTCCACCAGTATGCCGCTGATTACATCAAGCTGAACCCCGGCCTGGGCACGGTGCAGGTGGATTTCACCGGCTCGACCGTGGTGCCCATCGGGCCGGGCGCGGCCTATAACGGCCAGTATGTCTGGTGGTTCGGCTGGGGCGACTGGTGCGACGCCACGCTCACCCGCGAGTTTGACCTGCGCAGCGTCAGCCGGGCCACCCTGGAGGCGACGGTCTGGTACGACACCCAGCAGGGCGGCGTGGACAAGATGATCATCATGCTGATGGTCTCGACGGATGGGGGTCAGACGTGGACGGAGGTCGATTCGACCTGGGGCCGCAGCGGCGGCGGCGACCAGCCGTCGTGGGAGCCGGTTTCCTTCGACCTGTCCAAATGGGCTGGACAAAAGGTCCAGGTACGCTTTGAGGCCCTCACCAACCTGGGCATCGCCGTAGGCGGCCTGGCCCTGGACGAGATCAGTATCTCCGAGATTGGCTACCGCTATGATCCGGACGACGGCGACGATGGCTGGAAGCCCGAAGGTTTCGCCCGGGTGGTGCCACTGTTGCCGCAGCGTTATACCGTCCAGGTTATCGAGTTCGATGGCGAGCGCGCCACGGCGGTGCGGCGCATGGTCCTTGATAGTGCGAATCATGGCGTCATCACCATCGACAACCTGGCCGGCAGTCGGTCGGCGGTGCTGGTGGTCACGGCCCACACGCCATATGCCGGGCGGTGGGCATCGTATGAATACCAGGTCACAGCCCAGGGGGGGCTCTAGCCGCCCCGGGTGTCGTTACAAGCGCGCCCTCGCCGGCGCGCTTTTTGCTACGAACGGTTGATCTTGACAACGGCCCCCGGTGCCAGTATACTGATTGCATGCCCGCCCCCCATCACACAAATCGGAGGTGTTGTTCATGGAGATCCAAGCCCCCATCCGCGCGGCGAGCGTCTATACCGACCGCGCGCTGGTCACGCGCCAGGCGCTGGTGACGTTGCCGCCGGGCCTCACCGAGCTGGTGATTGACCACATACCCACCACACTAGTCGAAGAATCGGTGCGGGCCAGCGGCGCCGGCCAGGCCCTCATCCTGGGCCTGGAGGTGAGCACGCAGTATCACACCCAGGCTCCCGAGGAGAGCCTGGCCGACTTGGACCGCGAGATCGAAGCGTTGCAGGACCAGGACCAGGCGCTTCAGGATCGGCAGGCCACCCTGGAAGCCCAGTTGTCTTATCTGCAAGGGTTGGTAGAGCACAATGACCAGTTGACCCGGGGCATCGGCCGGGGTCGCATGGGCGTGAGCGAGTGCGAGAACCTGCTCCAGTTTATCGTGACCGGGTTGGACGCGGCGCACCAGGAGCGCCAGTCCATCGACGGGCAGCGCCGCGAGCTGGCCCGCCAGTTGGAGGCGCTGTGCCAGCGCCGGTCTGACCTGGCCGGCCCGCCCAAGCCCCAGGAACGCCGCCGCATCGCCGTGACCGTGGAGGCCCAGCAAGAGACGGCGTTCCAGTTGACGGTGGATTACGTGGTGCGCAACGCCTCGTGGCAGCCGCTGTACGACCTGCGTCTGGCCGGCCAGCAGGTGAACGTGACCTATCGCGGGCAGGTGACGCAGCGCACCGGCGAGCCGTGGAGCGCCGTGGTTCTCACCTTGTCGACCGCCCGGCCCAGCGTGAGCGCCGTGCTGCCGGAACTCGAGCCGTGGTACCTGGATACCTACCGCCCGATGGACCGCATGGAAAAGCGCCGCGCGCCGGCCCCGGCTGCCATGACCACGATGAACTTTGAAGATGCCGCCATGGCCGCCGGCGGCGAGATCCAGGACCTGGTGGCAGAACCGCTGCCAGCGGCCCCGGTGGCGCAGGCCAGCGTCGAACAATCCGGCGTCACGGTGGTCTATCGCATTGCTCGCCCGGCCGACGTGCCTCCCGACGGCACCGCGCAAAAGGTCACGGTGGCCGTGCTGGACCTGCCGGCCACGCTGGATTATGTCACCGCCCCCAAGCTGGTGAGCCAAGCCTATCTACGCGCCACCGTTACCAACCAGTCGGATTACGTGCTGCTCCCCGGCCCGGCCAGCATCTTTTACGAGAGCGATTTTGTGGGCACCACGCGCCTGGAGACCGTAGCCCCGGCCCAAGAGTTTGAGGCGTTCCTGGGTGCCGATGACAACATTCGCGTCGAGCGTGAACTGACGGACCGCGAGGTGGACAAGGCGTTCATCGGCAACGTGCGCAAGCAGACCTATGGCTATCGCATCGATCTGGAGAACCTGCGCGACGAGCCGGCCACCATCACCGTCTATGACCAGCTCCCGGTGCCCCGCCACGAGTCCATCAAGGTGCGGCTGCTGGAGGCCAACCCCAAGCCCGAAGAAGAGGACCTGGGCAGCCTCAAATGGGAGATCACGCTGCCGGCGCACACCAAGCGCGAGTTGCGGTTCCGCTTTCAGGTGGAATATCCCCGCGACATGACGCTGTTGGGCCTGCCGGCGGAATGACACACTCGGCTCCACACCCCTGGGACGTGACCCCGGCCGAGGCGGTGCGCATCCAGGAGCGCCTGCGCGACCAGGTGCGCCCCGAGAATGCGCCAGGCCTGGACGAGGCCGGGGTGCGGCACGTGGCCGGGGTGGACCTCAGCGTGCGACAGGACCAATGTCGCGCGGCCGTGGTGGTGCTGAGCTACCCGGCCCTGGCGCCGGTGGACCGCAGCGTGACCCAGAGGGGCCGGCCGGTCACGTTCCCCTATGTCCCCGGCCTGCTCAGCTTTCGCGAAGGGCCGGCTGTGCTAGACGCCTGGGCCGGGCTACACACGGTTCCCGACCTGATCATCTGGGATGGGCAGGGCGTGGCGCATCCCCGGCGACTCGGCATCGCTGCGCACCTGGGGGTGATCCTGGGTATACCCAGCATTGGATGCGCCAAGAGCCGGCTCTGCGGGCAACATCCCGAGTTGGACTCGGCAGCCGGCAGCACCGCACCTTTGTGGGACCAGGGCGAGCTGGTGGGGCAGGTGGTGCGCACGCGCACGGGCGTGCGGCCGGTGTTCGTGTCAGTGGGCCACCTGATAGACCTGGACACCGCCGTGCGCTGGGTGCTGGCCTGCTGCCGGGGCTATCGTCTACCCGAAACCACGCGCTGGGCGCATCGCGTGGCCGGCGAGTGGTAACGCCCGGGCGTAGGACAAATTGCCAATTTGTCCTACACGGAGTAACCATAAAGGACGCCATGCAACTCAAACCTATCTTGCAGAACAACTGGCTGGCCCTGCTCGACCGGCTCCCCGGTCCCCTGGCACGGGCCCTGTGGCTGGGGCAGCAGACTATCCAGGGTTTTGTCGATCATGGCAATTCCGCGCGCGCGGCCACCATCGCCTACTATGCCTTCTTTGCCGTGTTTCCGCTGCTGCTGTTCATCATTGTGGCCTCTAGCTTTTTCCTGGAAGACCAGATCACGCAGCAGCAGATTTATACCTATGTAGAACAATACATCCCCCAGGCTGGCCGCGTGGTCCAGGACAACATCGAACAGGTGCTGACCGCGCGGGGGACCATCGGCCTGGTGGCGGCCATCAGCCTGATCTGGTCGGCTTCGGGCGTGTTTTCGGCGGCCACCCGGGCCATCAACCGGGCCTGGGGTATCCAGGAGCCGCGCCCCATCTGGGAAGAAAAACTGCTGGCCCTGAGTATGGTCCTGGTCGTAAGCGTGCTGTTCCTGCTATCCATTGTGGCCTCGGCCGGGGCGAGCCTGTTGAACCAGATCATGGCCGTGGGACATGCCTGGCTGGGCACCATTCTGACCATCGCGCTGCCGGCGGGTTTCGCCTTTGTGCTGCTGAGCCTGATGTACCGCCTGATGCCCCACGTCGAGGTGCCCTGGCGCGCCGTGCTGGGGGGAGCGGCCCTGGGCGCCATTGCCTGGGAAATCGGCAAGGACCTGTTTACATTGTATCTGGTCCACCTGGCCCGCTACGAACTGATCTATGGCCAGGTAGAAGCCTTTATCGTCTTGTTGCTCTATTTTTACTTTACGGGGGCCGTCTTGATGGTGGGTGCCGAGTTTACCGTCGTCTATGCCCGCTGGCTGCAACCTGGCGCGCCGGCCCGGCCCTGGCATCCCGCACCAGTGGCTTGCCAGTCACGTCAAGATCAGGTATGATTAACGGTGCGATGACACGCTATTTGATTTTGGGCTCGATCCTGTGGCTTTTGCTCGCCAACCTGGCGATCCCGGCCGTGGCTCATAGCGCTGTCACTGCCGCGCCCTGGCCGGTGGCCGGGGTGTGCCTCCAACCAGCCGATCCCGACACATCCATTGTTTTGCGTAGTCTGCGCGTCGAGATCACGCTTGTCGAAACCGAATCGGTCACCCGGGCCCGGGTCTGGGGTCGCTTTACCCTGGTGAATCCCTCGCGCACGACTACGCACCGCGTCACCGTGGGCCTGGCCCCCTGGTCTGCTGGCGACCGCTTTTTCCAACCCGCCAATGTGCAGGGTCTGCGAGTCACAGTGAACGATGTGCCGGTGACCCCCATCGTCCAGGCCCGACCCCAGGTCGAAAACGAGACCTGGCCGGTCTGGGAGATGACGTTCGACGTGCTGGAGCGCCAGTTTGTCGAGGTGTCCTACACGACCCCCTTGGAAGACGGACCGGTGCCCCGGGTAGCCTTTGCCCTGTCCACCGGGGCCATGTGGGACCAGCAGATCGAAAGCGCGGCCGTGGTGGTGACGGCCCCGGACTCGTTCCAGCGTGAGCAAATCCTGGATGCGTACCCGGCTGATGCTGTCTATGATGGCCAACAACTGAGCTGGTATTTCCTCGCCCTGGAACCCACCCAGGACGTAGGGTTTAGCTATATCACCGGGCAACTGTGGGGTCAGATCACCGCGGCGCGCGCTTTGGTGACCGCCGACCCGACGGTGGCGAATCGCCTGGCCCTGGCGCGGATCTATTTGACCCTGGCTGACCGCGAGACCTTTTTCGCGCAGGCGGTGGCGCAACTCGAACAGGCCATCCAGGGCGACGCTGCGAACATCGAAGCGCGCCGCCTTCTGGCCCAGGCTTACGAGGAACGCGGGCTGGCCCAGAATAACGCGGCCTATCTGGAGCTGGCGATCCGCTACTGGGGCGAGGTGCGTGCCCTGGATCCGGCCGATGCGACCGTCACCGCCCGCTTGCGTCAGAATCACCATGCCCTGGCCCAGACTCTGGTGATGCAACAGGCATACGAACCGGCCTTGACGCACCTGGATGCGGCCCTGGCCCTGCCAGCCGCCGGCAGCGACATCAGCGACGCCACATTGATCCAGGTACGCGATGAGGCCCGGCGCGCGTGGGCCGCTCATCTATTTGCCAACGACCAGGCGACCCAGGCTGTAAGCGTGCTGCGCGCCCTGGGCGAGCCCTACGAGACCGACTATCAGGCGTATGCCCCGGCCCTGGCCGGCCTGCGCGGCCAGATCACCACGCGCATCCAGGCTAGCGGGGGGACTCGCCGCATCACCGTGGCCTGGGTCCCGTTCGCCACCGACGCGCTCACCGGCACCGCTGCCCTGCCAGCCATGCTCCAGGCCCAGGTGCCCCAGGCGCAGGTGCAGCTTGCGGCAGATGGCCTGGGCATAGAGGTCGGGTTGGCCTTTGGCAGCGTGACCGAGCTACGCGAGATGCTGCAAGCGTTGGGCCAGGGCGTGCCGCCGGGTGCTGACTGGGATCCCGTCCGGGCGGTCCTGACATCCGGCTCATTGTCGTACGACGAGCAGGACACGTTGTTCTGGTGGCAAGCGCGCTATCGGGAAAGCGTACCGCTGCGCGAGCCGGCGCTGGCGGCGAGCCAACGTCGCCAGAACCTCGCGGCCCTCATTGCCGACCTGTCCAGCCAGGCCAGCCACGTGCCCGAGGACCCGTTGGTCCTGCGGCTGGCGGCACTGCAAAGTTATGCGGCTGCGCTGGACCGCCTGCTGGCCGGTCGGGTGAGCAATCAGGTCACGCTCACCGGCGCGACTGGCGCGCTGGGTGCGGCGGTGGAGACCCGGTTGGGCGAGGACAAGGTATTGGAAGCCCAGGCGCACGAAGGGAATCTCTTGGTCCTGGCCCTGGTCGGCGGCAGCGTGGCCCTGATGGTGCTCCTGGCGGCGCTGTTGGCCTGGCGGCGATTCGGTTCGGCTAGAACAGACAGGAGGAAACGTGAGCGAAAACCATCTATCGATTGACCCAAGCCTGGCGCCACCTGAAGAAGCGGACGCTCAGACCGAGAACCTGGTGGGCCAAGTCGCGGCCCAGATCGAACAGGAAACCATCCAGCGAGCTACTGACCAGGGCGCTGCTCGGCTCTCACTGGCCGCCAAGCTTGACCTATCGGCGCCGGGCTGTGGGTCGGCCGAAACTCAGGGGCTGGTGGAACGGCTCGCGCAACGCACGGAACAAGAAGCGGTGGCACGCGGCGCTGACGAGTGGGACGCGTTTCACCCAAATATCGACGTTCCGGACCAGGATTATCGACCAGATGACGACCCATAGAGTCTATGGCCATTTCTCGCTATGCTCGAAATGGCTGGGCAGTGTCGTCGGAGCTATGCCCCGTCAAAACTGCAACCGTTCAACATCACCATTTCGTATCCATCGACAAAACTTTGTCGACATTGGCGCTGTTAGCGCCTAGAAGACACAAAAGGAGGAGTATCATGAAAGCAGGTCGAGTTTTGCTGATCATTGGCGTGGTCCTGTCGCTGGCACTGACTGCTTGCGGCGGGGGAGGTGGTGAGCCGGCCGGCGGGGGGGGCGAGCCAGCCGGCGG
>JAHJIN010000627.1 GCA_018823415.1 Chloroflexota bacterium | reverse complement strand
TATCAGCCGCAATCGTGCGTAAACTGAATCCCATGAGTGACTCCTGGCAGCAAGGATCATGAACTCCCTGATCATGCCGCATCTGCCGCCAGAAGTCAACCCCATGATGTGGCCTTAACTGAACCGTCTTGGGTCTAAACCGACACCCGGATCAGGGCCAGCGAGGAGGGCAACGTGTCAAACGACAGCAAGTATATCCTGGCCATTGACCTGGGCACGAACGGCCCCAAGGTGGCGCTGGTATCCACCCACGGGGACCTGGTGGGCTACGAGTTCGAGGAGAACCGGGTCATCCTCCTGCCCGGCGGCGGGGCGGAGCAGGACCCGGACGAGTGGTGGAACACCATCGCGGCGGCGTCCCGGCGGCTGCTGGTCCGCAACCTGGCGCCCGTGGACGACGTCGTGGGCGTGTGCTGCACCAGCCAGTGGTCCGGCACGGTGCCGGTGGACCGGGCCGGCAAGCACCTGATGAACGCCATCATCTGGATGGACGCGCGCGGCGCGCCATACGTCAAGGCGCTCACCGGCGGCCCCATCACGGTCGAGGGCTATGCCGTGACCAAGCTGCTCACCTGGCTGCGGCTCACCGGCGGCATCCCTGCCCACTCGGGCAAGGACCCCATCGCCCACATCCTGTACATCCGGCACGAGCACCCGGAGGTGTATCGGGCCACGTACAAGTTCATGGAGCCCAAGGACTATTTGAACCTGCGGCTCACCGGCCAGTTTGCCGCGTCCTATGACTCTATCACCCTGCACTGGGTCACGGACAACCGGGACCTCTCCAGGGTAGGCTATGACGAGCGGCTGCTCAAGCTGGCGACCCTGGAGCGCGACCAGTTGCCGGACCTGAAGCAAGCCGTGGACGTGCTCGGTCCCCTCACGCCAGAGGCCGCCGCCAAGTTGGGTCTGCCGGCCGGCCTGCCGGTGGTCATGGGCACGCCAGACGTGCAATCGGCGGCCATCGGGTCCGGGGCCGTGCGCGATTACGAGGGCCACCTGTACGTGGGCACCTCGTCGTGGCTCACGTGCCACGTGCCGTTCAAGAAAACCGACATCACGCACAATATCGCGTCCATTCCCTCGGCCATCCCCGGCCGCTACCTCATCGGCGACGAACAGGAGACGGCCGGCGCATGCCTGAAATTCCTGCGCGACAACATCCTCTACCACGAGGACGAGCTGCTGGCCGAAGCGCACGTGCCAGACGTGTACAAGATATTCGACCGCATCGTGGCCGGGACGCCGGCCGGCAGCGACCGGGTGCTCTTTACCCCGTGGCTCTATGGGGAGCGGACGCCGGTGGAGGATCACGCCCTGCGCGGCGGCCTGCATAATATCTCTCTCCAGACCACCCGGGCGCACATCATCCGCGCCGTGTTCGAGGGGGTGGCGTACAACGCCCGCTGGCTGCTGGACGCCGTGGAAGGCTTTATCAAGCGGCCGTTCGAGGCCCTCAACTTTATCGGCGGTGGGGCCAATTCCGACGTGTGGTGCCAGATCTTTGCCGACGTGCTGAACCGGCCCATCCGCCAGGTCAAGGATCCCATCGAGGCCAACGCGCGGGGGGCCGGGTTCCTGGGGGCCGTGGCCCTGGGCTACCTCGAATTCGATGACATCCCGGCCCGCATCCAGATCGCCCGCACCTACGAGCCGGACCCGGCCAATCGGGCGCTCTATGACGAGTTGTTCACCGAGTTCCTGAACGTCTACAAGGCCAATCGCAAGATATACGAGCGGTTGAACCGGGCGCGCTGACCGCTGACATAAGATAGACCGCTGACGGCTGACCGCCGCGTGGCTGAAAGCGTGCAGGACGGGCTGTGTCCGCCTGACCGAGCAGTAAAAGGGGCAATAGATGGCAATTCCGTCAAATGTGATCGTGACTATCGCTCACCCGTTTGGGAATCTTGAGGTCCCTTTGGAAAAGTGGGTGGAAGTCGGCCCTGGCCCTCGCTTGTTAGTTCGACCAGTAGCGGCGCGAGATCGAGTGACACAGGCCGAGCTTGCCCTTGATGTGATCCCGCTGTCGTATCGGAACGACGAGCGATCGATAGAGTTGATCATCGACGGGCAATTGGCTGATCCCTGGGGGCGAGATCTGGACGAGTTGAAGCGTGCTTTCGAGATCCTCAGACAATCCCCGATTCGTTAGGGCTGACTTGATGGGTACTGTACAGTGTGTAGGATGACTCGGCCCGCCAGACCCACAACGCCGGAATGGTGATGGGCGCAGATTAGGACAAATGGCCCCTGGGTAGAGTATAATGTCAACGCAAACCACCCAGGAGGTCAAGCATGTACAATCAAAAGAGTGCCGGTCGGTTGCTGGCCAAGTCGACCTTGAATGCCATTCAGGTTGAGTTGCAGCAGGGC
>JAHJIN010000626.1 GCA_018823415.1 Chloroflexota bacterium | reverse complement strand
TGGGCCAGCGCAATGAGGTAATCGTGGGCGGCGCACTGGTCATCGAACGGGATCGTATCGTGGCCGTGGGCCAGAGCGCCGCGCTGCGTGGGCTGTATCCCGATGCCCAGGTGTTGGATGCCCGGGGCAAACTGGCGCTGCCGGGCAACATCTGCGCGCACACACACTTTTACGGCGCGTTCGCCCGGGGCATGTACCTGGGCGGTCCGGCTCCCACGAATTTCACGGAAACTCTCGAGTCCCTGTGGTGGCGACTGGACAAGGCCCTCACCCTGGAAGACGTCAAATACAGCGCGCTGGTGTGCCTGGCGGATGCCATCCGGCACGGCACCACCACGGTCATGGACCACCACGCCAGCCCTCATGCCGTAGACGGCTCGCTGGACGCCATCGCCGAGGCGGTGCAGGAAGCCGGCCTGCGAGCCTGCCTGTGCTACGAGGTGTCAGACCGGGATGGTGCAGACATACGCGACGCCGGCATTCGCGAGAATGTGCGATTTATCAAGGCCCAACGCGCCCGGCCCAATCCCCTGCTTGCCGGGACCTTTGGGCTGCACGCCTCTTTTACTCTGAGTGACGAGACGCTGGAACGCTGCGTGGCCGAGGCGACTCCCCTGAATGTGGGCTTTCACATCCACGTGGCCGAAGACAAGGCCGACGTGCAAGACAACCTCCAAAAGTATGGACTGCGCGTGGTGGAACGCCTGGAGAAACGGGGTATCCTGGGGCCGCAGACCATCGCCGCGCATTGCGTCCACATAGATGCCTATGAAGTGGATATCCTGCGCGATACCGGGTCGTTGGTGGCGCACAACCCCCGCTCCAACATGAACAACGCTGTGGGCGTGGCCCCGGTGCCCAAGATGCTGCGGTCGGACGTGCTGGTAGGTCTGGGCAACGATGGGTTTTCCAACAACATGTTCACCGAAATGCTCGCCGCGTACCTGGTGCAAAAGCTGCACAGCGGCGACCCGCGCGCCATGCCGGCCGACCACGTGCTCCAGATCGCCGTCGCCAACAATGCGAGCATCGCCCAGGCCTTTTTCCCGACGCACCTGGGCGAGTTGACCGAAGGCGCCGCGGCCGACATCGTGCTGCTGGATTACGTGCCTACCACGCCCCTCACTGCCCAGAACCTGCCGTGGCATGTGATCTTTGGCCTGGATGGGTCACACGTTGACACGACCATCGTGGCCGGGCGCGTGCTCATGCAGAACCGGCAGCTTCTCACCCTGGATGAAGAACGCATCTGCGCCCGGTCCCGGGACCTGGCAGCTCGTTTGTGGTTGCGCGCATGAGTCGCATTCGACTGTCACTCACGGCCATGGCGCATGGCGGCGAGGCCATCGGACGCTATCAGGGCAAGGTCATCTTTGTGCCCTATGCGCTGCCGGGCGAAAACGCCGTGGTCGAGATCGTGCAAGAAAAGCCCAAGTATGCCCGGGCCACGTTGATCAACCTGGTCACGCGATCCTCGCGCCGGGTCGAGCCGCGCTGCCCGCACTTTGGCGACTGCGGCGGGTGTCAGTGGCAGCACGTGTCGTATCCGGCGCAACTACAATTCAAGTCCTCCATCGTGTCCAGCCAGTTGCGGCGCGTGGGCCAGTTTGCCAAGCCGCCGCTGCGGGCCATCGTCGAGGCGCGCGACCCGTGGGGCTATCGCAACGTGGCGCATCTGGTAGTGGGCGACGGGCGGCTGGGCTATCAAGCCGCCAACAGCCATCGCGTGGTGCCGGTATCCCAGTGTCCCATCCTGACTCCGCCACTGGAACGACTTTTGACCGACTTTGAGTTGGATTTTCCAGACTTGGCCGAGATGACGCTGCGAGCGGGCGTCAACACCGGGGATTTGCTGGCGGCGCTGCGGGTGCGGGGACACGTGTGGCCGGCCCTGGAGATCGACCAGCCCATCTCGTGCGTGCTGATGGCCCGGGACACGCCACCGGTGGTGGTCTGTGGCAACGATTTCTTGACCGAAGAGGTCGGCGGGATTCGCTACCACATCTCGCCCGACTCTTTTTTCCAGATCAACACGCTGCAAGCGGCTGTGCTGGTCGATCTGGTGAGCGAGGCCCTGTCGCTG
>JAHJIN010000625.1 GCA_018823415.1 Chloroflexota bacterium | reverse complement strand
AGCCCCAGCCGATGGAACGCTGGGGGGCCCGGCAGGTGCTGGACTTCGTGGCCGCCTACGGGACGGACCACGGCCAGGTACGGGGCGTGCTGGTCCACCGCAACCCGGCGACCGGCAATGCCCGCCAGTTGGAGAAGGTGCTGGGCGTGGAGATCGTCGCAGCCATCCCCTACGACCCCAAAGCAGCGGCGGCTCATCACGCCACCGAGTTGGTCTACGACTTTGAAAAGAAACGGCTTAGCCCGCCAGCGCGCGCCTATGCCAACAGCAATGAAGAACACGGGAAAGTTGAACGTCACCGCGAGGTGAACAGGGGGGACCGGCTGGCGATTGTAGGTCAAGCCGCAAACAGGAGGCAGAGGGAAACGGGTCAGCAACATCCCTTGCTAACCGACTAGAAATGAGTAGATTGAAGGGGGTACGACCTGGAACAAGAAGAGGTGCTAAGGCGGAGCAAAGCGGATCTGGAGGCGGGCGTCCCGCATTTCCTGAATGCGACGGGCGCTCAGGTGGAGATTGCGCCACGCTTCCAGCAAGCGAAACGCGATATTCTTGGCCGAGCCCACACCGCCTGGGAAGGCCTGCCGAAACAAACTGCTCTTCTCCATCAACTGGGCCAGCAGGTGGGCAATCTGCAACAGAAAGTAGAACACCTTGCTGGCGACCGGATCGGTGGTGTACGCGTGTTCCAGGTCGAACCCCCCGTTTTTCTGGACGTTGAAGCCTTCATTCTCGATTTTCCAGCGGATACGCCCTCCTTGGTTGGCCACCTCAAGGACTTGCTTCTCCTTGAGGGTGAAATTGGTGATCCAGCGGAAGCGTGTGGTCTGGGTTTGGCCTGGCTGCTTTGGATCGGGCACGCTTTCCACACACTCCAGGACACCGACCGTGTGTTTCTTCTTCTCCGAATCGGTGTAGGCGATGTCGTTGATCCAGCGGTACTCTTGGCGGGTCTTGCCCTGCGGCCCGGTGTGAAAGGTGAGATGGTTTTCAGGCGTGAGCGGCACAAGCGATTCGAATTCCTGGTGAATAAAAGGGATATCGCCTTCCTTATGCACGATCAGGTACTTCCATCTGTAGCGTTCACAGATACTCATCGTCGGGCCGCCGGCAAAGAGGGAGTCCAGACTCAGACAGATGGGTAAACGGGGAAACGCCGCCTTCAGTCGCTCAGCCAAGCGGTAGAATGCCTTGAGTTCGCAATCTTGCTTGCTTGGATTCTCGCCCGGGTTCTCGATGAATTCGGTCAGGACGGAGAAGGCAAAACCGTTGGGCAGCACCAACTTGGCTTCCAACACCGGGTGGTAGTAGGTCGTCTTGCCGTTGTGAGTCACCGTCATGCAGTGAGGGCAGTGTCGCTCAGGAAAGGTGAGTCGGCCGGTGCCATCCACGGCGATGACGAAATACCAACCGAGCAGGCGAAAGCGATCCAGCACCTTCTTGCGAATCAAGGTCCTGACCAGAGCGGTGACAACCGCCTGCACCTGGTCGGGGATCAGTCGCCCAAAGGTGACGTCGAGGGTATCGCCGTGGGGACAGGTATCTGTGCCGAACAAAGCCTGAAACTTGGCTGCGGAGGGGCCGTTTCCACGAAACATATAGGCGATCTGCCGTCGGGCACCCAAGTGACAGAGATACATCAAGACTCCGGTAAAGGCCAGCGCGGCGAGGGGGTAGATGATCAGTTCGGGGCGACGCGGATCGTCCACCGACTGAAAGAGGGCATCAAAATCACCAAAAAAGTGATGGACGGTGGTCAAAAAAGCGTTGAGAATCGAGACCTGCTCTTGCTGATCTTCATCCCAATCCTGGTTGGGTTCAGGCATCGCGGTATTCCTGTTCGACATCAGCGCCTCCTCTGGCAGATCGTCTTGGGTACGGCCAGCCCAAGGATACCTCAAAACGGCGGCGAGTGCGAAAAAAGAAGGGGCGAGGGTCGCACGTGGGCAGCCGAGGCAAGACGACTCTGGCCCCAGGCTACCGCAGCGACAGGATTTTCCCAGAGATAGGGGAAGAAACGACAAGACGGAAGCTCCGTGCCTGGGGGTACTATCTCAGGCGCTCAAGGCAGGGAAGCAATCTTGTGCGAAAAAAACTGGCGCGGCTGTTGAGAGGCAGGCGATGCTAACCAGGAAGTCAGGGTTCTGCGGCGGAGCCAACCACTTTCTACTACAGGCAGTGGAGATCAGGAAATGATGCCCCGGATGTTGGGGGAGGGCCGAGCGGCCCGCGCTTGCATCAGCGGCAATCCAGGGGTCCAAACCAACAGTGGAGGCTCTGTGCGAAAAATGGGGTATTCTTCATTGCTGGAAGCTATGGCTTGATCTAAACCGCAGCCGTTTCGATTTTTTTCGGCTCCTGCAAAGCGTATTCAAGTCGATGGCATATTTCGTTGGTGTGGTCCTGCTGGGGCTCGCTGTCTGGGGAACGCTCCAGTTGTCACTGGCCAGCGAGGTGACTGATGTTGTGCGCGACACCTGGACACAAAACCCTGCTGCATTCCTGGGAGGAGCCGGTCTT
>JAHJIN010000624.1 GCA_018823415.1 Chloroflexota bacterium | reverse complement strand
GGATGGTCGCCGTCGGGGCCGGGATAATATAGCGTGCCGTCTCCATTACTGGTGACGTATTGGATGCTGCCGTTATAGACCCGGTGATGGTTGTCCGGGTGCGACAGGACATTGTAAAAGTCAAAGACGGCCACGTTGTGGTGAGTATAGCTGGCCAGCCAGTCATTGACGAGCCAGGTGTTAAAGGCCCGGGCGTTGGCGGCGTAGGTGCTATCCGTCAGCGGCGGCGCGGTGATGACGATAAAGAGCCTGTCCTGGCGCGTGGCAAAGTAGGCGAGCAGGTCGTTATAGATGCCCTTGGCGTTGCCCACCGTGTGGTACTCGGACCAGCTATCCTGGCCCCGCAAGGGGTTGGCGCCGGTCGTGGGCGGGTCGCCCGGGTGGCCCTGCAGGCTCGAGTTGGGAAAGCAAGACTTGAACATGACGATCTCGTTCTGGCCGCTGGGGTCGGTGTCCAGGCGCGAGTACCAGGAATGCTGGTCGTACTCGGTGTACAGTGCGCCCAGGTACGTGTTGCGGTGGGGGCCAACGAACCAGTTGTACCAGTGACCGATGTCCGTATGGTCGCCGATATTCTCGTAACCGAGGTCGGCGTCCGGCGGCCCCCAGCCGTAGTTGGTGTCGCTGACAAAGTAGTGGTTGTCGCGCAAGGCCACGCCCAGGCCGCCGGAATAGTCGTCGGTGCCCATGTCGGCCAGCCAGTTTTCGCCACTGGAGTGATGGATGAAGATGAGCTTGACCGGGTTGGTCGGGGGGGTAGGATTGATGGCCTGGGCCAGCCCCGGTAAAACCTGGAGCGCCGGGCTTGCCGCGCCCGAGACGATAAAGGACCGCCCTTCGGCCACGCTCCCTGGCTGGTGTCCTGTGGACACCAGGGCCGGCAGGACGAGCAAGGCCGCGCCGAACAGGGCCAAGATGGATCGGGAGCGAGAATGGTGCTGCGAGTGCATGGGATTCCTCCTGGCACGTATGCCTGGGGATGATAGACCGAGATCGCGCGCCAGACCTCCGGCCCCGGGGGGAAACCGCGGCGGTCTGGACTCCTTACAGCGGGACGCGCACTTGCTTCGTCCCCTTTCACTACCCATAGTCACGTAGCACCAGCGGTAAATAGATGCGGTACTCTCCGATGCCGTACCAGTAACCGAGCCCGGCGCCATAGTTGGTGCTGAAGGAGGCCCCCATGGCCGATTGGCCGACGGTAAAATTGACGGCATAGTTGCTGGAATTGGCCGGTCCACCCCCGCCGCCGGTCAGCGGCGTGAACCAGTCCAGCCGGTAGTTGGTGGAGGACCGGCCCGCCAGCGCGTGGCCGGCCAGCAAGAGCGCGCAGAGCAAGCCAATGGTCAAGGGTATCAGGTGCTTTCTGTTCATCGGGCCTCCTCTCATTGCAGGGTTACGAGCACCAGGATGAGCCCCGTGCGCTGCCCGATCGGGAGCGGTTGTAGCGCTTTGCCCAATACGGTGCCCGGTGGGGGGTTGGCGCCAGCTCGCATGGCGTACCCCGGAGTAGCGGAACTGACCAACAGATCACCACGTTGAACCGGCCCGTTTTCCGCCGACACCTTGCAGGGCACGATACCCAGGATGGTCACCGGGATGCCCCCCAGTGGCTCAGCGGTGTCGGGTGCCCCGGCCAGGACGGCGGGCTGGGTGGAGTAGACCCCGATCACGGCCGTGGCATACGGTTCGGTGGAGAGCGCGACCATGCGGTCGGCCTCGGCGCTGATCACCAGCACGTCACCGGGTTCGTAATCCGTTTGTTGGCCCGCGACAGGGATTTGCTCGGCAAAGTCAGCCCCACCAAGCTGGGTACCCCCGTTGAAGAATCCCTTGCCGGTACGGTCCACCCGCCATTTACGGTTCCCGCCCCAGCGATTGTCGGCCCCTACCACAAAGTCTCCCCCGGCATCCAGTTGGACGAGGTAGAGGGTGGGGACGGAATGATCGACCGGGGCCGGCGCATTCGCCGAGCCATAAATAGCCGTTCCCCCGGCATAGTTATCGGCCCGGACGCCCGCGGCATTGGCGTTATTGGCCACTCCCCGGACTCCGCCACTGGTATTACCGGCCCCACTCGTACCGTACACCCCAAAGCCATCAGCCGAGTTGTTGCCATACACGCCCGTGCCGGTGCTGCTCAGGCCATATACACCGACGCCGCTCCCGGCGGAGCCGTACACCCCCCGCCCATCGGGAGAATCGGAGATGCCCCTGAGCCCGTAGGTCAGGCCGCTGGCCGCAGTGGCCCAGCCACGCACGCCGCTGCTGCCTTCGGTTGAGCCAGAATTCCGCACGTTCAAAACGGGGCTGCCGCTGACTGTGCCGCTGATTTGCGCTCCCGGTCGCAGGCTCCAGGCATAGGGGACGGGGTAGATGGCCTGGCGATCGGTCATCTCATCATCGGTGCCCACCTTGATGCCCAGGTAGAGTTGCTGCCCGTTGATGTCCGCAGATCCGCAGGTACCAACAATTTCGCTGTTGAACAGGCCGTTGGTCACTGCTACCGAGTTGGTGTCCTCGCATACCACGGAGCCGCTCGCAGCGGCGTCGTAGAGGCGAAATCTGATGTTGTAGGTCCCGGTGAGGGGATTGCCGCTGGCGTCGGTCAGTCGTCCCTGGATAGGGATCCGGCCGCCCACCGCCGCCCCGGCCTGGTCTCCGGCCGGGGTGTCGCCCTCTGGCACCGGTCCCTGGGCCTGGCTCACACGCAGTGTCCCGGGGAGCCCCACGGCCGGGGCCAGCAGCAGTCCCACGATCAGTACACCGATAAGCAGTCGTTGCCCTTGCATCGCACGAATGGTTTTCATGCGCCACCTCCTTGAAGTTATGGGCCATATGGATGGAAACAATCGCCGCGGGTTCATCTGTTCATCGTGCACCCCCTCGTTCACATTTCACCGGTCACGCCTCACGCCACGTGCTGTGGTATGCGGTGCCGGCGGGCTCGGCCTCGGTCAGGCTCGCGAGGCGACGGCACCAGGCGGCGTGCTCCGGGTCGGTAGCCAGCGCCTGGGCGGCAGCCTCGCTCTCGTAATGGGTGATGTCCACGAACGCTTGGGGATCGTGGATGTCGGTGAGCAACTCGCCTGACACATAGCCTGCGGAGCGGTGCGCGTAGCGGCGCATCCAGTCCTCGTGCAGGGCGATGATGGCGTCTTGTTCGCCGGCCCGGGCGCGATAGGTGTAGACGGTGATGAACATGGTCGGTCTCCCGCAGATTGGTTCGCTCGTTCCTTTCACCACATAGTGTAGCACAAGCGAGTGCGGAGCACATCGTCTGATCTTGCCGGGTTTCGGGATGCTGCAGATGAGGAAAAGGGGGGCAATAGCAAGAAATTGCTATCGTGCGAGGGGGATGTTACATGCTACGTGTCTCGTGTCACGCGACACATAGCACGCGGCAGCTATGCCAGGCCGTGGTGGATGGCAAAAGCAGCGGCGGCGGTCCGGTTGTCGGTGCCGGTCTTGTTGAGGATGGCGGTGACGTGCTTGGCGACGGTGCTCTCGCTGAGGGCCAACTCGTCGGCGATCTGGCGGTTGCTCTGGCCGGCCGCCATCAGGCGCAGCACCTGGTCCTCGCGGGGGCTGAGGCCGGCCGGGAGGGGCGCACAGGGTGGAACGCCCGGCTGGCGGGGCAGGACACGCAGTTGCCGGCGAATGCGTCGTACTTGGTTGGCCACGTGGAGCTCCCGAAAGATCGCCCGGGCCTGACCGAGCAACCCCCGGGCCTGCATCGCGCTCTCCGGCCCGCCCTGCGCCAGCGCCAGATCGGCCTGGGCGGCCAGGACGCGGGCCAACTCTGGCCGCAAGCCCTCGCGCCGGGCGAGGGCCTCGGCGGCGGTCAGGTGGGTCTCTGCGGCCGGCCAGTCGCCGCACAGGAATGCCACCTGGCCGAGGATGCGGTCCACCAGGAACCAGTGGTGCTGCCCCTGGCACGCCAGCAGGTCCGGGTAATGACGGGCCGCCCGCTCGGCGTCGCCCAGGGCCACCCCCACCAACGCCAGGCAGCCCCGGGCCGACAGCGTGGGCAGGTAGCCAGCCGAGAGCGTGGCGAGGAGCGTTTCCTGCTCGGCCAGGCACTCCAGGGCCTCCCGGCGCTGGCCGGTGGCGAGCAGAGCCAGCCCCAACGGGCCGAGGCATAGCACCAGCTCGCCCGGGTGTTTCTCGCGGAAGGTCGCGACAGCGGCCCGGCACTCACGCTCCGCCACAGCATACTGGCCCTGTTGGTAG
The DNA here is from genome assembly GCA_018823415.1 of Chloroflexota bacterium. Taxonomy (GTDB): domain Bacteria; phylum Chloroflexota; class JAHJIN01; order JAHJIN01; family JAHJIN01; genus JAHJIN01. The sequence goes on along the minus strand of JAHJIN010000624.1, from coordinate 3,402 downwards.
GCCAGGTAGCCCCGCACCTGGTGCCAGAAAGCCAGCGGTTCGGCGCTGGTCAGGCGCTCGGCTGCTGGCTGCGCCTGGGCCAGACGTTGTTCTGCTTCTCTCCAGTTCCCCCGGGCGGCGTGGAGAAAGGCGAGCCAGGTATACACGTAGCCCAGGTGATAGGGGTGCTGGCCACGCCGGGCGAGCTCCTCCCGGCGCAAGCTCACCTGGCGGGACTGTTCAAACCGGGCCGACCAGCAGTAGGCCTGGGCCAGGTTGGCGCAGCACTCGGCGGCCTCGGCCAGGTCACCGTGGAGGCTGGCCGCGTGAGCGTCCAGGGCGCGCTCCAATAGCGGCAGCCCAGCCGCCAGATCGTTCTCTCGGACCAGCAGGAAGCCCAGCGCCCGGCTCGCTGCTGCCGCCAGCCGCTCATCTCCGAGTTGATGCGCCAGCTCCAGCGCGCGCCGCCCGTGGGCCAGGGCCTCACCCTGGCAGCCCAGGACGACCCCCAGCAGGTTCGCCAGGTCCACCAACAGGTGTACCATCTCTGCCTCCAACCCCGGCCCCGGTGTCGCGTCCAGAAGCGCCAGGGCGTGCTCCAGAGACTTGCGGGCCGCGGCCAGCTCGTCCAATCGCCACAGCGCCAATCCCCGGCCATGCGCCGCTCGCGCCATGCCCGCCGGGTCATCGATCTGCTGGAACCAGTCCTGGGCAGCCTCGAACGCGGCCGCGGCCCGGTCCGCGGCCGCGGCCAGGAGCGCGGCCTCGCCTAACCCCAGCAGCAGGTCGCCGCGCTGCCGGTCGTTCGGGTCGAGCAAGTCGATAGCCGCCTGGTAGTGGGTCATCGCCTCGGCCGGCGCGTGGCCGTGGAGGGCCTGTTTGGCGGCCCGATGGGAGTAGGCCACGCCCCGGGCGTGATCCTCGCTGTGCGCAAAGTGAAAGGCAATCTGGGCCAATTGTGGGGGGATTTCCGCGTTGCGTTGCGACTCCAAGACCAGGGCAATCTGCTCGTGCAGCCGTCGGCGCCGGGTGCTGCTCACCTCCGTGTACAGGCACTCGCGGGTCTTGTCGTGGCTGAAGGCGAAGTGGCCGGCCTCGTCGCCGCGCACCAGCCGGGCCCGCTCGGCCGCCAGCAACAGCTCCTCCACGTCTTCCACATCGCCGCCCTGCACCTGGGCGAGCAGCGACGCGGTGAAGGCCCGGCCGATAATCGCCGCAATGCGGAGTTGATCCACCACCGCCGGGTCCAACCGGGCCAGGCGTTGGCGGATGGCCCCGATGATGCTGGGAGGCAGCGTGCTTGCGAGCGGCGCTACCAGGGTCCAGACAGGTTGGCGTCGGGCGAGAGCGCCGGTTTCCAGCCAATCGCGCAACAACTCCTCGACAAAGAAGGGGTTGCCCTCGCTATGGACGTGCAGAGCCTGCCCCACCGTCGGATCCACCGGCCCACCCAAATAGTCCGCAGCGAGGGCGGTGACCTCCTCGGGGCCCAGTGGTCCCAGGATGATAGTGGTGAGGGCGCGGAGGCGGGTTAGCTCGTATAGCGCCCGGGCCAGGGCGGGGTTCTGCTCTCCTGCGCCCGCGCGGTAGGCCCCCAGGATCAGCAGCCGGGCTACCGGTCGGCGACGGACGATGTGGCAGAGCAGGTCCAGGCTGGTCACGTCGGCCCAGTGGAGGTCGTCGAGCACGAGGAGTAGACCGGTGGGATTTGGGAGAACGGAGATAGCCGTCAGGAACGTGCCGACGGCCTCGTAGAATCGCAGGCGGGCCTGTTCCGGCGGCAGGGAGTAGCTGGGGGCAAGTTGACCCAGGCGAGTAACCAGTTCCGGCAGGATGCCGGCCAGGATCGGTGCAGCCGGGCCGGCATCCTCGCGCAATCGGTCGGGCGGAGTAGCCTGGATGTGCTGGCCGAGGGCCTCCAGAAAAGGCAGGTAGGGTGGCATGCCCTCGGCCTCGGATGCGCCGCCTCGGAGGACAGTGGCGCCGGCCCGTGCCACGCGCGCGGCCATCGCGTTCAGAAGATACGTCTTACCGATGCCGGGCTCCCCGGCCAGCAGCGCCACGCGGATTTGGCCGGCCGAAATCGCCAGACTGGGTCCGCTGACAGCCAGTTCGAACTGCTCCCAGAGGAGCGCCAATTCGTGCTGCCGCCCGATGGTCGAGGACCGAGGAGGGTTCGTTTCCCACGCCACCATGGGCCAACCTCCGCCGACCGCCGCGGAATGCGCACATATCTGCCACGCCCAGACGGGTCATGACATCCCGGCACTGGATATTATACCACATTCCAGCGTCTCTCAACATCGGCTCTGTTCGCAATTACGCCGCCACGTTTCGGGGTCTGCCACGACAAAACCGGGGCGGTCGTGCTGCCCCAGTGCGTTTGCGCCATATTGCTGTTCGCCGGGGGCGGTTTCACGTGCTGGCAAGTTAGCAGACCGTGGGAACTGTATATCAAGATAGAGCAGCACGATTCCCCAGCCGAGCCCGCAGGATGAACTCTGGTGCTTGTGTGTGTGTTGGGGGAGGCCACTGGGTTCAGACGTAGACATGGCTGTATGACAGTGCTGGAGATCGGCGCGGCCATGTATTGTCTTTGGCTGGTGGATGTGCTATAATATTCCGGGACACAGCAAAAGGCCACCAGGAGGTTGCGGCTCCCAATGGCCCGAGTCCGCTTCTTGGTTCAGAAGAAGCGGGCACAGAAAAGTATATCACGGGAGCCGCCCCGGACGCAAGTTGGAGGCGGCCTTTTCGTTCAGCATGCGGGACCTGGTCCGGCCGACTGACCCGCCAGCCCGGCCAGCATAGCAGCACCGAAGTGGCTGGCGCCGCATGGTGCGGGGCTGGTTACGATAACCAGTGCCAGCAGCAGCACGAGTAGGTCAGGCCAACCGCACCTGAAACGGCGCATCGCACGCCAGAAGCAGGTGCAATCCCTGAAACAGTTCGCGGACTGGTGTAAGCAGAATCGACATCTCAGATGCCGCGACCGGTTCAGACAACTCAACGCCAAGCTCCGGGGTTACTATAACTACTACGGAGTGAACGGGAACTATGAGAGTTTGAACGAGTTCTTCTACCAGGGGCTGCGCATACTGTACCAATGGCTGAAACGGCGTAGCCAACGCCACCGTTTGAACTGGGCCAGGTTCAGGGAGATGCTGGACCGCTACCACGTGGAACGACCACGCCTCGTCGGACGACCGCAGACGAGAGCGGCAACCCGGGCGGCCTAGGCCGGATTGCGGAGCGAGTACAACCGCAGAGCCCGGTGCGGGAAAACTGTGCGCCATATCACGCATGGAATGAATTGCCACCAGAGGTGGCCGGAGTTCAGGGCAATGACTCCGAGGCGAACGACTTACCTGGACCCGAAAGGGAAAGGGAACAAGAGCATGTCTGTAAAGCGCGGGGCACCAG
>JAHJIN010000623.1 GCA_018823415.1 Chloroflexota bacterium | reverse complement strand
CGCGCAGGTGGCACCCCAGGTCGGCGGCGGCCAGGGCCAGGGCCTCATTGCCTTCTCGGACCTTTTCCAGCGGTTCCTCGCTCATCAGGCCGGCGATAGGCAGCGCCAGCCGGGCCAGCACCTCGCCATCCGCCACCACTGCCTGACCGCCGCGCATGCGCACCACCTCGATGCAGGCGGTCATCATGTCCTCGTCGTTGGTACCAATGATGACGATATTGTGCGAGTCGTGCGCCACAGATGAGGCCATGGCGCCACGCTTGAGCCCCACGCCCTGCACAAAACCCAGCCCGATGTTGCCCAGAGCCATGTGCCGCTCGACCACGGCCATCTTGAGGATGTCGCGGTCCACGTCGGCTACGGCCAGGCCGTCCTCGATGCGGGCCAGTTCCACCAGCTTGCGGGTCACGATCTGGTCTGGAATAACGCCGATGACCTTGATGGTGTCGCCCAGGGCCGGCACCTTGAAATCGATGCCCATCCAGTCCACGTTCATCGAACTGCGGATGGGGATGCGCCGGGCTTCGGACATGGCGTTGGGCAAGAGCACGCCGTTTTCGGCCACCAGCCGGCCGGCCTTGTATACTTGGCGGGCCCGGGGGGCCTGGAGGTCATCGAACACCATCAGATCGCCCACGAAATCTGGGGCCACGGCCCCGTGATGGTGTAGGCCAAAATACTCGGCCGGGTTGATGGTTGCCATCTGGATGGCGGTGATGGGGGGACAGCCCAGCCGGATGGCCTTGCGCACGATGAAATCGATGTGGCCTTCGTTGAGCAGGTCGGCCGGGTGGCGGTCGTCGTTGCAAAAGGCGCAGCGCCGGGCGTTCAGCGGCGTCACCAGCGGCAAGAGCGACTCCAGGTCGCGGGCCGTAGTCCCTTCACGGATCAAGATGCGCATGCCCAGGCGCAACTTTTCCCGGGCCTCTTCTACGTTGGTGCACTCGTGGTCCGACCCGATGCCCGCCACCACGTAGGCGTTCAGGTCCTTGCCCGAGAGCATGGGGGCATGCCCGTCGATGGGCCGGTTCCCGGCGATGACGATTTTGCGCATGACGTCCGGGTCGCGGAACAATACGCCGGGATAGTTCATCATCTCGGCGATGCCCAGCACGCGCGGATCGTGCAGCAGCAGTGCCAGGTCATTGGCCGACAAGGCCGCGCCGGCTGTTTCCATGTGCGTGGCCGGCACGCACGACGAGGCCATGATATACACGTCCAGCGGGAGCCCCTCGCTAGAATCCATCATGTACCGAATGCCGTACAGCCCAAACACGTTGGCGATCTCGTGCGGGTCGGCCACGACGGCCGTGGTGCCCCGGGGCACCACGGCCCGGGCAAATTCGGCCGGGTGCACCATGCTGCTTTCCAGGTGCACGTGGGCGTCGATAAACCCCGGGCACACGTACGCGCCGTCCAGGTCCACCACGCTCTGGGCTTCATAGACCTCGCCCCTGGTGGTGAGCCCTGCCACGCGACCCTGATAGATCGCCACGTCTGCCGGCACCACCTCGCCGGCCAGGGTATTGACGATCTGGCCGCCGCGTAGCACTAGATCGGCGGGCCGCTCACCGCGGGCGACGGCGATGGTGTCTTCTAGCATGACAGTCTCTCCTTCACTGGAAGCTGGTTACAGCCACGAGCAACCTGCCGCTAGGCAAACGACTTGACCGCGGCCGTCGCGTCGTCATAGAGCTTGAAGAGTGGGGTAAAGCCGGCGATATCGAATACCTCTTTGACCTGTGCCTGGAGGCCGGCGATGCGCAAGTCCCCTTCGTGACCGTTTGGCCCAGCCATGTCGCGCGTGCGCTTGAGGCCGGCCAGCATGACTCGCAGTCCGGCGCTGCTTACATAATCCACCGCTGTCAGGTCCATCACCACCTTGCCGTGGTGCTCGTCGATCAACGGGTTCAGGGCGCCTTCCACCTCGGGCGCAGAATAGGCATCGATCTGCCCGCTGATGGTCAGTATGCCCACCTGATTGTCGCTCGTCGTTTCTAGTTCCACAAGACACCTCCTGGGTAGCTTTTGGCTTTGAGCCTGGGTCTAGTTTACCACATGGGCGGGGGTTTTGTAAAGCCGGTTGGTCATTGCGCAGTGGCGTGTTCCCGCGCCTGGGCATAGGCGGTCAGGGTGCGGCTTTTGGCCCCGGCATGGTCTATGATGGGCATCGGGTAGTCGTGCTCGCTGATGCATTGGGCCGGGGGCATTTTCCACGGCTCGTGGATAAACTGGGCCGGCACGTGGGCCAGCTCGGGCACCCAACGCCGCACATAGGCCCCCGTTGGGTCGTGTTTGCGTCCCTGCACCGTCGGGTTGAACACGCGAAAATAGGGCGCGGCATCCGTGCCGGTGCCGGCCGTCCATTGCCAGCCCCCGTTATTGGACGCCGGGTCGCCGTCTATCAGGTGACGCATGAACCAGCGCTCGCCCCAGCGCCAGTCTATCAACAGGTCTTTGACCAGGAACGAGGCGGCGATCATGCGGGCGCGGTTGGGCATCCAGCCGGTCGCAGCCAACTGGCGCATGGCGGCATCTACCACCGGGTAGCCGGTGTTGCCCTGGCACCAGGCAGCAAAGGCTACCTCGTCATTGTCCCAGGCCAGGTCGCGCAGATTGGCGCGAAAGCTCTGCGTCAGCACCGTCGGAAAATGGTACAGGATACTGGCATAGAACTCGCGCCAGATCAGCTCGGTGAGCCAGGTCTCGGCGCTGGCCCGCGCCCGGGCGTTGGGGGCCGACTCGATGGCTTGGCGCGCTGCCACCACGGCCTGGCGCGCCGAGAGCATGCCTTGGCCCAGGTATGGCGCCAGGTGCGAGGTGCCGTCCTGGTCCAGCCGGTCTCGCGTCTCGACATAATGATAGATAGGCGCATCGTCGCCCTCGGCGAAGGTACGCAGGCGGCGCTGGGCCTCGGCTTCGCCGGCGATCAAGGGCACAGCTGGGAACAGTTGCAGTTCGCGGGGAATGGGCGCGCTGACGAGGTCTGGCGGCGGGCTCAGCCGGGCCGGGGCCGGGAGCAGGGCCTTGGCAGTGGGCAGCGGCCGGGCCAGCCACCGGCGGCTGAACGGGGTAAACACGGTGTATGGCGTGTCGTCGGCCTTGCGCACGGCCTCGGGCGGGTGAACGGTCAGGCCGTGGACCAAGTGCAGCGGCAAGGTGCCGGCCACGTGATGGTCGCGCTGCCGGGCATAGGGCTCCACGTCGTCCTGGGCATAGATGGCCTCGGCGCCGGTCTCGGTTGCCAGCCGGGCCAGCACCTCCACCGGCTCGCCGGGCCGGGCGACGAGGCAGCTGCCGCGCGCGCGCAGGTCCGCGTCAAGCTGGCGCAGCCCGTCCAGCAAAAAGGCCAGCCGCGTATCGCTGCGATCCGGTGCGTGCAGCGTCGGATCCAGCACGAACATGGGCACCACGTTCTCGGCATGGTCCAGGGCGGCAGTAAGAGCCGGATTGTCGGTCAGCCGCAGGTCGCGGCGCACCCACCAGATGGTCGTTGGCATGGCGTTACCTGTCGGGCCGGGAGTTAGGCTCAGTATATCCCAACGTGCCGCTCGCGTCAACGGCGATCTTGTTTCCACTGGGCCAATGGTGTATAATCAACTCGACTGGCCGGCGGCGCGGCAGACGGGCGCACCGTTTCCCCGCCACGGCACTATCGGGCCTGGAGGCGACGCATGATCGGCATCGTATCGACTGGCGGCTATATTCCTCGGCTGCGCCTGAGCCGCCAGAGCATCTACCGGCACATTGGCTGGCTGGCCCCGGCGCTGGCCTCGGCGGCGCAGGGCGAGCGCTCTTTTGGCAACTGGGACGAGGACAGCCTAACGATGGCGGTGGCGGCGGCTCGGGACTGCCTGATCGATCGCGACGGGGTGGGCGTAGACGCCGTGTACCTGGCGTCTACCACGCTGCCTTTTGCGGATCGCCTCAACGCCGGCGTCGTCGCCACGGCGTTGAACCTGCGACCCGACATCGCCACGGCCGATTTCACCGGCGCGCTCCGGGCCGGCACCACGGCCCTGCTCGCCGGGCTGGACGCCGTGCAGGCCGGCTCGCGCCGCCAGGTGCTGGTGGTCGCGGCCGACAGGCGCGAGGCCCGGGCCGGCTCCTCTGGCGAGATGTGGTTCGGCGACGGCGCGGCGGCGCTGCGCGTGGGTGATGGCGCCGACGTCGTCGCTGCGTTCCAGGGCGCGCATTCGGTGTCCTATGATTTCGTGGACCACTATCGGGGGACCGGCCGGCGCTTTGACTATACCTGGGAAGAACGGTGGGTTCGTGATGAGGGCTATCTGCGCATCATCCCGGAGGCCATCCAGGGGCTTTTGACCAAACTTGACGTTGGCATCCAGGACGTGAGCCAAGTCATCTATCCCTGCGTGTTCGCCCGCGAGCACGCAGCCATTGCCCGGGCCATCGGCGCAACGCCGGCGCAGGTGACCGACAACCTGTACGCGGTCTGCGGCGAGACCGGGGCTGCTCATCCCCTGGTGATGCTGGCGCGGGCGCTGGAGCAGGCCCGGCCCGGCGACCGCCTGGTGGTGGCCGGGTTCGGGCAGGGCTGCGATGCGCTGTGCTTCCAGGTAACAGACCGCATCGCCGATAGGCCGGCGCGCGTCGGCATCACCGGCTCGCTGGCCCGGGGCCGGTCCACCGACCATTACCTGAAATACTTGAAGTTCAGGGACCTCATCGAGACCGAGACCGGCATCCGCGCCGAGGCCCCGGATCAGACGGCCCTCACTGCCCTGTGGCGCCAGCGCGATGCGATCCTGGG
>JAHJIN010000622.1 GCA_018823415.1 Chloroflexota bacterium | reverse complement strand
GCTGGCGCAGGCACACCTGCCCCTGCTGGATGTGCAGACGCACCCCGGCGCCTATGGCGTGCTGGGCGCTTCGATGGGCGGGCTGATGGCGCTGTATATGGGCCTGCGCGCACCGCACGTCTTTGGGTACGTGTTGAGCCAGTCGGGCGCCTTTACCATGATGGGCCGCGACCTGGTGGTCTATGACTTGGTGCGCGATGGCCCGGTGCGGCCGATCCGCATCTGGATGGACGTGGGCCGCTACGAGTGGCTGCTCCCCACCAACCAGCACATGCACGCCCTATTAGAAGCCAAAGGCTACGACGTGACCTATCGCGAGTACAACGGCGGTCACAACTATTCATCGTGGCGTGACGACGTGTGGCGCGGCCTAGAGCTGCTCTTGAACCCGGAGGGAGCCTGGTGACCAGATTAAAATTACTCGGCGGCATCCTCTTGATCACCTTGATGGGCAATACCTGCGCGTCACCCACACCGCCCACGCCGACCCCGCCCACGCCCACACCGGTCGTCACCATTGGCCCCGACGGCAAAGAGATGGTGCTGGTGCCGGCCGGCGAATTCCTCATGGGTACCAGCGACGACGAGCTGGCAGCGTTCTTGCGCGTGCATCCCGATTGGCAGGCCGGATGGCTGCTCATCGAGCAACCACAGCACCGGGTCTATGTCGATGCCTTTGCCATCGACCGGACCGAGGTGACCAACGCCGAATACCTGCGCTTTGTGACCGCCACCGGCCACGAGCCGCCGCCCCATTGGACCGACGGTCAGGTGCCAGCCGGGTTGGCCGACTATCCGGTGGTCGGCATTCATTGGGAAGACGCCCAGGCCTATGCCGACTGGGCCGGCAAGCGCCTCCCCACCGAAGCCGAGTGGGAAAAAGCGGCCCGGGGCACCGACGGCCGCGCCTATCCCTGGGGCCACGAGTGGGACCCCGACCAGGCCAACGTGCTGGGCAGTGCGCGGAACGGCCCGGCCCCCGTGGGCAGCTATCCCCAAGACGCCAGCCCCTATGGCGCGCTGGACATGGCCGGCAACGCCTGGGAATGGTGCCTCGACTGGTACGCCGCCGATTATTACATCGGCTCGCCGCTGCGCAACCCGCAGGGACCGGCCGAAGGCACCTATCACGTGACCCGCGGCGGCTCCTGGTTCGACATACCCGAATATGCCCGCTGCGCCTTTCGCTACGGGCTGGACCCGCGCCGCCTGGTCCCCAACCAGGGCTTTCGCTGCGTGATGGTCCCGTGAAAGGATCGAATCAACTCGGATGACTGGCAAGACTCGGATCAGATTGAGCAAGCGAGCGAGCTTGATCCTGGTTAGCCTATGGATCATCGCAATGGTGATACTGTCGGCTGGTGTGGTCGTGGGCCTTGCCAGTCTGGGCCAGCCCGCGCCGGCGCCTAACGTCATCGTGATCCTACCAGATGCCCTGCGCGCCGACCGACTATCTTGCTACGTGCCGGGCAGCGTTCAGACACCGCACATTGACGCCCTGGCCCGGGACGGCGTGCTCTACCGCAACATGAACGCCCAGGCCGCCTGGACCAAGCCCTCGGTCGCCACCATATTCACGTCGCTCTATCCCTCCACGCACCAGGCCCGCCGGCCCAAAGACATCCTACCCGATGCCGTGCTCACGCTGCCCGAGGTATTGAGCGCCCACGGTTATCGCACGGCGGCATTTGTCACCAACACTAACCTGTTCCCAGATCTGAACTTTCAGCAGGGCTATGCCGAATACCATGCCCTGGACCCCGCCGAGACGACGTGGCGGCACGACGGGCAAAAATTCTACCAGGAAGCCGCTTTAGTCAACGAGCAAGTCCTGGCCTGGCTGAATGCTGCTCCCCAGCAGCCCTTTTTCCTCTATATCCATTATATGGACCCGCACCGGCCTTATTTCCAGCATCCATATGACGGGCGCACGTGCTATGACGAAGACCCGGCCCACGTTGCTGCCATCAGTGCCGCGTACGATGGCGAGGTGGTCTATACCGACGAGCACGTGGGGCAATTGCTGGCGGCCCTCAAGCGGCTGGAACTGTACGACGACGCCCTCATTGTGCTCACTGCCGACCACGGCGAAGAGTTTTACGAACCCTTGACTGTCTAGCTATCACTTCACGGTGGTAATTGGTCAGTGTGAGCCGCCAGGGCGGCCCGCTGGGCAGCATGGTGGTCGACCAAATCACGCACGGCGCGTAGCGGGTCACGATGTAGTCGACGGAGGAACTGGTGGGGCGCTTCCGCTGCCGCCAAGCGCTGCCGCTGGGCTTGGTATTCGGCGGGGGTGACTTGCTGCAACTGGTGCAGGAGCGCCTCCTCGCTGTCGGCCATGAAGAGCACCTGGCAATGACCAAAGTCTCGCAGTTCCCGGGTAGACTGGCGCCCACTGATGCGGCGTTGGTGACGCCGGAGCCGCCCAAACAGCGTCTCCAATTGCAGATTGTCGGGGGGCAAGCCCGGGATGTCGTAGCAGTGTAACAAGTCCTCCCCATAGTCCTGCCATTGCCGGTGCCAGGCGCGATAGAGCGCGGTTTGCGCCGGACACCGTTTGAAGTCCGGCCGAAACTC
>JAHJIN010000621.1 GCA_018823415.1 Chloroflexota bacterium | reverse complement strand
GCCCTGGCCGACGACCTGGTGGCCCAGGCCCCGGCCATCGCGGCCCAGGCCCGGCTGGCCGGCGCGGACCCCCAGGCCGCCTTTGCCCACCACGTGGACGCGCTGGCCGACCAGCACGGCCTCACCGGCCGGGACCTGGGGGACACCTGGACCCGCCACGTGGGCGAGCTGCACCACCGGTTGGAGGAGTCCTGATGGCCAACCGCTTTACCATTCCCCGCAAGATGGACTTTGCCCGCAAGCCCTACCGGGGCGTGACCCTGCGCCAGCTCATCTACCTGGCCCTCGGCGCGGCGGCCGGGGGGTTGGTGCTGCTCAACGGAGTAGGGGACCTGGACCTGGTGGCCCGGGGGGCCATCGCCCTGCTGATCCTGGCCGCCGTCCTGGCCCTGGCCTATGTGCCCTTCCAGGGCGGGCACCTGGACTCCTGGCTGCCCCACGCCCTGCGCTTCCTACTGCGGCCCCGGCTGCGGGTCTGGCGCAAGACCGGGCCCGGGGAGCTGACCGGACTGGGCGCGCCGGTGGGAGTGGAGATGGCTGAACCCCTGGTCGGGGAACTCCAACCCCTGGCCCCGGCCCCGCCAGACGTGGTGGTCGAGCAGACCCAGGTTTCCGTCCTGGACCGGCCACTGCTGCCCTACGGCATCCTGGTGGACCTGCTGGTCGTCGGCGCCCTGACCCTGGCGACCATCGTCCTGGTCCAGGGCGGCTACCAGGCCCTGGTCGCGTTCCTGCAGCGGCATTGAGGGAGGAGGCCCATGAGTTTCATTCGCCAGTGGCGGGGCGGCAACGACCGGACCGTGCCCCCGCCCACCCAGGACCACATCCCGGTCCGCGAGATCCGCGATAACGTCATCATCCGCCACGACGGCACCCTGGTCGCCGTGCTGGGCGTGGAGGGGCTTCATCTGCGCTTGCTGGACCCCGGCGAGCAGGAGCGGCTCATCGCCGCCTACGAGGGCCTGATCACGGCCCTGCCCTTCGGCTGGCAGACCCTGATTATCGCCCGGCCCCAGGATGTGGCGGCGCACCTGGCGGTCCTACGTCAACAGGCCGCGGCCCACGACCAGGCCGGCAGCATCCACTACCACCAGCTGCTGCTGGCCTACCTGGACTTTTTCAACCAGCTGGCCTGGGACGCCCTGGCCCTGGTCCGCGCCTACCGCGTGGTGGTGGGCTACCGGCACCCCTCCATCGAGCAACTGAAGGAGCGCTTTGGCGGCCGGCGGGTACTGACCGCCGACCTGCTGCGCGAGGGGCTGGGGGAACTGGACCACCGGGTGCAGCAACTCCAGGCTGGCCTGCAGCGGGTAGGCCTGCGCACCTGGGTCCTGTCCGGGCCGGAGCTCAAGGAGGAGCTGTACCGCTTCTACCACCCGGCCTTGCAGGCCGAAGACATCGACTTGCCACCGGCGCCCCCGGTGGTGCGAGGAGCGTGAGGCATGACCTGGGTATCCGGCATCCGGGACCGCTGGCGGCAGCGGCGACCCTCTGCCCCACAAGACGAACCGGCCCCGAGCGACGTGCCCCGGGAGCAGGTCGAGGCCGGCCAGGCCCCCCTGGCCGTGGGCGAGCGCACCCTGCTGGACGACGTCGCCCCCGGCGGGCTGCTGGTCCACCTGGACCATTTCGCCTTCTCCCACGCCGAGTTCGGCCGGGTCTGGTTCGTGGAGGATCTGCCCCCCACCATGTCCCGCCACGGCCTGGAGGCCCTCTACCGCTTCCCGGCCCCCATCCAGGTGGGGTTCTTCTCCCACCCCCTGCCCCCGGAGGACGTGCGGCGGCGGATGCGCCAGGAAATAACCGCGCAGGAGGCCGCTCGCTTGCATCGCATCGGCCAGGGCCAGCTCGTGGACTATGCCGAGGACGCCACCACCCGCGACGCCCTGGCCGCCCTGGAGGAGATCGAGGCCGGCCGCACGCCGTACTTTTTCCTGTCGCTGTACGTGCTGCTCCTGGCCCCCTCGCAGGCGGCGCTGGACAAATGGTCCACCCAGTTGGAGGACGTGCTGCGGGGCCTGGGGCTGCGGGCGCACCGGGCCCTGGCTCGCCAGGAGGACGGACTGCTGTCGCTGCTGCCCCTGGGCTTGAATATGCTGGGCCACGTGCGCAACATGACCGCCAGCGCCCAAGCCCACCTGTTCCCCTTCTCGTCGCGCCAGTACCTGATGCCCGGGGGGCTGTGCTACGGCCTGCATCGCCTGGACCGCTCCCTGGTCGTCCTGGACGACTTTCAGCTGGTCAACGCCAACAGCATCGTGGTGGGCAAGCAGGGCAGCGGCAAGTCGGTCTTTCTCAAGCAGAAGGCCGAGCTGGCGGTGCTGCAGGGGGCGCGCTGCTACGTGGTGGACATCGAGGGCGAGTACCGGCGACTGTGCGCTGACCTGGGCGGGGTCTACCTGGACCTGGCCGCGAGCGGGGCCACGACCCTCAACGTGCT
>JAHJIN010000620.1 GCA_018823415.1 Chloroflexota bacterium | reverse complement strand
GATGTCAATGGGGCCTATCAAATCATCCGTAAGGCAATCCCTGACGCCAGGTGGCAGAGGGATAGAGGGTGCGTAGTTCACCCAATGCCGTTGGGCATGAACTGAAGCCAGGTCACATTTGTCTATGGTTTTAGGAACTATCCCGTTATTCGCGGACCATCTGGGTGCCGCATTGGGGGCATTTGACCTGGTAGCAAGGTTGGCCGGCCACGTGGGGTACCTTGTGACCGCAGTTGGGGCATACGCAGTTGCCTGCCGGCCCGGCCCCGGGCTTGGTGCCACCCATTCTTCCGCCACCGCCGCCACCACGGCCCTGACCTTGTCCTCGGCCTTGTCCTCGACCCATGATTGACCTCCTTTCTAGTGTTGATTGGCTATCCGCGCCGGCAGCTTCCACCGCCGCACGGGGGCCGGTCGCAGCGTTCCTCCTGGCCGCAGCAGGTGGTTTGCGTGCCACGGCCACCATCGTTCACGCGCGCGTGGGCCGGCGAGAACAGCTTGTCCAGGTCTGCACTGCCGCAGGCCGGACAGCGCGGCTGGTCGCCGCTGGCGCGCAGCCAGACCTCCACGCGCTGGTCGCAGTTGACACATTGATATTCATAGATCGGCATGGCTTTCTCCAATCAGCGCGCGTACAGGGACCGCCAGTCGTGCAGGTCTGCTTTCCGGCGTTGCCGATAGTCCTCTAGGGCCGCGTGCAGGGCCGAAGCCGCCAGGTTGGAGCAGTGTAGCTTGGGCTCGGGCAGGCCGTCCAGGGCCTGCACCACGTCCTCGTCGGTGAGCAGATCGGCCGTTTCCAGGGATTGCCCGTAGACCAGTTCGGCGGTCACGCTGCACGTGGCGATGGCCGCGCCGCAACCCCGAATCTGATACTGAATGTCGGCGATGCGGCCGTCCTGGACACGGATGGTCATGACCACGAAATCGCCGCACGATGGATCCCCCACCATGCCTACGCCGTCGGCGTCCTCGATAAAACCCACGTGACGGGGGTTGCGGGCGTGGTCCAGCACTTTTTCGCTATACTGCATGGTGACTCTCCGACGAGGGTTTGACAGCGCACGGGCGCAGCGGTCGGTGGCCGGCCGCCGGCGGTCGTGTTCACGGCATAGAGGGCACGGTCTTGTGGACCGGCACCCGTTCCATGATCGCCTTGGCAACCGGCGCAAAGTCCGTGCCCCGGTAGTCCTCGATCCGCCCCTCATCACACCACACGGCCAACTCGGGGTCCAGCGGCAGACTCCCCAGGAAGGGGATGCCCAGGCGGGCGGCGTTGGCCTCGGCGTTGCTGGGACCAAAGAGCTGGATGCGCCGGTCGCAGCCGGGGCAGTCCAGGTAGGCCATGTTCTCCACCAGGCCCAGGATGGGCACGTGCAGGTGTTCGGCCATGTGAGCTGCCTTGCGGACCACCATCCCGGCCAGGTCCTGCGGTGACGTGACCAGCACCACCCCGCTCAATGGGATAGACTGCATCACGGTGAGCGAAGCGTCGGACGTGCCCGGCGGCAGGTCGATGACCAACGTGTCCAACTGGCCCCAGGTCACGTCGCCCCAGAACTGCTTGATGACGCCGCCGATGAGGGGGCCGCGCCAGACTACGGCCTCATCCTCGTCCGGCAGCAGCAGATTGATGGACATGATGGCGATGCCAGTCTTGCTCACCGGGGGAATGATACCCGCCGGCCCGTGCAGGGGCGAGTGGTTCACGCCGAACATGCGCGGGACGCTGGGGCCGGTGATGTCGGCGTCCAGCACGCCCACCGTATGGCCCTGGCGCTTGAGGGCCACGGCCAGCAGCCCGGCCACCGATGACTTGCCCACGCCGCCCTTGCCGCTCATCACGGCGATGACGTGGTGGATGTCGTTAAAGCGGGCGGCCAGGGACTCGTCCGGCTGGGGCTGACCAAAGATGCGCTGGCGTTCCTCTGATGTCATCTCGACCACATCCACCTGCACGTCCAGGTCCCCACGCGGCGCGAGGGCCTGGATGGCGGCCTTGACTTCGTCTACGATCTGTCCCTTGAGCGGGCAAGCCAGGGTGGTGAGAGCCAGGGTAAAGCGCACCTGGTTGCCCTGCACCTGGATGTCGCGGACCATGCCCAGGTCCACGATGCTGCGGTGTAGCTCGGGGTCCATCACGGCCCCGAGGGCCTTTCGTACCTGTTCTGTTGTTATCATGTCACTCCTTATTGCGAATATGCGAATGGACGAATTTACGAATGTGAATCGGCGAACAGGGTTACCAGTTGGATGCCGGACCGCTTCAACTGGCGGAATGTAGCTCCCTGCCCGGCCACGCGCAGCACCGTCTCGACGTCTGTCACCTGCGAGCCAGCAAGCACGTCCACACCGTGCGTGAACAGCCCGGGCCAGAGGGGCGTGGACGGACCCATCAGCACCACGTAGGCGTCGGGCCGGCACAGGGCCAGCAAGTCGTCGATGGTGTGGTTGATCAGGCTGGTGGCGGTAAGGGCCACCACGTCGGCCTGAGGCAACACGCGAGCGGCGGCCTCGGCCGGGAGGTCGCCGGGTTGCGGCCGTAATTCCAGCACGTCGCAGTGGGCCGCTGTTTGACGCAGTTGGGGCACAAAGGGAAAATGCCCCACCACGACGACGCGGCGCCTAGCCCCGCGTTCCAGCACGATGTCCTGGGCGTTGGCGGTTGTGCAACGCGCCTCGTCGACCGGCAGCAGGGCGTTGACCGCCGCCAGGCCCACGCTGGCCTCCAGGGGGTTATCGGAGCGGAGCAGGGCCGCCAACTCGTGGGCGCTGTGCCGAGCCAAGTCGCCAGCATCGCGCACCGGGGACCCACCGTGGTGGCCGGCCGACCGTACCGCCGACGCCAGCCCACCGCGCGGTCCCTGGCCCGTTTCTACCACCACCACGGTCCAGAACGCACCGATGAGCACGCGCTGGACCAGGGCATCGCCGGGCAACGCTGCCAGGAGTTCGTCAACGATGGGCATGTCAGTGCTCACCGTTGGCGCGCAGCCGGGCCTGTGCCTGTTCCCATAGACCCCAGAGTGACCGGGTCACTGCCCCATCCGGCGCATAAGCCGTCACCGGCTGGCCCTGTACCATCGCCCGGGTGACCATGTCGTCATAGGGCACAGGCCCGGCCACCGGCACGCCCTGCTCCTGGCAGTAGGCTGCGATCTCGGCGGCGCGCGCCGGGTTGATGTCGGCCTTGTTGATGCAGACCAGGGCCGGCACGCCAAAGTGGTTGACGGTCCCCAGGATGCGCTCCAGGTCGTGAACGCCGGCCACGGTAGGCTCTACCACCAGCAGAGCCAGGTCCGCCCCGGCGCTGGCGGCGATGACCGGGCACCCGATGCCCGGCGGCCCGTCCACGATGAGCAAGTCGGCCCCGGTATCCAGGGCCAGCAGGCGCGCGTGCTGCTTGACCAGCGTCACCAGCTTGCCCGAGTTTTCCTGGCCGGCAAAGAGGTGCGCGTGGAACAACGGGCCATAGCGGGTGTCGGACCGGAACCACTGGCCGGCGTGGGCCTCTTGCATCCGGATCGCGTCGGCCGGGCACTGGTAGGTGCAGGAGGCGCAGCCCTCACAGTTGATAGGGTTCACGCAGTACGCTGCCGGGCCGGGGACCACTGCCTCAAATCGGCAGACCTCGGCGCAGCGACCACAGGCCGTACAAGCATCGGCGTCGATGATAGCCGTCTGCCCGGCGCGAAAATCGTGCGTCTCTAGCCGGGCCGGTTGCAGCAGCAACTCCAAGTTCGCCGCGTCCACGTCGGCGTCCGCCAGCACGACCGAGGTCTCTGGCACGGCCAGGTGAGCCAGCGCCGCAGCCACGGAGGTCTTGCCGGTGCCGCCCTTGCCACTGAGAACGACGAGTTGTTTCATCCGGCTACCTCCCGTTCCACCCGGCGAACCAGGTCTACGAACCGCTCGCGCCACTCGGGTAGCGCCTGGATCAGTGGGATTCCTTCGGAATAGGCTTCGGCGATGCGCCGGTCGAGGGGGATCCGCGTGAGGATGGGAATGCCCTCGGCGGCTGCGTACTCGTCCACTCCGGCGTCGCCTACACCATCCCGGTTGACGACGATGCCCACCGGCAAGCCCAGTTCGCCCCGGGCCACCTCCACCGCCAACCGCAGGTCGTGCAGGCCAAAAGGCGTGGGTTCCGTGACCATGAGGGCGAAATCGGCGCCGCGCAAGGTCTCGACCACGGGGCAGGCCGTCCCCGGCGGCGCGTCCAGGATGACCACCTGGTCTGCCGTCGATGAGGGGATGGCCTGCTGTTTCAACTGCCGGATGATGGGCACGCCCATGGCCTCGCCCACATTCAGGATGCCGTGGGCAAAGTGGATGGCCCCGGCCTGACCTCGTTCGATGACGCCGGTGATGTTCAGTTGCTCGTGGATGGCCTCGACCGGGCAGTTCAGGGTGCAGCTTCCGCAGCCATGGCACAACTCGGGAAAGACGAGCACCTTCTCTTTCACGACGGCGATGGCGTGATACGCGCAAACCTCGGCGCAGCGACCGCACCCGGTGCACGTCTCCAGGTCCACCTCCGGCACCAGCACGCCCACCGACTGGCGATGCTCAATGGTCGGGTGGAGGAACAGGTGCGCGTTGGGCTCCTCCACGTCGCAGTCTAGCAGGTGCACGGGCGCGTGCCCGTCTTCGGCGAGGGCCAGGGCCAGATTAATGGCCACCGTGGTCTTGCCGGTGCCGCCCTTGCCACTGGCAATAGCAATGATCATGATCCCTCCTGGCTACTCCAGTCGCGCCAATCGCTCTGTCGCCTGGTCCAGTTGTTGCCGGAGCATGTCTGCTTCTTCCTGCAAACGACCCAGCTCGTCCTTTTCATACGGCTGTTCCGCGCTGGCGTCACCGTGCCCGTCCACAGGACGCTGTGCGTGATCATGGCTTTCGCGGCAGGCTTCTGCGCCCTGCAGTGTACCGCCCAGATAGCGTTCCAGCGATTGGCGTACGGTGCCGGCGGCCCCGGTGACCGGCTCGATGCCGAACTGCCGGAAAAAGGCCACGGCCCGGCCGCCCATGCCCCCGGTCAGCATCACGTTCACGTCATAGCTGTTGATGAACGCCGGGACCTGGCCAGGCTCATGTTGGTTATAATACGGATTGTTAATGGCCGATACGCGCTCGATTTCCTGGCCGGCCACGTCCACCAGGATAAAGTAGGGGCAGCGCCCGAAATGTGGGCTGACGACGCTATCCAGCCCGTTCTTGTTGTCGGCAGAGACGGCGATGCGCATGTTTAGCTCTCCTTTTCCAGTTTGTCGATACGGGTCATCACTTCAGCCAGTTGTTGGCGCAGGTCACGGGCCGTATCCTGGAGCGCGGCAATCTCTTGCTGGCGCTGTGAGGTGCGAGCCGGCCCGCGCAACCCGGCGTGGGCGGCCACGTTGGCCTGCGCGCTGCTGGCAAGCTGGCCGGCGTTGAACGCCGCCACCGCCTGCCGAACGGTCCCCTCTCGCACCAGGTAGATGGGGATGTCGGCTGCCTGGAATACGTCAAAGGCATTGGGCCCCACGTTGCCGGTGAGCACTGCCTGCGCGCCCTGCTCGATGACGTACTGGGCGGCCTGAATCCCGGCCCCACCAGAAGCACCGATAGCCGGGTTTGGCTGCGCCTCAAAGGCCAGAGTTTCGGTGTCTACCAAAATGTACATGGGGCACCGACCAAAGACCGGGCTGATGGGTGCGTCCAGATTCGCGCCGGTGGATGTGATGATGATCTGCATTTGCGTTTCCTCCTAATTCGCGCCATAATAGCATCGTTTCTCATGTACCCAGTCCGGCCGCCGGCCGGTTGGGGGTTCGGGGCGGGTGGCGACCGTGCGGGGTCCTGTTCACCCGCCCCGACGTAGTCTCGGCGTCAGGAGACGCCTCCTACGATTGGCTTTCGATCTCGCTCAGGCGCTGGCTGATGGCATCAAGCTGTTGCTTCAGCGCCTCGGCCTGCCCCTTGAGCATTTGCACTTCCTGGTCCCCGCTCATGGGGGACATGGCGGGGCCGTACGCTGGCGGCGCGCTCCAGGCCGGGTCGCAGCGGGCCAAGCCAGGCAGGCCAGTGGCATAGTACATGTTCCGCCAGCCCCGACCACCGCCACCGCGACCGTGCCCCATGCCAAAGCCTGGGTTGGCGCAGCCGGGCCGGTCATAGCCGCTGCAATAGCCAGCGTGCCGGCCGGTCTGTGGTCCCTGGCCCGACGGTCCAGTTCCGTCTCCTCGTGGCATCGCTTTCACCTCCTTGTATATAATATCACCACGAACTCGTGGTACCGCACCACCCACTTGCGCCAAGCGGGTGCCCAGCGCAGACGCCGGACTATAGCCCCGGCGATAATAGACCTGTTCGGCATGCGCCGAACGACGGACCACCCGGGAAGGCTACACCTCCGTGCCGGGCTTGTACCGACCAGATACGAGCCACGTCTTGGTAAGCTTGCCACCCGGGAGCACTGGG
>JAHJIN010000619.1 GCA_018823415.1 Chloroflexota bacterium | reverse complement strand
GCCGGCGCGCTCAAGGGTTAGGCAATTCCAAGAAAATAACGATCCCAGTTGAACCTCAGACAAAATGCGGTTGGGCGTGGTTTATGCATTTCACGGGAATTGCTTAAGCTTTTCCTCCCAACTGGCAAGCATCTTCTGCCAGAACTGGTTATTCGCTGGCAAGTCTTGGGATCATTTAAAAACTGGAAAAGCCTTAGTTAACCCTGTCGCCCGAGAGCCATTATCAATCGATCGGAGATCATGTTTCACGCACGGTATATCCGTCCTGGGAGGGAGGTGATGCAACCACTCAAAAGCGGCAACCAACGATTGCGTGATCAGAACCAAGTTTGACAACAGGGAGGAGAAAACCCATGCAGTTCAAGAAAGGCACTTCACTCGGTCTGGTACTGACGCTTATCATGATCGTGACCATGCTCGCGGCCCAGTGCCCACCGGCGCCGGCCCCCACCGTCGCGCCCACGCAGGCCGCAGCGGGCGACGCCACCAAGGTCCCCCCGGCAGAGGCCGTCAAGATCGACTTTTGGTTCGCCATGAGCGGCCGCAACGGCGAAGTGATCCAGGAACTCGTCACGCGCTTTAACGAATCGCAGAGCGAGGTTTTTGTCACCGCCACGTATCAGGGTAGCTATGACGATGCCATCAACAAGCTCAAGGCCGGGCTCCAGTCCAAGGACGTGCCGGCCGTCGTCCAGGTCTATGACATTGGCACGCGCTTGCTGATCGACCTCAAGGTCGCTACCCCCGTGCAAGATTTCGTCGACCGCGAAAAGTTTGACATCAGCGACATCGAACCCAACGTGGTCAACTATTATTCGGTGGATGGCAAGCTGTATTCGATGCCATTCAATACCTCCAACCCGGTGCTGTATTACAACAAGACCCTGTTCAAAGAGGCCGGGCTGGATCCAGAAAAGGCCCCGCGCACCTGGGCCGAGGTTGCCGAATACTCGCGCAAGCTCACCAAAAAGGACGCTTCGGGCAAGGTGACCCAGTACGGCTCGGCGTTTGCCTTCTATGGCTGGTTTGTCGAGCAGTTTATCGCGGTTCAGGGCGGCTACTATGTGAACAATGAAAACGGCCGCCAGGACCGGGCCACCGAGGCCGCGTTCAATGGCCCCGAGGGCGTGGCACTGCTCGAATGGTGGAAGGGCATGATCGACGAGGGCATCTGCGCCAATCTGGGCCGCAGCACTGCCGATACCAAAAAGGCGTTTGACTCGGGCGTGGCCGCCATGACCCTGGACTCGACGGCGGGCCTACGCGATCGCATCGATGCGGCTGAAGGTAAATTCGAGGTTGGGGTGGGCTTTTTGCCCCGGGCCGACGAAGCGGACTATGGGAAGGCCGGCACCATCATTGGTGGCGCCTGTCTGTGGATCCTGAACTTGCGCCCCACCGAAGAGCAAGAAGCCGCCTGGAAATTTGTCAAGTTTATGAGCAGCGCCCAGTCACAGGCCTACTGGCACATCAACACCGGCTACTATCCCATCAATGCCAAAGGCTACAACGAGCCGGACGACGTGGCCTGGCGCGCCAAGTATCCCCAGTTCCAGGTCGCCATCGACCAGCTCCACATCGCTCCCAAGAACAATGTGACCGCCGGTGGACTGATCGGCGTCTTTCCCGAGGCTCGACAGACCGTCGAGGGGGCCCTGGAGGAATGCTTTGCGGGTGGAGCCACCCCCAAGGATGCATTGGACAAGGCTGCCAAATCTGTGACCCAGGCGATCAAGGACTATAACGATAGCATCAGCCCATAGCTCACGCTGGCCGGCTGACGCATCATCTGGTACAACGTAGCGGCCCACCAATTGGTGGGCCGCTATTTTGTTCCGACTTGCTACCCGGTGGATCAGTCAGGTCGAATGGCGCCAAGGATCTGATTATAATCCACAGTCCCAAAATCCGTCGTATCCACGTACACCACCCGGCCGGCGATGTCCAACACCCCCCAGGGGGCGCGTCGCAGCGCGTCCCGGAACTCGTCCAGGTTGCCCTCGTCCACGTGGCCTGGGTGTCGCTCGCCGGAGGCCGCGCGCTGCTGGAACCGGCGCAACAGCGTGTCCTCGTCCGCCTGGCACACCACCTGCACGGTCTGAAACCGATGTCGGCCCTGCAGGGCGGCGAACTCGGGCTCGGCGTATTCCCGATAAAAGTTGCTCTCCACGACCAGGGATTGCCCGGCCCGCAGCAGCTCCTCCATCGCGTGATAGAGGATCTGCCAACTGGCCCGGCCCACCTGACGCGACCACGCCCGGTCCGACCAACCCAGCGAATCGAACAGGATTTCCTTGAAATCGTCCCGGGCGAACAGTGGCAGCCCCAGGTCCCGGGCGATGCGCCGGGCCAGCGTGGTCTCCCTGGCACCGCCCGCCAGGGCAGGTGTGCCGGCGCCGGGCGGCCCGGTGACGATGACGAGTAGCGGTTCTGACATGGCTATCGCTTGCGCACGGTCATCACGCTTGCTCTCCCCGCTCCCCCGGAGCAAACGATAGCGCCGCCTGGGTACCGGCCTGCGACTGTCGGTGTCCCAACTGCTCCAGTAACCGCGCGGCCGCCGCACGCTCCCACTCGTCGCTGTGCGGGTCCTCTACCACCTGGACGAGATAGGGCACGGCGCGCTGATCGCCTTGCTGGCCCAGGATGCTGGCCGCCCGCTTGCGCACCGGCTTGCTCCGGTCGCCCAGGGCCTGGACCAGGTATGGAATGCCGGCTGCTCCCAGCACGCTGAACCCGCTCACGGCCGCCTCGCGCACCCGCGCCCGGTCACTGTCCAATGCCTGGACAAGCTCGGCCAGGGCGCCCAAATGGCCCAACGCCCGGCCCATCCACCAATGCGCCGTCCCCGCCGTGGCCCTGTCGAGGGCCTGGACGAGGGCCGGCACGACCAGGTCGCTGCCAAGCTGCCCCAGGGCCATCGCCGCCGCCCCACGCACCACGTCCTTGTCGTCGTCCAGCGCCAGGGTTAGCGATACCAAAGCGCTGGCATCCCCAATGTGACCCAGCACGTAGGCGGCTTTTTCGCGCACATCCGCGCGTTCGTGCCGCAGCGCTCGCTCTAGGTAGGGAACCGCCGGCCGGCCGATCTGCACCAACGCATCGGCGGCCTTGCGCCGCGCCACCCGGGACCCGGTCACGAACTGGTGATACAACGCTTCGATGTCATCGCTCATGCAGTTGGTCATCCAGCGCCCGCACGGCCTGCCATACGGCTCGCGCCGCCCGATCCAGCGCCGCCGGCTTGATGTGGTCCATCGTGTCACCCAGGGTGTGATAGACCAGTTCACTGGCGCCGCCGTGCGTAGCCAACCAGCACGAGGGGATACCCTTTTTGGCAAAAGAGAACGAGTCGCTGTTGCCCATCCAGTACCATTGGCCCTTGATGGCCGGTTCGGCGGCTTGTAGTAGGTCGTTGAGGCGGCGCGATGTGCGGCGCGGCGGCAGGCCCGAGCCCCGGGCATAGCGCAATTCGTCGCCGGTGCCCACCATGTCCAGGTTGAACACGAACGTGCAGTCCTGGGCCAGCCGGTTCTCGGCCACATAACGCTCGGAGCCAATGAGGCCCAGTTCCTCGGCGGTGAACAGGGTGAAATCCAGGGCCAGGTGACGCGGCGGGTCGGCTGCGAACGCCTCGGCCAGGGCCAGCACCACGCCGCAACCGGAGGCGTTGTCGTTAGCCCCGGGCGAAT
Source organism: Chloroflexota bacterium (assembly GCA_018823415.1). Classification (GTDB taxonomy): domain Bacteria; phylum Chloroflexota; class JAHJIN01; order JAHJIN01; family JAHJIN01; genus JAHJIN01. The sequence continues at coordinate 26,038 of JAHJIN010000619.1, read as the reverse complement.
ACGCCTGGCTGCGCCCCATCGCCATATAGATCAGCTCAAAGGACGCAAAAAAGACGCTGTATCCCAGCGCGACAGCGCCTACCATGTTCCAGATCGTCACTGGCACCAGGCCCACGTAAAAATCGACCCAGCGCAGAGCAGCCAGGACCACCAGCGCCAGTACTACCTGCAACCACGCGCCCTGGAGCACGCGATGGACCCGGGGCCACAGGGCGCCGGTGAGCTTGCTGGCCCGGGCCGAGTCCAGGTGCGCGCAGACAATGACCGTCGCCTGCGCGGCACTGGTGGGGGTCACATGCCCGATCACGTTGTCGCTGGCCCGGGGCGAACCCTGCGCCGCGCGCTTGCGCACCGCCGACACCACCCGGGGCAGCACGAAAAACAGGGCCGCATACAGCAGCACGCCCCAGGGCGCCCGGGCAAAATCCGCCGTGACGAGCAGCAAAAGCACCAGGCCGGTGATCACCAGCCAGCTAAAGGCCATCGGCGCCGGGATGCCGGTCACCGGCTGGCGCTCCACTGGCTGGCAAACGGCGCCCAAAGTCTCGACCGCATAGTCCTGGGCCTGGCGCTCGCCGGGGGTGGCAGCACCGCGCGGGCCAATCTTGCCGGCCAGGGCGCGCACATGCTCGTAGGCACGCGTGCCCAATGTTCCCGCGCCATCCCTGGTCTCACCCACGGTGACGAGCGCCTCACTCCATCGACTCGCCATGTCTTTATCTCACCGGCCCCGGCCCTGCGTCAACGCCCCTCGCAGCTCACGCTCGCGAGCGGCCATCGCTTCCTGGCCTTCAGCCAGCGATTCTCGAACCTTGAGCGCCATCAGCTCCTGCGTCTCCACGCCGCTATATGGCGCATTGAGCAAGCCCCACATCATCCCCACGACGCCGCCTGTCAGCAAGCCCAGGACAAAATACCGCCAATCGATTCGCATGTTTCACCTCCATCTGGCAATGATAGGGCCCGACCAGTGAAATTCTTGTACGACGAGCAAGAATTTACTCAAGCATCAACCTGGTTGGCTCTGGTTTATCCGGGTTAGGACATCAAACTTGCTTCTGCCGTATACTACCACAACCTTCATTAAACGTCAACGTGTCCCAACCGAAATGTTGGATACCGGATTGACAGACATCGTGTGCTATGATAAACTCTTCCAGGAACATTGCCCGGGAGCAACCGCCGCAACATTATAGGCCATCAGTACCAAAGTACCAGGCCAGATAACTACTTTTGACCATCTATGGTATTGATCTCGGGGTCTGGCAATGTTAGAATGTATCCAGCCCGCATGTGACGTGCAAACGACCAACGTCGAGGTAATGATCGGTGGAACAACCGACACTCGAATATACCGACGTGATGGAGGACATGGATGCAGATCTCCTGAACCTGCTCAAGCGCCAACTGGATTCGTTTATCAAATGGGATCTCGTCAAGTTCTTCTATCGTCAACCAGACAACACCTACCAAGCCCAAGACCTGGTTCAGCACTTGAACCGCGACCTGGACGAGTTGGAAACGGCCGCCCAGGAGTTGGCGAGCGCCGGCATTCTGGATCGTCGCTGGCGCGGCAACCAGGCCGGCTTTGCCCTGGCTGCCGATCCCACCACCCGCCGGCTGGTAGCCAAGTTCATGCAAGCCTGCCAGGACCGCTATTTTCGCATGAAGGTAGTATATCACATCCTGCGTGGCCTCAGCCACAACGGCCGCTGAACATCATGCCTCAGAAATCGATTCGATTTACCCTCCCCGCCACCGAACACGAACAACTCGTCCAACTGGCCCAGGCTCGCCACAGCACCGTCAGCGAGCTGGTCCGTCAGGCCGTCCGCGTTATGTACCTCCAGCAGTCTGACACCTCCACCCCCCACCTATCGCGCTTGCTCGCCAACGTAGAACACAAAGGCATGTTCGCCGGCCTATCCGAGATCATGGACCACCTGGAAGATTGGCACGACCAATGGGAGGCCGACGCGGAAACCAGTTCCGGAGACCCGGCCCCATGACCGAACTGTCGCTGGTCGTCCTGGCTCATAACGAACAACGCCATATCGTCGATTGCCTGCACACCCTGCAATGGGGCGACGAACTCTTGGTGGTGGACGATTTCAGTACCGATGACACGCCGTCGCTGGCGCAAGAATGCGGCGCGCGTGTGGTGCAGCACAAGCTGGCCAACTTTGCAGACCAGCGCGACCATGCCCTGGCGGCAGCCCAGGGGCGCTGGGTCTTTTTTGTGGACGCCGACGAGCGCGCCACACCGGCCCTGGCCGCCGAGATCCGCCAGGTGATCCAGCACGATTCGCCGGTGGGCTGGTGGGTGCCTCGGCGCAACATTATCATGGGACGCTGGATGCGCGGCGCCGGTTGGTCGCCCGACTTTCAGCTTCGGCTCATGCGCCGGGACCTGGCCCACTATGACCCCCAACACCCGGTCCACGAACTTGTGCTGTTTCCAGATGGCAGCCAGATCGGTCACCTGGAAAATCCCCTCACCCACTATAACTATGATCGCCTGAGCACCTTTATCGCCAAACAAGACCGGTACGCCACGCTAGAAGCCCAGGCCCGCTGGCGGCAAGGGCTGCGCACCCGGCCCCACAACCTTGTCCTCCAACCCCTGCGCGAATTCCGGCGCCGCTATGTGTCGCTAAAAGGCTACCAGGACGGTGCCCTGGGGTTGCTGTTGTGCCTGCTGCTGGCCTATTATGACGGTGTGGCGTGGTGGCGGCTATGGCGATTGACCCGGGCGGCGGGGCCAGCGTCGTGAACCGGTCCACCTGGCAGTTGCAAACGCTGGGCCTGCTGGCCGCCCTGTTCACGTGTTCCCTGGTCACCGGTATCCTCATTGCCTGTGGCGGCCCGGGCCTGCTGGTACGCTGGCGCGGCGACGCCGCCGTGACCGGCGTACTGCTCGATGCCGCTGGCCAACCGTGGCCCCACCAGCCGGTGACCTTGATCGTGCAGCAAGCCGACGGCCGCACCTATCGCGCCGCCGCCGAGACCAGCGACACCGGCTGGCTGCGAATCACCGTGCCAGCCGACGTCGTGCGCCCCGACCCGGCGTCCGCACGCCTGGAAACAGTCGGGACCGACGGCAGTACATGGTGGGTCCCGGTGACCGATCTGCGCAGCGGTCACACCCTGCGCGGCTCCTGGCAACCAGGCCGCCCCTGACCATTCGCCGGAAATGTGGTATAATTGTGGTACTGTCCAAGCCTCGACCTTCTGGAGGAATCAAGCCATGCTCAAGACCAATGCCGATCTCTTGTTGGCGGCCCAGCAGGGCGGCTATGCGGTGGGCGCGTTCAACACCAACAACCTGGAAATCACCCATGCCATCATGGGCGCGGCCCAGGACCGGCGCGCCCCGGTCATTGTCGCCACGTCAGCCGGCGCTCTCAAATATGCCGGCATCGGCTTTTTGTCCCAGATCGTCCTGACCTATGCGCATCAGGCCGCCGTCCCGGTGGCCTTGCACCTGGACCACGGTCCCAACTTTGCGTCCTGCATGGACTGCATCCGCCACGGGTACTCGTCCGTCATGATCGACGCTTCCAAGCTCCCCTTTGACGAAAACGTCGCCGCCACGCGTCAGGTGGTAGAGGCCGCGCACGCCGTGGGCGTGTCGGTAGAGGCCGAGCTGGGCCGGCTGGTGGGTATCGAGGACCACGTAGTGGTCAGCGAGCGCGAGGTCGCCATGACCAACCCGGACGAGGCCGCCGAGTTTGTGCGTCAGACCGGCATCGACGCCCTGGCTGTCGCCATCGGCAATGCCCACGGCTTTTACAAAGGCGACCCACAACTCGATTTCGATCGCCTGCGCGCCATCCGCGAGCGCGTAGATATCCCCCTGGTGCTGCACGGTGCGTCGGGCATCCCCGACCACGACATTCGCACCGCCATCTCGCTGGGCATCTGCAAGATCAACATCGACACCGAGGTGCGCGACGCCTTTGCCCGGGCCGTGCGCCAGTTTCTGGCCAAACATCCGGACGAGATAGACCCGCGCCCCATCCTCAAGCCCACCATCCAGGCCATGCAGACCGTGGTCGCGCGCAAGATCGAGCTATTTGGCAGCGCCGGTCGCGGCTAAAAGGCCCGTCAATCGACGCGTCAATCGGCGGGGGAGTAACAACGTGAGCACAGACCTATTCGTTGGCATTGACCTGGGTGGCACCAAGATCAACACCGTGTTGGTGGACCCCAGCGGCCGCATTCTCAACCAGGACTATCGCGAGACCCAGGCCCGCGAAGGCCCGGATGCCGTCATCGAACGGATGTTGGATGCGGCGTTTCGGGTGATGGCTGGGGCCAACGTGCTATCGACCCAGGTGCGCGCGGTGGGCGTGGGCGCCCCCGGCCCCATCGACATCCGGGTCGGGATGGTGGGGTCGCCCCCCAATCTGCCCGGCTGGTTCAATGTGCCCCTGGGTCATCGCATCGCCTCGGCCCTCGAGATCCCCACTTTTCTGGAAAACGACGCCAACGCCGCGGCCCTGGGCGAACACCGCTTTGGGGCCGGTCGGGGAACCCGGCACATGGTCTATGTGACGGTCAGCACCGGCATTGGCGGGGGGTTTATCCTCGACGGCAAGCTGTACAGTGGGGCCACGGGCGGCGCGGCCGAGGTGGGCCACGTGACTATCTTGCCGCATGGCCCGCACTGTGGCTGCGGGCGGCGCGGCTGCCTGGAGGCGTTGGCCTCGGGCACGGCTATCGCCCGCGAAGGGGCTGAACTACTGATGCGCGGCGTTCCCACGCGCATTGCCGAGTTGGCTGGCGGCGACCCGGGCCGGGTCAGCGCCAAGATGGTGGCCCAAGCCGCCGCTGAAGGCGACGTGGAAGCCCAAGAAATCATTGATGAGGCCATGATGTACCTGGGTCTGGGCATGGCGAATCTGGTCAACCTGATCAACCCCGAGATGATGGTCATTGGCGGGGGGCTGGCGAACATGGGCGATGTGTTGCTCGACCCGGTGCGCCGCACCATCCACCGCCGCGCCTTTCGCACCGCTGCTGATGCCGTGCGCGTTGTGCGCGCCGAACTCGGCGACAATGTCGGCGCGCTGGGGGCAGCGGCCGTAGCCATGGCCGCCGTCAAGTAACTTCGCCACAGCGACGAAAACACAAGGGGGAGGCTGGGCCTCCCCCTTATGCTATGTCCATCTGCTCCACGGACCAGCGGTCCAGTTGCCGCCGGGCCAGCGCATAAAAGGTCCCGGTCCCCGCCAGCGACCCCACGACCAGGACCAGCACGCGCAGTGTGCCATCCAGAGGATAGACGAGGGCCGGCAACGCCGCCGCGCCGATGAGAAACGGAACTCGCGAGGTGGGGCCGGGAGCCAGCTTGCCATAGGTTGGGTATAGCACGCCCAGGTAAACGGCCAGCGCCGCTGCCCAGGCCGTCCACGCCGTCAGCGCGATGAGAACCGGCACGTCGCCCCACAACAGGCTCCCCACCAGGCCAAACAGCCACGTGGGGATAAAGGCAAAGGTCATCTTGGCAATCAATATCTGGTCGGTAGAGATGGGCAGCAGGTGCAGCAGCTTGAACGCGTTGCCATCGCGGCCAATGGGATTCAGGCCGAGGAGCAGCGTCGCCTCGCCGGCCAGCAGAAACGGCACGTAAAAGCGCAGTGCCGGCTCGCGGGTCAAGCCGGCCGCATCCAGCGCCACCACCATGACCACGGGAAATAGCAGCAGCGAGTACGCATACGGGTCTCGGAACACCTGGCGCAGATCCACGGTCAGGATGCGTCCGGCGCCCCGGTTCAGCCAGCCCAGCGGCCGGCCCAACACCACCAGCAACCCCGAGCCATCCAGCCCCAACCGGCCCACGCCGGGCCGTTCCCGCATGTACGCCCAGCGATATACCAGGACACCCACCGGGAACAGGGCCGTCGCCAGCCCGGCCAACAGACCTACGTCCGCCAGCGAGCCGTCGAGCACGGCCCGGGCCGCCACGGCCCACGGCGACCACCGGGCTTGCAGCAAGGGCAAGGCGTCAGTGGGCCGGGCCTTGACCAGCGCCACATAGCTGCCCAGGAACGCCAGGGTATAGATCAGCCGCCAGGCGCCGCGCGTGGCACCCATACCGCCCTGCAGTAGCACCAGCGACAGGGTCAGCGCCTCCACCGCCAGCAGCACGAACAGGGCCAACACGCCGGCCAGTCGCGCATAGGCCAGCGCATCATAGCCTAGCAGCATCGTGACGCGCAGCGCCGGCACCGCCAGCAGCCCCAGCAGCGGCACCAGGACGACGAGCTTGTCCAGCAGCTCCAGCGTATAGACCTGCCAGGCGCGCAGCGGCAAGAGCTGGAGTCGGGTATAGTTGAGGTTCTGGGCGCTGGTCATGCCCACCAGTGCGGCAAACCCCAGCATGGAAAACGTCGCGGCGAACAGGGCGGCGGTCAACTCGTAACGATACGCGGGCACGAGGTCGGCGTGCTCTTGCAGCAGGGCCAGCGCCGCGTAGGCCAGCCAGCCAGTCGGCACCAGGAACAGCCCCCAACTCACGGCCGCGGCTGGCTTGAGGTGCAGCAGTGCGTTGACCTTGCCCCGCATCAGATAGCGCAGGCAGACGAACACCGCCTTCATGCCGGCGCCCCACTGGTCGTGGCGGCCAGGAACACGTCCTCCAGGGTACGCCCGCCGGTGGTGAGTTCAGCCACAGGACCGGCCGCCACCGCGCGCCCGGCCGCGATGATGGTCACGCCATCGCACAGGCGTTCTACCACCTCCAGGATGTGGCTGCTCAAGAGCACCGTGCCGCCCCCAGCCACTTGGCCGGCGAGGAGGTCCTTGACGGCGCGCACGCCCAGCGGGTCGATGCCGGTGAACGGCTCGTCCAGGATGACCAGGCTGGGCCGGCCTACAAACGCCGAGGCGATGGCGACCTTTTGCTTCATTCCCTTGCTGAAACTGTTGATCAGGGCGCGGTCGCCGGCGCCCAGTTGTACGGCCGCCAGCAGGCGCGCGGCCTCGTGCCGGGCCTCGCCGGCCGTCAGGCCCTTCATCTCACCCACGAAACACAGGTATTCGGGGGCCGTGAGGTTTTCGTACAGGGGGTGGTTCTCCAGCGTCACGCCGATGGCCCGGCGAATACCCATCATGTCGCCCAGGTCATGGCCGGCCACACGAGCTACGCCGCCGGTGGGCCGGGTCAGGCCGCAGAGCATGTGGATGGTGGTGGTCTTGCCAGCGCCGTTGGGGCCGACCAGCCCGTACAGGCTGCCCCGGGGCACCAGCAGGTCAAACCCGGCCAGGGCCGGGTTTGCGCCATAATGTTTAACGAGGCCCCGCGCCTCAATGATAGAATCTGTCATGCGATAGCCTGTGGGAAGTAGCGGTCGTCCGCCGTCGGTGGTCGGACTTGGAAAGCCGGTGTTCGTTGCGGCGCCGGCCTGATGGCTGAAACATCCCAACCACCGGTGTGTAAATCAATTGCGAAAAAGCGCCAGAACTTGGGATAATCTGCGATAATCTGTGATAAAAACACTACTTGAGGATATAGTATGTGGCCCTTTTGTCGCCAATTTTTAACAGAATATTCCGATCCACCAGATCAGCCAGGTCGCTACGGATCGTTTCATTGCTTACGTCGGGGCACAAGCGACGAAATTCTCTGTTGGTGATCCGGGGAATAGTCGACAGGTATTGCAAGGCCCGAATCTGGCGCTCGTTCAGGCCCAGGGCCAGCCATTTTGCCATCTCGGCCGGGTCGGCGGTCAATTCGGCCGCCACAGCATGGAGCGTGACCTGGAACCCGCCGGCCCGCTCTTCAAAGAGCGGGGGCTGGGCACCGTGGTCTTTCATGATCTGGATCATGCGGTTGATGCCATAGCCCAGCCGTTCGATATATCCCCGGTCCGCCAGCACCTGGACGATGGCCTCGTTGCGACTAAAACGCTCTTCGAGGATGTTTTGTACGGTGACGTGACCGGGCAGCCGGCCCGGGCTGTAGCATTCCACCCGGTCGTTGAACATGCTGATGCGAATGGCCTCGCCCCGGATGCTGTAATCACGGTGCGCCACGGCATTCACCACCATCTCGCGCACGGCCTCCACCGGGTATTCGGTCACCTCTTCGCGACCCAGGCCCACCAGGCGCATGGTCTTGCGCATGTTGCGCACCAGGAAAAGCTCAGCTGCGTCGATCTGTTCTTCCAGGGTGCCGCCAATGTCCTCACGGATGAACTCGTCGCCCATCTCCAGGCCAGGATATTGCACCAAGATGATCTGCGCGTTCATAAAGAACTTTTGCGGTTCGGCGCCAAACAACAAGATGCCGGCGTTGGTGGGGCGATACTGATCCTTGTCCCGCGTCAGGCAGCCCCGGCTGAGCAGCAATTCCTCCATCGACATGTTGCCGCCCCACCGGAAGGCCCGGGCATAATCGGCCACCTTGTTCAGGTCCAGGTCGGCAAACGTGGCCCGCGGGTCAGCCAGCATCTCGAACGTGATCTCGCCGCGCTCGATGAGCAGCCGGCGCAGCGTGGCCGCCGGCATGGGCTTGTTGAGCGACCCCACGCGGGCCAAATAGCGGCCATTCAGGCTGTACACGTTGGGCAGGCCCTCTGGCACCACCACGGCGATCACCGGCTTTTCCTGGAGGCTTGTCACCTCGGGCAGCGGCAGGATGAGAGGGGGTTCGCAGAGCAGCGTGGCCTCGATGGCGGCCTCTCGGGTCAGGCGCGGGTCGCGCACCCCTTCGACCTCGCCGGTGCGCCCGTTGACCCCAATCAACACCACGCCGCCCTGGGCATTCGCCAGGGCGATGAGTGTTTCGGCCAGCTTGGAGGGCTTGGTGTTTTCTGACTTGAACTCCAGGTCCGGTCCTTCACCTTGCTGATACAGGGCCAATATCTCGTCTGTGTTCATGTGCTCTCCTGTTTGGGCTGGATGCCCGGCTATGGGGTAATACCTTCGATGTACCACTGCCACTGCGCGCTTTCAGTGTCGCCAGACTGGCGCAGGCGTAGTTTCCAGGCCACGTCACGGGGGCCAGACTCGCCGCCCACCTGCACGCGCGTATAGACCTGGGCATCGTTGCCCTGCTGGCTGCTGGGCTGCGTGAGATCCAGCACCGTCACGGCCGGGGGCGCGGCGACCATGCAACTCAGGCCCAACAACCCCCCGCTGGCACTGCCCAACGGCGGCGATACACCCGGGGCCAGGTATTTCTGGCGTGCGCCTTCGTCGGCATGCAGCAAGCAATACGCCACCACCACCTCTTCGGGATACTGCGGATACGAGGTGGGCAGTTTGTTATCCACAAAGGTGATGTGGTTCACCTGGGGAGTGGGGGGATAGTCGCCATCTACCGGCGTATACTGCTCCTGGCGACATAGGTCGGTCTGGGCCAGGGTCTGCGTCTCGCCGCCCACCGCCCAGGTGATCGTGCGCTGCACCACCAGGGTCTGGGGCGCATCGACCAGAAAATACACACCACGCTCGCCAATGTACGAGCGATAATGCTCGTAATACAACTGGCTGATGTCTTTGCCGTCGGGGCTGGCCCGATAGAACAGGTGCAGGCGGGTGGGTCGCTGTTGCGCCGCCGCATAGCCCCAGATGACGATCTCGGTGGGGTCGATCTGTTTTGAGGTTGCCAGCACGTCGCGTCCTTCGGCCCGGCAGGTTGTCTCGCCCAGGTTGATCGGCGCCGGGCCTGGCCCCAACTGCCACAGCAGAAACGCCGGGGGGAGCCGGTCGGAGAATGGTTCAGCGCGATAGATGGCCCCCTGCACAAAGCTCGCGTATGGCCCCTCGTTGTCCCGGAAAAAGATGACCCAAGTGCTGGGCTCACCAGACTCGACCTTTAACGGGCCTGACAGATAGACAAAGGTCTCGCTGGCCGGCAGCGCATCGCGAAAGCACGTGGCCGAAGCCGGCACGCCGTCACCGCCGCCCAGGCGCGGCAGCACAAACAGCAGCACCACCATAACGACGACGATCGCCAATATCGCCCAGAAAATGGTCTTGATGGTCCCTGACATGGGAATACCTCTCGCTCTATGAGCACGCTCTCTGTGAACGCGCTCTCTATGAGCGCGGCCCGGCCAGCGGTGGTTGGCTCCGGCGGGAGCGCGAGCGCGGGGCGACCACGCTCCGGGCTGGCGCCGGGACCACATCTCGCGCCACCAGTGCCTCTGGCAACACCTGGTCCATGCTATCGACATAGACAAAGCGCAGGTCGCGCAGGGCCTTGCGGGGGATGTCTTCCATATCCTTGCGGTTCTTGGTGGGCAGGATAAAGGTCTTGATGCCGGCCCGGTGCGCCGCCAGGATCTTTTCCTTGAGGCCGCCCACCGGCAGCACGCGCCCGCGCAGGGTGATCTCGCCGGTCATGGCCACATCTGGTCGCACCGGGCGGCTGGTCAACGCCGAGATGAGCGCCGTCGAGATGGTGATGCCGGCCGATGGTCCATCTTTGGGGATGGCGCCCGCCGGCACGTGGATGTGGATGTCGGTGTTTTCGAATACCTTGGCCGGCAGGTCCCAATCGCCGGCGTGCGAGCGCGCGTATGACAGCGCCGCCTGGGCCGACTCTTGCATCACCTCGCCCAGTTGGCCGGTCAGGCTCAGTTGGCCCTTGCCGTCCATCAGCGACACCTCGATGGAGAGCAAATCGCCGCCGGCCTCGGTCCACGAGACACCGGTGGCAATCCCCACCTGGGGCTGCTCTTCGGCGTCCTGGTCGAAAAAGAACGGCGCACCCAGGTAGCGCGGCAAGGCCTGGACCGTGATGGACCGGGGCACCTTTTTGCCCTCAGCCACGCGGCGCGCCACCTTGCGGCAGATGTTGCCGATCTCGCGCTCCAGGTTGCGCACGCCGGCCTCGCGCGTGTACTGGCGCGTGATGCCTCGCAACGCGCTTTCGGTAAAGCGCAGGCCCACCTTGGCCAGCCCGTTTTCTTGCACCTGGCGCGGCACCAAAAAGCCCTGGGCAATCGCCAGCTTTTCTTCTTCGATATAGCCCGGCAATTCGATCACTTCCATGCGGTCGAGCAAGGCCGGCGGCACTGGGTCCAGATAGTTCGCCGTGGTGATAAACATCACCTGCGACAGATCGTATGGCACGTCCAGGTAATGGTCCATAAAGGCGCGGTTCTGCTCGGGGTCCAGCACTTCCAGCAGGGCTGCCGCCGGGTCGCCGCGAAAGTCATAGCCCAGCTTGTCGATCTCGTCCATCATGAACAGAGGGTTCGTCACGCCGGCCCGCCGCATGGTTTGGATGATGCGGCCTGGCAGCGCGCCGATGTAGGTGCGGCGATGCCCCCGGATCTCGGCCTCGTCGCGCACGCCTCCCAGCGAGATGCGCACAAACTGGCGGCCCAGCGCCGTGGCGATGCTCTGCCCCAGCGAAGTCTTGCCCACGCCCGGCGCGCCCACAAAGCACAAAATAGGCGTGCGCATGTGGTCGTCAGCGGCCACGCACAACGTGCGCACGGCCATGTGCTCCAGGATGCGCTCCTTGACCTTCTTGAGGCCATAATGGTTCTCGTCCAGCACCCGCGCCGCCTGGGCAATGTCAATCTGGTCTTCGGTGGTCTGCGCCCAGGGCAGCTCGATGAGCCAATCCAGATACGTGCGAATGATGGCGATTTCAGGGACCAGGGGCGGCATGGCGGCCAGCCGGTCCAGCTCTTTCATGGCCTTGGCTGCGACCTCTTCTGGCATCTGGGCCGCCTCGACGGACTCGCGCAGCTCGTTGATCTCTTGTAGTTGGGGGTCCATCTCGCCCAGTTCGCGCTGCATCACCCGGATTTGCTCGCGCAAGATGTGCTCGCGCTGCGACCGGTCCATCTCTTCCTGGACCTGGGAGTGGATCTCGTTTTGCAGTTCCAATACCTCTAGTTCCTGGGCCAACAAGATGTTGACTTTTTGGAGCCTGGTGGTTATGTCAATGGTCTCCAGAATATCCTGGCGCTGGACCAGTTTGATCGCCAGGTTGGCGGCCACAAAATCGGCCAGCCAGCCGGGGTCGTCGATATTCATGGCCGCCACGTAGGCGTCATCCATGACATCGGGATAGTACTGGATGTATTTTTCAAAGAGGGCCAGCACCGCCCGACTCAGGGCCTCTATCGCCAGCCCCTCTTCGACCGGCTCGACGACCAGCCGCGCCTGGGCGCGGAAAAAGGGCCGGGTCTGATCATAGCCCGTGATACGTACGCGCCGCTGGCCCTGCACCAATATCTGACTGGCGCCGTCTGGCAGGCGCAGCACGCGAGCAATCACGGCCTCGGTGCCCACCGCATACAGGTCGCTGGGCTCAGGGTCTTCGATCTGCGGGTCGCGCTGTGCCACCACGAGGATGCTCTGCTCCTCGCCCAACATGGCCTCGTCTACGGCCCGCAGCGACGTATGGCGTCCCACCAGCAGGCCGGTGACCATGTGCGGAAATAGCACCGTGTCGCGCACCGGCAATACCGGCATGGCCTCCAGCAGCAACTGGGTAATGGGTTCCATGGGTGATTCCAACGATTCCTCCATCTCGGAGAAGAATGAGGGGAGCGGGCCGAGGCCCAGGCCCCGGTGCCGTCAACGCCGGCACACGTCCACCACAAACAGGTCCAACGCCAGGGCCGGGTCCATCTGGCCGGTCTTGGTGGCGGTATCTATGTCCACCAACTGGCGATAGATGCGCGCCAGATGAGCCGCGTCGAAATTGCGCGCTTGCTGCCGGCCCTTGTTCACCACAAAGGGTGGCATCCCCAGGCGCGCGCCCATGTCGCCGGCCGAGGCGCGTCGCTGCTCCAGGTCCTTGATGCTCACCAGGATGCGAAACTGCCGGGTGATCATGCTCAACAGATACAACTCGGCCTGGCCCTCGTCTAGCAGGCGATGGAGCAGGCTCAGCGCGGTCTGGCCGTCGCGCTGGCCCAGGGCATCGACCATGTCAAAGACGCGGGCATTGGGTGTATAGCTGCACAGGGCCTGCACATCGGCCCGCGTGATCGGCCGCATGCCCCCAACATAGTCTAGCAGCTTGGCGATTTCCTGGCCCAGGAGCCGCAGGTCGGTGCCCACCAATTCGGCCAGCAGGCTGGCGGCGGCCCCGTCGATGCGGCCAGCCCCCTGGCTCACCTGCTGCCGGACCCAGTCGACCAGCGCGCGCTGGTCCATCATGGCAAACGCGCGCACCTGGGCCTGCTCCTTGGGGAGTTGCAGGATATGCCGGGTGATAGACGCGCGCCGGTCTAGCTTGTCTTCGATGAGGACCAGGACTGTGCTGGCCGGCACGCGCGCCAGGTAGGCGGCGAGTTGCTCGCTGGCCTCCTTGTTGCCAACGACCTGCGCCAGCAAACGCTCCACGATGACCAGACGATGCTCGGCGAGAAAGGGCAACGCATCGGCGGCAGCCACCACCTCGGCCAGCGACGTGCGCCGACCGTCGAGCACGGTGGTGTTCAGCGTTACCAGATCCGCGTCGCCCAGTTGGGCCTTGAGAGCGACGACGGCCTGCTGGATGGAGTACTCGTCGGGACCGTGGAACAGATAGAGCATGGCGTCAGCCTACCGGCACATCGGCAAAGCGCTGGGGCAGCCGCTGGGCGATGGCGACCTTGTGAACGCCCGGTCGCACGCGGCGCACCGAGGCCACCCACGTGCCGGCCAGGTCCGGCGATGTGGTAATATGCTTTTGCGTCCACCGGCCGGCCGGCTGCGCGGCAATGAGCGCCAGCGTGGTGCCCAGTAGCACAAAGGGCAGCCGGTCCAATCGCGGGCGCCGGCCCATGAGCAGCACGGCAGCCAGCGCCGTGAGTAGGCCACCCACCACCAGGTTGGTGCCGCAATTGGGATGCACCGCCAGGTTGGCTTCACCGGCCTGCAAGCGGGTCAGGGCCTCTTCGGCCGCCTGGCGCAGGGCCTGCGCGTGCACGTCGCCGTACACGGTAAAGCCGCGCGGCGAGCTGCGCGCCACCAGCCGCACGCCGGGCACGTGCTGGCTGAGCATGGTCATGGTGGCATGTTCAGCAGCGTGGTTGCGCCGCACGGTCCGCACGATGGGAAGCTCTAACAAATCCACGAGTTGCTCCTTCTAGGGTGTCAGCCACCCAACAAGTGCCCCAGCTCGGCGGTGCTGGGGGCAATCCAGTCGGCACCGGCCCGGCGCAGGTCGGCCTCGCGGCCAAAGCCGCACAGCACGCCCACGGCCTGCGCCCCGGCCATCTTGGCCGACAGCACGTCGGCGGTGGTATCGCCCACCATGAGGCAGTGGGCCGGGGCCACGCCCAGGCCGGCTGCCGCGTGTGTCACCGGCTCGGGATGCGGCTTGATGCGCCGGGTGTCGCTCCGCGTCGCCACCAACTCGAAATAGGCGGCCAGGTCCGTGCTCGCCAACATGTGCGTGGCCGCCAGCCCGGACCGCGTCGTGACCACGGCCAGTGGATAGCGCGGCGCCAGGGTGGTCAGCATCTCGCCCACGCCCAAGACAAGTCGATACGAGTATGATGTCGGCCGGCGCCGCAACACGCGCGCGGCCAGCCGATCCACGTCATCATCCAGGTTTAGCTGGTCCAACAAGGCCAGCAGTCGGCTGCCCACGCGTTCACCCCACGATAGCGCGGCGCGCGCCGGCCGGCCCATCACGTGTGCCCGCGATGCCCCGCCCAGCCGGCTCAGCACCGCATCCAGCCACACATCATCCGTGTCGAACAACGTGCCGTCCAGGTCAAACAGCACCGCCTGCACCCGCGCGCTATCCATCTTGACCCTCCGGCGCATCGGCCACAATAGGCACGCGCTCGCCGGCCGGGGCCGGCTCCAGCAGCAGCGCCGCCACATAACGTGCCACCAGTCGCAACACGGCGATGGTGGGAATCGCCAGCAGCATGCCCAGCACCCCGGCGATGCTGGCCCCGGCCAACAGCCCAAAGAGCACCACCACCGGGTGCAGGTTCACACTGTCGCCCAGCACCTTGGGCACGATGAGATTGTTTTCCAACTGCTGGATGATGGCATAGAGGGCCACCACCACCAGGGCCACGCCCCAGTTGGGCAGCGGCAGCCAGGCGGACCCCTGGAACAGGGCCACGATCACGGCAGGCACCGTGGCGACCACCGGCCCCAGGTTGGGCACGGCCTCCAGCAGGCCGGCGATAATGCCCAGCAACAGGGCATTACGGATGCCCAGCGCCGACAGCGAGAGAGTAGTCACGGTCCCGATGATGACACAGAGCAAGAGTTGGCCGCGGATATAGGCGTTCATGGTAACCTTGAGTTCCCGCTCGAACTGCCACAGATCCGCGCGATAGGCCGCGGGCACCAGGCCATCCAGGTAGCGGCCCACCTGATCCGCGTCTTTGAGCAGGTAAAACACCACCACCAGCACCACAAACAGCCAGCCAAATACCGACGCCAGCCCAAACAAGAAGCCGGCCGTGCGCGAGGCCAGGTAAGAGGCCCCTGCCGCGAGGGCATCTTGCAGGTTAGCCTCAAACTGGTGATATAGTTGCAGCAAATCCACCGAGGTGCCAAACACCTGCACGATGTGGTATTCGCTCACCCAATCGGCCACGGTTTTCAGCAGATTCTGCCAGTCCAGGTTGGCCTGCCGCACCTGGACGATCAGCGTCGGGACCAGCCACGCGAGAAACAGGCCGGCCACGATCAGGAACGTCAGATAGATGACCACTACCGCCAGCAAGCGCGGCAGCCGGGTGCGGCGCAGGATCAGCTCCACCAGCGGGTTCAGCAGATAGGCCAGCAAGACGGCCAGGATGAATGGCGGCAACAGGCTGCGCACCAGATACAGGCCCACCACCATGGCGATGGTGATCAGGCTGATGAGCCAGAGCCGGGGAATGGGACCCAAACCGCGAGACATGGCACCTTCCTTGATGCAGTTGCATTACGCACAATATAATCGGCGTGAGGCGTTTTGTCAAGGCCGAAAATGCGGGGGCTATCGACCAGTTGTCAAACAGCGTGGTTTGGTGTACAATCGACGGCGATCACTTGCCTACCAAGGAGGGTAATGATAATGGCTGACTTGACTTTGATGCACGAATTGGCTATCCCTGGCACATCCAAAATGGTCATGTTGATCTTGGATGGGCTGGGCGGCCTGCCCATGTATTTTGGCGGCGGCACCGAACTCGAAACCGCCCGCACCCCACACCTGGACGCCCTGGCCGGCGGCAGTACGTGCGGGCTGATGGAATCGATTGGCGCTGGCATTACGCCGGGCAGCGGCCCGGCTCACGTGTCCTTGTTTGGCTATGACCCGCTCCAGTTCCAGATCGGGCGCGGCGTGCTAGAAGCCCTGGGCATTGACTTTCACCTGGGGCCTAACGACCTGGCCGCCCGGGGCAACTTTGCTACCGTGGACGAAGCCGGCCTGATCACCGACCGGCGCGCCGGGCGCATCCCCACCGAAACCTGCGTGGCCCTGTGCGACCGGCTGCGCTCCATCAAACTGCCCGGCGCCGAGGTATTTGTCGAACCGGTCAAAGAGCACCGCTTTGTGCTGGTATTGCGCGCCGAGGGCCTGGATCAGGCGATCAGCGAAACCGACCCGCAAAAACTGGGCCACGCGCCGCTGCCGGCCCACGCCTTGAACCCCCAGGCCGAACGCGCGGCCGCGCTGGTGAACGAATTTGTGACGCAGGCCCGCAAGTTGCTTCAAGACCAGCACCCGGCCAACGCGCTCTTGTTGCGCGGCTTTGCCAAGCACCCGGCCCTGCCCACCATGAACGAAACCTATGGCATTCGGCCGGCCGCCATCGCCACCTATCCCATGTACAAGGGCCTGGCCCGGCTGGTGGGCATGGACCTGCTCCAGACCGGCGATGCCATCGAAGACCAGTTCACCTGCCTGGAACAGCACTGGGCCGACTATGACTTTTTCTTTATCCACATCAAGCACACCGACAGCCGGGGCGAAGACGGCAACTTTGACGCCAAAGTTGCCGTTATCGAGCGCGTGGACCGCCAGATCCCGCGTCTCATGCGGCTCAACCCCGACGTGGTAACCGTGACTGGCGACCATTCTACGCCGGCTGTGCTGGCGGGGCATAGCTGGCACCCGCTGCCCTTCCTGCTATATTCGCACTATTGCCGCCCCGACCGATTGGAGGCCTTTGGCGAATTCCAATGCGGGCGCTATGGCTCGCTGGGCACGTTGACGGCCGTCAACGTGCTCCCCTTGATGATGGCCAACGCCCTGCGCCTGACCAAGTTTGGCGCCTGAACCATCACCCGCTGCTCAACTCTATAGCCCGGCAGCTTGCCCAGAACCCGCGTTTTGGGCAAGCTGTTTTTTGTGCCTTTCGCATCTTGCCAATCTAATCCGTGCGTGCTATAATAGGTTACGTACTCGCCAACGCACCAACCGGGTTGGTGCGAACGGGTTCGTGATCTGTGAGGAATGCTGTGGGAAAGCCAAGCGTCAGCGGAGAGGCACGCCTGTCGCGTGATGACGCCGCGCTGCTCAACCTCGTGGGGCGGCATCTGGCGGCTGCGGATGACCTCGCCGAATTGCTGGACATCCTGGACCTATTGGTCGAACAGTTGGGCGCCAGCGGCGCGCTGTTGGTAACGCTGGCCACGACCCAGCACGAGCCGTTGCGATTCCTGGCCGGCAGCAACAGCCAGGCCCTTGAAGAGACCCTCGAAACGTTGGTCGCCCGCGTGCGCACCAACCACCAGTCGGTGCTGGCCCCGACGCTACGCACCCAGGTCGCTGAATTGGACCTGCCCTCAACCGATCAAGAAGTGGGTTCGGCCATTGCCATCCCCATCCAGGGCCAGCCCGGAACCCTCATTGGCGCGCTGGCCTTTGTGCATCCCCGGGAAAGAGGGCTGAACGACTCGCACCTGCCCCTCCTGACTGCCGTGGCTTATCAAATGGCGGCCGCCTTGCGTCTGGCGCGCCTGTCCACCAATCTCCAACGCCACGTCTACGAACTCTCGGTCCTCGACGAGGTCGGCCAGGCCTTTTCCTCCCTGGATCTGGATCAACTGTTGCGGTTGATCCTGGAACGGATCAGCCGCACCTTGCGCATCAACCGCAGTGTCCTGTTCATGCTCGATAAAGAGCACGAGGAACTGGTCCTGGAAAGCGTGGACCACCCCGGCGCTTCCGAATCGGTCCTGGGCCTGCGCGTTCCCCTGGCCGAACGCCCGCACATCGCTGACGCCATTCGCACCCGCCAGGCCGTCCAGGTTCGCAATATCTATGCTGACCCACGCTGGCGCGATTTCTGGCAGCACGCCCAACGCCTGGAACTGGAAGCGGCCCTGGCGATCCCCCTCATCGTCAAGGGCCAGGCCATTGGGGCCATCAGCCTGGATCGCACCAGCGCCCGACCGCCGTTCACGGCCGGCGAGATTTCGCTATGCCAGATCATTGCCAACCAGGCCGCGTCCGCCATCGAAAACGCCCGGCTATACAGCGAAACGCGCCGCTATGCCTATGAAACGCGCCTGCGCGCGGCCGAACTGGACCAGCGCGCCCAACGCCTGGCCCTGCTCAACCGACTGTCCACGGCCCTGGTCACATCGTTGGAAATCTCGAACGTGGCTCTGGTGATCGCGGCCGAAATCGCCCAGGTGCTCAACGTGCCCGGCAGCGCGTTGTTCATTCTGGACCCCACTTGCACCAGCGGACAGATCGTCGGCTTTTACCCCCCGCACCAGTCGAGCGAATCACTGCTGCCTATCGAAATCCCCATCACGGATCGGTCCTATGTAGACGAATTGCTGCAGACCGACGCCCCGCTAACCATCCGCGATGTGACGTCATTTGCCATGCTGGCCCCGGTCCAGGACATCCTGCAAAGCAGAAACATGCAATCGCTGCTCGTGGTGCCTATTACTATGACCGGCCGGGTCCTGGGTGTCATTGCGCTGGACGCCACCGACTGCCTGGAAGGATTCAGCCCGGCGGACTTGGAGTTGGCCATGACCGTGGGCAACCAGGTGGCCTTTGCGCTATCCAATGCCCAGCTCTATGCCACCACGCAGCAGCGCGCAATCGAAAACGCGCGCCTGCACCAGCAAGCCCAACGCCGGGCCGACCAATTGCGCCTGATCAACGACGTAAGCCAAGAGATCAATGCCATCCTGGATACGGACCTGTTGCTGTGGAGCGTGGTGCGCTTGATCCGCGAAACCCTGGACTGCTACCACGTGGCGGTGGCCTTGATCGAAGACGAGGAATTGGTGTTCAAGGCCGATGTGGGATACTTGTATGAGGACTCGCGCCTGGCAGGCACGCGCCTGCCGTTGGGCACCGGTATCACCGGTCAGGTAGCCCAGCATGGCACACCCCTCGCAGTCCCCGACGTGACCCAGTCACCCGATTACCTGTGTACACCCGGTCTGGAAGAGACGTGCAGTGAGGTGGCCGTGCCTCTAAAACTGGGCGAACGCATCATCGGCGTGCTGGATGCCCAAAGCACCCAGGCGGAAGGTTTTGATGAAAGCGACGTGGCGCTATTGCAGTCGTTGGCCACCCAGGTCACCGTGGCCCTGGAGAACGCGCGTCTGTTCGATACCCTGCGCAGCGAGCGCGCCAAGCTGGAAGCCATCATCGACGGGGCCGGCGACGTGGTGATCGTGACGGACCAGTCCGGTCGGCTGCTGCTCATGAACTGCGCCGCTGAACGGGCCTTTGCGGTGACCGCAGATGCACTGATCGGACGGCCGTTATTGCGCGAGATCCCCAATCCCGACGTGCAAACCCTGTGGCGCGAAGGCGCGGCTGCCACGGCGTTCCCCCTGTTTCGTGAGGTTCGATTGGACGATGGGCGCACGCTGCACGCCAACCTTACCACCATCCCCCAGGTGGGCCTGGTGGCCGTGATGCAGGACATCTCGCATCTCAAAGAACTGGATCGCGCCAAGTCCGAGTTTGTGTCTACCGTCTCGCACGATTTGCGTTCACCGCTACAAGCTATTCGCATCAACCTGGAAATGCTGCCACGTATGGGGTCGCTTACCGCCAACCAGCGAGAGGCCGCGCAAAGCAGCCTGCGGGTATTGGACCGCATGACCAAACTCGTGCAGGGCTTGCTGGATCTGGGTCGGATTGAGGCCGGGGTGGGCATCACGCCCAGCTATTGCTCCTTGCACGACATCATGGATGCCGTAGTCGAAAACATGCAGCCCCAGGTCCGACTCATGGGACTGACCCTGTCGACTCGGATTCCACCAGACCTGCCCCACATCTATGCCGACAAGCAACGCCTCACTCAGGTCGTCGCCAACCTGGTAGACAACGCCATCAAGTACACGCCTTCCCGGGGCCAGATCAGCGTGATGGCCCGGGTCACCCCGCACGATCTGGTGGTAGAAGTGGAAGACAATGGCCCGGGGATTCCCGCTGCAGACCTGGCCCACCTGTTTGAAAAGTTCTATCGTGTGTCTGGCACGCCCACTCAAGACATCGAAGGCCTGGGCCTGGGCCTGGCTATTGTCAAATCCATCGTAGAAGCACACCAGGGCCGCGTCTGGGTAGCCAGTTCGACAGAACCAGACACGCACGGCAGCACGTTTGGGTTCACCATTCCCATTCGCATCGGCGATGAAGAAACAGAGGGCGATTAACTCATGACCGTTTTGCTGACTGGCGCCGGCCATCTGGGCGCCAACCTGGCCCGGGCCCTGGTGGCCCAGGGCCACCAAGTGCGCGTGATGGTCTATCGTGACCCGCAGGCCAGCCAGTTGGACCGGCAAGCCCTGGCCGGGCTGGACGTAGATATTGTCGAAGGCGATGTGCTGGACCCGGTGTCGCTGGCGTTGGCATTTCAGGGCATCGACACCGTCTACCACACCGTGGGCTATATCTCTATCCTCATGTCCGAATGGCCGCGCCTGGAAGCCATCAACGTTCAGGGTGTCCGGCACGTGGTCCAGACCAGCCTGGACTGCGGGATCCGCCGGCTGGTTCACATCAGCTCTATCCACGCCCTGCAGCAAGAGCCACTGGACGAGCCATTGGACGAATCGCGCGGCCCGGCCGATGCGGCTCACCATCTCCCCTACGACCGATCCAAGGCCCTGGGCGAGCGCGAGATGCGCCGGGGCATCGAGCAGGGCCTCGACGCCGTCATCCTCAACCCCACCGGCATCCTGGGGCCGTTTGACTTTCGGCCCTCGTTCTTTGGGCAGGTGTTGCTGCAATTGAGCCAGTGCGAGTTGCCGGCCCTGGTGGATGGTGGCTTTGACTGGGTGGACGCGCGTGACGTGGCCCAGGGCGCCATCCGCGCCGCCGAGCGAGCGCCGGCCGGCGCTCAATACCTCCTCTCCGGCCACTGGGTCTCGCTGGCCGACATTGCGCGCCAGGCCTCCGCACTGACCGGCGTGCCCGCGCCCCGGTGGACGGCGCCCATGTGGCTGGCCCGGCTGGGTGTGCCGCTGACCACGGCCTGGGCGCGCCTGCGCGGCCGGCAGCCGTTCTACACCGCGTACTCGCTCCAGTCCGTGAACGGCTGCAACCGGCGCATCAGCCACGCCTGGGCCACCCGCGACCTGGGCTACCAGCCGCGCCCTTTCCCAGAGACCCTGGCCGACACCTTGCAATGGTTCGCCGACGCCGGACAGTTGTCATGCGCCATACGCACGCCCGGTGCGCTGGGCACGATGCAGTAGACATCACCATCGGTTTGCGGTATAATGAGGCCAGTTCAGACACGCCATGGGACAGTGTGGTCCCGCCAGGAGACGGACGAGGCCATGTTCGTCAGTGCCAACCAGCTACTCATGTTTATTATCGGCGGCGGCCGGGCGGAAAGCGCGCACCGGACCGTCGCCAAGTTGACTGCGTGCCACAACCTTGCCACCTTGCCCCATCAACGCCCTGTGCCGGCCGGCGCCGTCATGGGGCGTGTGTGTGAGCAGCGCCCATGACTACGGCCCTGTCGCCCCTCTCACCCCAGGGCTGGTTCCTGCGCGCGGCGCGCGGCGTGTTGCGGCGCGGCAACCCGGCCCGACTGGCCGCGCAACGTAGGCCGGGCGTCCCGGTGGCGGCCCGGGCCGAGCGCCTGATCCGCCAAAAAGCCCTGGAAGCGGCCGTCGTGGGGGGCGTGGCCGGCCTGGGCGCTACCATCAGCGAACTCGCCAGCATCCCCACCTTTGGCGCCACCCTGGCTCTGTGGGCCGGCATATCCGGCGCCGAGTTGAGCTATCTCACCTACGCGCAACTGCGACTGGTCCAGGACCTGGCCTATCTATACGATGTTCCCATCGACCCCGATAATCCCCAGGACGTGCTCGCCATCTTTGGGTTTGCCCAGGGCCTGCGTCCCACCGAATTGGTCACGGTCACGTTCACCCAGGCCGCAGAATCGGCCACGGCCGGCGCGCTCCAGGAATACACCACGCGCCAGATCGCCTGGCTGGTCCAACGCCTGGCGCGTGGCGTGGGCTGGGAACTGTTGGAACGCACGGTCATCAAATACGCCGTTCCCATCGTCTCGATCTTTGCCGGAGCCATCATCAATTACACCTCGGTCCGCTCGCTGGGGCACATTGCCCGGGCCTACATGCGGCAGTTGCGCGTTCGTGACGGCGTGTTCCAGGCCATGACCGCCACCGAAAGCGCCACGCAGCGGGCCTTGTTCCCGGCCCTGGCCCTGCACACTGCCCAGATCAGCGGCATGCATCGCGACCAGGAACGCCTGTACCTGATGCTCCACGCCACCCTAGGCGACCGCCTGCCCCCTGAAGAAATGTGGCTCCTGGACGCTGCGCAGCCGGCCCTGGACGAGGCCCTGCGCCAGGTATCCGACGCCGCCACGCGCCGCGCCCTCATGGATGCCTGCATCCTCATGACCCTGACCGACGTGCGGCTCACCCCGGCCGAGAAAGAATATGTCACGCACATATCCCAGGTGCTAGACGTGCCAGTGGACGTGCAGGCCGTGGAACGGGCCTTTGCCGACCTGCATCCCCGGGGACTAGCGGCCTATCTGGCCGCCGTCAGCCGGTGGGGCTGCCTGGCCCTCGCCATCCTGGGCTCACTGCTCACCATCTGCTGGTTGGCCCTGTTCCTGGTCTATGTCCAGGCTGGGGCTGTGTTCATCTATGGCCTGTTTCGACTGCTGACGTTATCAAACTAGCCCTGTTTCTACACACAACAAGGAGGTTGCTGTCAATGACGACACTATGGGAGGAACGATACGCAGAACGCATGGAAGGGATGAAAAGCTCGGTCATCCGCGAGCTGCTCAAGATAACCATGCAGCCAGATGTCATCTCGTTTGCGGGGGGTCTGCCCGCTCCCGAGCTGTTTCCGATCCGTGACTTTGGCGATGCCTGCCGCTACATCCTGAGCGAACAGGGGCACACAGCCCTGCAGTACGGCCCATCCGAGGGATTCCCGCCGCTGGTCGAATGGCTGTGCGAAAAGATGAAACGCTATGGCGTGCCCGCCGAACCACACAACGTCGTCATCACCTGCGGGGCGCAGCAGGCGCTGGACCTCATCGGCAAGGTGTTCATTGACCCCGGCGACGTGATCCTGGTGGAGAAACCCACCTACCTGGGCGCACTCCAGGCTTGGAACGCCTATCAGGCCCAGTTTGCCACCGTGCCCATCGATGACGATGGCATGCAGGTGGACCTGTTGGAAAAGGCCGTGATACAGCACCGGCCCAAGTTTATCTATGTACTGCCCAACTTTCAGAACCCGGCTGGCACCACCCTGCCCCTGGAACGGCGCCAAAAGCTAGTCGCCATTGCTGACAAACATGGCGTTCCTATTGTCGAGGACGATCCATACGGCGAGCTGCGCTTTGAAGGCGAGGACATTACTCCCATCATTACGCTGCACAAGGAAAACACGCTCTACCTGGGCACTTTTTCCAAGACGCTGGCCCCGGGCCTGCGCATCGGCTGGATTGTGGGACCGCATCCCGTCATCCGGCGCATCGTGCAGGCCAAGCAAGGTGCCGATCTGCACACTAGCTCGTTCGTGCAAATGCTGGCCTATGACATTTGCTCGCGGGGCCTGCTCAAGGGCCACATCGCCCAGATTCGCGCGGTGTACAAGGAACGGCGCGACGTGATGCTACAAGCACTGGAACGCTATGCGCCGGCCGGTGTCACCTGGACCAAGCCCCTGGGCGGCTTGTTCCTGTGGGTGCGCATGCCCGAAGGCTTTAGCTGCCGCGATCTGATGGAAGAAGCCGTCAAGCAAAAGGTGGCCTTTGTGCCCGGCACTGCCTTTTACGTGGACGGCGCCGGCGATAACACCATGCGCCTCAACTTTTCCAACGCGCAGCCCGCGATGATTCAGGAAGGCATCAAACGCCTCTGCACCGCCATGCGCCAGTTCATGGAATGCGATATCGACACGGAAGCGCCGGTCATGTAAAACATCCCCCCGAGGCTTTCGCCTCGGGGGTTTTGATTACGCACACGCAGGCACAATTGTCAACATCGTGAAATCCATCACAAGTAGCCCCTTGATAAAGCGTCTGGTTTCGGTTATAATGAGCGTAGAGGGTTTGGTTTGTTCCTCACATCACAAACGTCTGCGCAAGGAGGCCACTAGATGAACCTGACTGTCGATGCAGAGAAATGTACCGGGTGCGGCACGTGCGAATTCGCCTGTCCCTTTGGCGCCATCGCCGTTCGCGGTGGCGTGGCAGTGATTCTGGATACGTGTACAGACTGCGGCGCTTGTGTTGATGCCTGCCCAGAGGGTGCGCTATCACTGGGCGAGATGGCCGCCGGCGAGGTGCGGTTGGAGGACTATCGGCACGTGTGGGTCTTTGCCGAGCAACGCGACGGCGCGTTGACCAAGGTAGTGGCTCAACTGCTGGGCAAGGCGCGCGACCTGGCCGACATGCTGGGAGTGCGCGTGGCTGCCGTGCTCCTGGGTCACAATGTAGCAAACCTGACCGACGAACTCGTCCGCTATGGCGCTGACGTGGTATATCTGGCCGATGACCCGGTGCTGGAGCACTATCGCACCGATGCCTATACCAAGGTCATCACAGACCTGATACACAAGGAAAAGCCCGAGATTGTGCTGTATGGGGCCACCAACATTGGCCGCGACCTGGCCCCGCGCGTGGCGCAGCGTTTGGGCACCGGGCTTACTGCCGACTGCACCGGGCTGGATATTGACGAGAGCGAACGTATGCTGCTCCAGACACGCCCGGCCTTTGGCGGCAACGTTATGGCCACCATTATCTGCCCCCGTCACCGCCCACAGATGTCCACCGTGCGTCCCGGCGTGATGCGCGCCTACCCCCCCGACCCTTCTCGCACCGGCACCGTTGAAAAGGTCCAGGTGCAGGTCACCGATCAAGACCTCAAGACCACCGTGCGCGAGGTCGTCAAAGAAGCACGCCGTCACGTGGACTTGGAAGAGGCCAAGATCATCGTGTCGGGCGGCCGAGGTCTGGGCGGCCCAGAATCGTTCAAGCTTCTGGAAGAGTTGGCCCAGGCCATTGGCGGCGAAGTGGGCGCCAGTCGTGCTGCCGTGGACTCGGGGTGGATCAGCAAGGACCACCAGGTGGGTCAGACCGGCAAAACGGTGCACCCAGACCTGTATGTTGCCTGCGGTATCTCGGGCGCCATTCAACACCAGGCAGGCATGAAAGAAGCCAAGACCATCGTGGCCATCAACAAGGACCCTGGCGCGCCCATTTTCCAGCTAGCCGACTATGGCATTGTGGGCGACCTGTTCAAGATCATCCCCCTGCTGACCGAAGAGCTCAAGGCAGTGGGAGCCGGTAAAAGGATCTAACCGGCCAGAGTGTGGCCTGATAAAACGAGCGACTACCAATATGGTGGTCGCTCGTTGGTTTTTAACGGGAGTTGCCGGGGCGATTTGTAAGCCGGGCACGTATTGCGTAGTAGCTGGCAGTGTTGTATAATGGTCAAAGTGTGGCTGGCAGATGCCGGGGGCGAACTGCCAGAGTAAACCATTAGGCTGTATGAGCACGAAAGGTAGTGCAGCGGCTGCACACCGATCTGAACCGGATCCTGGCCTATGCCCAGGCGAACGCCGTGGCCAGCGAATCCAGCGAACTGGACCCGGCCACCCGGGAGCGCCTGCGACAGCTAG
>JAHJIN010000618.1 GCA_018823415.1 Chloroflexota bacterium | reverse complement strand
GGCGGTCGAGTGGTTACTTTGCCATCTCCGATCTGGAGGGGCGGCTGATCGCGCCTGCGATCGCGTATCGGAAGCTACGACTGGTGCAGCGAGCCAACACGCTTTTGACAGAGAGGAGGGAGGCGGCTCCGTCCCCCGACAATATGTCGGGGGGGTCCGCCGCCGAAACGTTATGAAAACGACCCTACATTTGAGGCCCCTCCTGACGGTGGTCCTGTTCGGCGCGGCCCTGGGCCTGGCGGCTATTTCTGGCGTCCGGGCTGCCGGCCCGCAGCCGGTCGCCTCGCCGGTGCAGCACCTGGTCTGGGAAGGCACCCTCGTCAGCGACCAAAAGGGCGCCACCATCGGCGGCACCACCATCATTGCCTCGGTGGTGGCTCTGGACGGCGTGGTGCTCGAGGTCCACACGGACACGGGCGAGTTTGTCACGCGCAATACGTCGGGCACCAAGCCCGAGCGCGGCGAGCACGCCTGCGAGTTTACCTCGCTGTCGCCGGGCAATTACGTGCTGGTGGCCCCCAGCCTGAACGCCCGCGTGCCGTTTTACGCCACCGGCAACAACCTCGTCACCATCGAGTTTCGCCAGGTGATGCGCGCCGTCACGCCCACGCCATCGCCCACCACGCCGCCCAACTGGGGTGCCCGGCTGGTCTCCATTGAGGAGAACCCGGCCATCGGTGGGGCGCTGGTCCACGTGCAGGTGATGGGGCAAAGCGGCCTGGGTGTCGAGATCCGGACGCCCAACGGCGACTTTCGCACCACCAACTGGACCGGCACCAAGTCGGACCTGGGTTATGACGTGGCCGAGTTTGCCACGCTGAGCAAGGGCGTGTACGTGGTGGCGCCATACAACCTGGGCATCACGTTCCAGTTCACGGTAGACACGCCCGGCATCTATACCATCGAGTTTGCACGGACAGTCGCGCCGCCCACCATCGGCCCCCGCACACCGCGCCCCACGTCCATCTATCCCTCGCCCACGCCCCGGCCGGCCGGGCCGGTCATCCGCTGGACCACCAAGGTCAACCGCAGTCAGTGCGGCGCCGATACGCCCCTGGCCTCGTCGGCCATCGTGGTGATGGTGCCGGGCCGGGCCGGGTCCACCGTATGGCTCCGTAGCGGGGACTGGAAGGCCTCGCAGGTGGTGGGCACCAAGCCCGAGTACGGCGAGTGGGCGCTGGAATTCGGAGGGCTCACGGCCAATGAGTACCGCGTGGAGCCGGAAGGCATTGACGCCATGACCACGGTGGACGTCGATGGCGCTTGCATGGCCTGGGTTGAGTTTGTGTCGTACATCGAGGCCCCGGGGCTGGGGTCCCGGCTGGTTTGGAACGGCCGGGTCACGCGCAACACCAGCCGCGAACCACAGCCCACCGGCGCCAAGTTCTCGTCCATTGTGGTGACGGTGGCCGGCAAGAACGGGCTGCCGGTGCGCCTCAACGCTGGCGACTGGAGCATTGCCGGGTACACCGGCACCAAGCCCGAGTACGGCCCCTTTGCGGTGGAATTCTCGACGCTGCCCGGCGGCACGTACACGGTAGAGCCACTGGGGTTGGACGCCACGGTTTCGGTCTTTGTTGACGGCGGCGGCTCGGCCGTGGTCGAGTTCACCCCCGAGCTGGTGCCGGCCTTGCCGCCCACGCAGACGCCGTCACCGACCCGCAAGCCCGCGCCGACGCGCACGCTCGGGCCGACGAGCACGCCCGGCCCCACACGCACCACCGGCCCCACCGCCACCCGCACCGCGACGCCCACCCGTACACCGCGCCCCACGGCCACCGGCACCCCGGCCCCCACGGCCGACCTGGCCTGGACCGCCATCGAGTGGCGCAACACCAGTGTGCTCAACAGGCGCGGCGGCGCCGAGTCCCGGATCATTGTCACCGTGGCGGGCCTGGTGGACCATCCAGTCTCGATCCACGCCGGTCCCTACACGGCGACCACCTACACCGGCACCAAGCCCGAGTACAACGCCTACGCCTGCGTGTTTTCGGCGCTGGGGCCGGGCTGGTATACGATCGAGCCTCACGGCCTGGGCATCACCTATGACATCTATATGGACGGCGATGGCTATGCCGAAGTCGAGTTCGCACTGCGGCCCCGGTCCTCGCCCCCGCCAACGCCGACACCAACCCCGTAGACGGTAGGCAGGGAGCGTGTCTGTTCTCTTCACGCTCCCCGCCTCACGAACAGGAGTTCGTCATGCCCTTCCAATCCCCGCGCGGCACCCAGGACATCTTGCCCGAAGAGCAGCCCTACTGGACCCACGTCCACCGGCGCATCGAGCACATCACCCAACTCTATGGCTACGAGCGGCTGGGCGTGCCCATGTTCGAGGACACGGCCATCTTTGCCCGGGGCATCGGCGCCGGCACCGACATCGTGGACAAAGAGATGTACTCGTTCGAGGACCGGGGCGGCGACAGCCTGACGCTCCGGCCCGAGTTCACGGCCGGCATCGTGCGCGCCTACATCGAGCATGGGATGCACACCCGGCCCCAGCCGGTGCGCCTCTATGACACCGGCTCGTGCTTTCGCTACGAGCGCCCCCAGGCCGGCCGTTACCGCGAGCACCACCAGCTCAGCCTGGAGGCCCTGGGCGAGATCGACCCGGCCGTCGATCTCGAGATCATGACCATGACCTGGGCGCTGTACGACGACCTGGGCTTTGGCGACCTGGCCTTTCAGATCAACAGCATCGGCTGCCCCAAATGCCGGCCGGCCTACATCGACCGGCTGGTGGCGTATTACCGCGAGCACGAGGCCGCCATCTGCGAGGACTGCCAGCGCCGGCTGGTGAGCAACCCCATGCGCCTGCTGGACTGCAAGTCCGACCAGTGTCAGCCCATCGCCGATGCCGCGCCGCACACCACAGATTATCTGTGCGACGAGTGCCGCGAACACTTTGCCGACCTGCGCCGCTACCTGGATTTGCTCCAGCGGCCCTACACCCTCAATCACCGCCTGGCGCGCGGACTGGACTATTACACCAAGACCGTGTTCGAGGTGTGGGCAGCCGGCATTGGAGCGCAGGCCTCAGTGTGTGGCGGCGGGCGCTATGACGTGCTGGCCGAGCTGTTGGGCGGCCCGCCAACGCCCGGCGTCGGCGTGGGCATCGGTATCGAGCGCATCATCCTCACCCTCAAGGCCCAGGGCATCGCCGTGCCGCAGCCGCCCCGGCCGGTAGCTGCCGTGGTCTATCGCGGCGATGCAGCCAAAGCAGTGGCCCTGCGCCTGCTGTCCGACTTGCGAGCGGCCGGCGTGCCAGTGACCACCACCTATGGCGCCCGCTCCTTCAAGTCCCAGATGAAGCAGGCCGACAAGGCCGGCGCCGCCTATGCTCTGCTCATCGGCGACGACGAAGCCGCCGCCGGCACCGTCACCCTGCGCGACCTGGTGGCCGGCGAGCAGGAGACCGTGCCCCTGGGCGACGTGGTGGAACGGCTGAAACGAGCGCCAGTTGAGCAGGTCGAAGAAGACGAGCCCAAGCTCGGGTGGCTAGCGGAAGGGCGAACTGCTTGAGACCTCGGAGGTTTCTGAAAAGAAACCAACCTATGGCAGCGGCAAGCGAAAATCGTGCGCGTTCTGGTACTGGCGATTCATGGCCACGCGCACCCCGCCTGTGCTCATGTCATACACCACCGACCATTGAGTGATACCCTGGGCCACGTCGGCCAGCAGGGTCATGGCCTCGGCCACCGTGAGCCGGCCCCCGGTCTCGGTCAGGCGCACGCCCAGCCGGTCATAGCGGTTGCACAGCCCCTCTGGTGTATCGCCGGCCGCCGCACGCAAGAAATTGGTGGCCCGGTGCCAGGGCGTATCGTTGGGCATGATTACCATCTCGCCCTGGTAGAACTCGACCAGCACGGCGTGCCCGGTCGCATCGGCGATGAGGTAATGCACCGGCGGACCGCCCCCCATGTCCACGTTATAGCGCTGCATCACGGCCACCGCTTCATCCACCGTGGCCGCCTCGTCCAGCATCTTGCGGATAATGCCCAGCGAGCCAGCCGTGTCCTTGCCGGGCGTGGGCGTCATCTGGCCCGGCGGCACGGCGGCCATGCCGATAGCCAGTCCCCGCTCGTTCAGCCCGTCAAACGGCAACAGTGGCGCATAGAGCAGCGACCGCCGTTCCTCCAGCGGCAGGTCGGTCAATCCCTGCGCGTGGCCGGCGCCAAACCCCAGGTAGGCAATGTCCACCATCGAGACCGCGGCATAGCCCGTGGGCGGGTCGGTAAACACCAGCACGACCGGGCTATAGTCCCAGTCAAAGTTGCGGCCATAGAGCCGGTGCGCCGGGTCGCCCAGGGCAGCAAACAGGGAACAGGCCCACCCCGGCCGAGCGCGGACGTCGAGCTGATCTGTCGGATACGCGCCCACGTAGTACATGGTGTATAGCGGATAGCCGTCTACCTGTTCCAGGCTGCTCAGCGTGGCGACCTCGTCCGCCGACAGGCCGGCGCCCGCGGGGACTGTGGGCGTGGGCGGCGTGCCTGTCGCACTTGGCGGCAGCATGGCGGTCGGCGCGGGAGGTGTGGGCGCTGGCGCGACCGTGCAGCCGGCCAGCAGTCCCAGCAGCACGACGAGTATACCCAGAAAGCGGCTCGATTTTGGCATGGTCCCCTCCTCACACGAACTGGCGTCATTATAGCACGCGCCGGGTTGGCTGACAAGGCATTCGGGCCGTTGACAGGGGCCTGGGTAACGAGTATAATACGCGAACTATCTTGTATCGAAGGAAGAATGCCATGGTCAAGCGAACATATCAACCCAAGCGGCGCCGGCGCATGCGGGTTCACGGTTTTCGGTTGCGCATGCGCACCCGTGACGGACGCAACGTGCTCAAGGCCCGTCGCCTCAAAGGGCGCAAACGACTGACAGTACGGCTGACCGTGTAAACGAGTTCGGGTGAAGGATCAGCACCGCCAGCAGTGGCCCCCAAGCCAGCGTCTGACGAAAAATGCGCAATTCCAGCGGGTGCGTTCCCAGGGGCGATCGTGGGCGCACCCGCTTCTGGTGTTGGTAGCCTGCCCCAATGATGTGGGGCGCACCCGGGTGGGTGTAGCGGCCAGCCGGCGCATCGGAAACGCGGTGCGGCGCAATCGCGCCCGCCGCCTGTTGCGCGAATCGGCCCGGCTGGTCTATGCCGATATGTGCCCCGGCTGGGACCTGATGCTTATTGCCCGATCACCCATCCTGCAAGCCCGACAACCCGAGGTGCAAGAGGTGCTGTTATCGCTGTTGCGCCGGGCGCGGCTGCTCGTCTTGGAGCCACAACCAAACCATGAGCACGATCCTGCAATGGCTGATTCGTCTTTACCAAAACACCATCTCTAGAACCATGCCGCCTTCCTGTCGCTTCGAGCCCAGTTGTTCAGAGTATGCTTACCAGGCCCTGGGCAAATATGGCCTGTTCAAGGGCTCCTGGCTGGCGGTCAAACGGATCGGCCGATGTCACCCGTTCAACCCCGGGGGCTATGACCCGGTGCCCTGATCGGCACACACGCACTCTGGAGGGACTTTTGGACAATTCATATCAAACGCAGTCACGCCTCTCAGTCCGGCGTCTGCGCGGCGGCCTCCTGGTGGTCGGCCTGGTCTTGTTGACCCTGGCCAGCCAGTGCGGCGGCCCGCCGGCACGCTTTGGCTGGGCCGGCCCCAACCAGGTGACCAATACCGTGTACTGCGGCCTTACCGACGGCAAGGTCTATGCCGTGGATGCCGCCACCGGCGCCCAGTTGTGGGTATATCCACCGCCTGAAGAGGCCGAGGCCCAGCCAGCGGCCCCTTCGCTGTTGGGCGGGTGCATGCCGGGCGGCGGTGGAGCGTCTGGCAGCGCGCTGGGTGGCATCTATACCACGCCCATCATCCAGGGCTCGCTGCTGTACGTGGGCGCGTACAACGGCAAGCTCTATGCGCTCAACACCGAGGATGGCGCGCTGGTCTGGTCGCAGCCTTTTACCGCCGGCGGGGCCATTATCTCGGGCCTGCGCCTGCACCAGGGCGTGCTTTATTTCGGCTGCAACGACCACAAACTCTATGCCGTGGATGCCGACTCGGGCGCCAAGCGGTGGGAGTTTACCGCCGGCCAGGAAATCTGGTCCACCCCCACCGTCTATGAGGGCACTGTCTATTTTGGCTGCAACGACCACAAGCTCTATGCCGTGGATGCTGCCACCGGCAGCCAGCAGTGGGTCTATGACGCCCAGGGCGTGGTCGCCTCATCGCCCACCATCGTCGAGGGCCGGCTCTATTTTGGCGACCTGCACCAGATAACTGCCCTGAACCTGAGCGACCGGTCTGTCGCCTGGGCGTTCAGTGCAGAGAACTGGTTCTGGGCCGATCCCACTATCGTGGATGGCACCATGTACGTGGGCAGCCTGGACAATCGCGTCTATGCGCTGAACGCCGCCACCGGCGAAATGGCATGGCAATACGACACCGGTGGTCAGATCCGCGCCGCTGTCATCATCCAGGACGGCGTGGCCTATGTGGGGTCAGAGAGCCAAAAGATTCTGGCCCTGAATGCGTCAGACGGCAGTCTCAGATGGGAGCGCGAGGTGACCGGCAAGGTCTTCGCCACGCTCTTTGTGTCAACCGATCAGGTGTATGCGTCTACTTTGGATGGGCTGTTGTATGCCCTGGACATCAACTCGGGTGCGGTGCGCTGGCAATTTCCACCGCAAACCCCATAAGCTCGTGTAGGAGGCACCCTGCGTGGAAATAACCGCCCTGTGGGATCTCGTTTGGAACACGGTTATATTTAACCCCCTGCTCAATACCCTGGTTCTGCTCACCACCATCCTGGGCAACAACTATGGGCTGGCGATCATTGTGTTTACGATCCTCATCCGCGTGATCACGATGCCATTTACGACCAAACAGCTCAGCTCGTCGCGGGCTATGGCCGCGTTGCAACCCCAGATCAAGGCTCTGCAAAAGAAATATGCCCAGGATCGTGAAAAGCTGTCTCAGGAGACCATGAAGCTCTATAAAGAGGCCGGGGTCAGTCCATTGGGCGGATGTCTGCCGGCCCTGATCCCCTGGCCCATCATGATCGCCCTGTACCAATCTATCCTGCAAATGATGCCCAGTCACCCGGAACAGCTCATGGAGCTGAGCAAGCACCTGTATCCCTTCCAGGCCATCTGGCAGGTGGTGCCGGTGCAAAACATGTTCCTGGGCCTGGATCTGTCCAAGAACGCCATGGCCACCGGCGAATGGCCGTACTACATCCTGCCGATCCTGGTCGTCGTCAGTTCGTGGCTCCAGCAAAAGATGCTCACCAGTCCTTCGGCAGACTCGCAGCAAGCCCAGATGAACCAGACCATGCAGGTGACGATGCCGCTGTTCATCGGGTTCATCTCGTTGCAATTCGCCACTGGGCTATCGCTATATTGGATCGTGTACAACGTGGTCACGATGGTCGTGTCATACGTGCTGATGCGCGACTCGTTGCCGCCGCTGAGCTCGTATGTGCCGGCCAGCCTGGCCGCTTATTTGCCCTTTGGTAAGACCGAGGCCCCGGCTCCCAAAAAGAAAGCGGCCGTGCCAGCGCCCGTGGACGAGGATGACCAAAAGCCCGCTACCCCAGCCCGCAAGCCCGCCTCTCGGCGCCGCAAAAAGAGGAGATAGCCCCATGCCCCCCAGCATCACCGTTAGCGGCAAGAGCCTGGACGAAGCGCTCTTTAACGCGCTCCGTCAGCTAGGCAAACGCCCGGACGAGATCACCTATGAGGTGCTCGACGCCACGCCTGGCCAAGTCAACATAGTGGTTACGCCCTGGGCCGGCGACGACCGGCCGGCGCCCGCTGCCCAACCAGAACCGGCCATGGCACTCGCGGTCGAACCAGAGGGGCCGATCACAGACGAGACAGTGGCCCAGACCGCCCAGACTGTCCTGGCCGGCCTGCTGGATCGCATGAGCGTGCACGGCCAGGTGGTGGTCCGCGAACACGGCACCGACTCGGACGGCGTGCTCACGGTCACGTTGGACGTGATGGGCGACGACCTGGGCATCCTCATCGGCCGGCGCGGCGAGACGCTGCGGGCGCTCCAATTTATCACCCGGCTCATGGTGGGCAAGCAACTGGCAACCTGGGCCAGAATCAATGTGGACGTAGAGAATTACAAGGCGCGCCGCGACGAAACGTTGCGCGGGCTGGCCATAAACATGGCCGAGCGCGTCCAGTCCACGGGTGAGCCCATGACCCTGGAAGCCATGCCTCCGCGCGAGCGGCGCATCATCCACCTGACCCTGCGCGAAAACCCGCACATAGTCACCAAGAGCCAGGGCGAAGAAGGCGACCGCAAGGTGGTCATTTCGCCTGTCCACATGACCTAGACCAACTTGATGCGCGCAACCGTCAACGGGGGAGGTGGGACACTGGATCCGGGCCACCCCCGTTTCTCATCTCACGTACCCTGGGAAGCGGTCAACCATATGAATCAACCGCCAGACTTTTTGGTGATCGGCGTCGTTACCCAGGACGTGGTGCCCGGGGGCTATACCCTCGGCGGCACCGCCACCTATGCCTCCATCACGGCGCGCAACCTGGGCTATCGCACGGCCGTGCTCACCAGCGTGGACCCGGCGCTGGACCTGTCGGTGGCCCTGGCCGGGATCCAGGTGCGCCGCGTGCCATCGCCGGCCACCAGCACCTTTGACAATCAATACATCAACGGCGCCCGCCGGCAGTACCTCTATGCTGTGGCTGATCCCATCCGCGCTGACCAGGTGCCCACCCTGTGGCAGCAGACGCCGGTGGTTCACCTGGGTCCCCTGGTGCGCGAGTTGGGCACAGATATGGCGGCGCATTTTGCAGATTCGCTGGTGGGCATCACGCCGCAGGGCTGGCTGCGCACCTGGGACGAACAGACCCGGCTGGTCTCGCGCCGGGCCTGGGACGAGGCGCCCCAGGTATTGGCCCATACCAACGTGCTGGTCTTTAGCGAAGAAGACGTGGCCGGCGACCAGGACATCATCCAGGACTGGGCGTGCCGGGTGCCCATCATGGTCGTGACCCAGGGCGCGCACGGGGCCGACGTGTACGTACAGGCCCAGCCCCGGCGCGTGCCCGGGTTCCCCGCCCGCGAAGTCGATCCCACCGGCGCCGGCGACGTGTTCGCTGCCGCCTTTTTGCTGCACCTGGCTCACCAGTCCGACAACCCCTATGAGGCTGCCCGCTATGCCAACTGCGTGGCCTCGTTCTGCGTAGAGGGGGTGGGTGTGAGCACCATTCCCACGCGCGAGCAGGTGAACCGGCGGCTGAGCACGATATAAGGGCCTAACCCGCGAAATTCTTGCCCAGTGAGCAAGAATTTCACCGCAGAGCACGCCGAGGGCGCAGAGGTTATTCATAATCTGCTCAGCGTTCTCTGCGATCTCGGCGGTTAGATTTCTGGTCTGGTTCTGACTGATCCAGGTTAGGAGGAACGACATGCGCATTGGCGCGAGCTTGCAACCGGTGGTGGGGCTGGCCGTCAACCCGCACGACTCGGCCGGCTCTCAGGCCCGGCACCTGGCCGCCATCCGCGACCTGGCCCAGCGCGGCGCCCAGGTGGTGGAACTGGGATTAGACTTTGCCACCATCTATCCCACCGTGTTTGACCCATCGTTCTTTGCCCAGGTGACTGAACTGGGCGCAGAACTGGACTGCGCCTTTACCGCGCACCTGCCGTTCCTGTGGATGGACCCGGCCAGCCTGGTGACCGAGGTACGCGAGGCCACCGTGACTTGCCTGCGCCGGGCCATCAGCGCCTTGGGCGACCTGACCGTAGAGAGCTATGTCCTGCACCCCACCGGCCCCCTGGCCGACCTGGCTTATGGCGCGCTGCCCCCGGCGGTCGCTGGCATGTTCGTGGGACTGATGATGGGCGAACTGGAACGCACAGTGTTGGCATTGCTGGACCTGATACCGGCCGCCAAACTGTGCCTGGAAAACCTGGAGACGGTGCCCTTTGCCGACTATGTCCTGCCGCTGGTAGAAGAGCACGACCTGGGCGTCTGTCTGGACGTAGGCCACCTGCCATTCCAGGGCTTGCGGGTCACCGACTTGCTCGCCGTGTGCGGGGAGCGCGTCCGCGAGGTCCACCTGCACGATGTTACGCGCCGGATCATTGGCAACCGTTGTGTGGTGCTCACCGACCATCAGGCGTTAGGGACCGGCGAGCAGCCCTATGGCGAGATCCTGGCCCAGCTTCAGGCGCAGCAATTCGCCGGGTGCGTCATCGTAGAAAACGACGTGGCTGCTGCCACATTCGCCTCCCTGCAAACCCTGCGCGACGACGGCTGGCTCTCGCGTTCCGTAGCGTAGACAAATCGTATAGCGAACGTCCAGCGCACCTACTTGACATTTGACAAAAGTGCCGGTATAGTTGGCTGGACAATGCCTCACAAGACATTGCCTCACAGGAGGAACCCGTTGGGGGAATTAGGCACGCGCTTTCGCCTGGCTCGTGAGAACAAACAGGTCACACTGAGACAAGCGGAACGTGATACGCGCATCAGGCTCAAATATTTGCAGGCCTTGGAAGACCAGGACATGGCGAGCTTGCCACCAGAGGTCTATGTCAAGGGCTTTGTGCGCAACTATGCCAGCTATCTGGGCCTGGACCCCAACGAGATGCTCACCCTCTATCGCGCTGCGCTGGGCCAGGAGCCGGTGTCGCTGCCACAGCTCCAGGCTGAACCGGACTCACCGGCGGTCATTGCGCCGGCCAAGCCCACGCCAGCCACCGCCGCAGCATCCATTCCAACGGTACGCCGGCCCACCAGCCCCCTGGAATCGCGTGCGTGGCTGTCACCCAATCTGGTCATCGGGCTGGCCGTGATCGTGGTGGTAGTCCTGGCCGCGTGGTTTCTGCTCACCTCGTCAGTGTACCAGGACTTGATCCGGCCCACCACGCCGTCGGCCAGCGTGATCTGGCCCACCCAGACCAACGCAGTCACGGCCATCACTGATTTGACACCCACTGCCACCCTTCCACCAGGCGCCAGCCCCAACCCTGCCAGCCCCACGGCAGTGACCATG
Source organism: Chloroflexota bacterium (assembly GCA_018823415.1). Classification (GTDB taxonomy): domain Bacteria; phylum Chloroflexota; class JAHJIN01; order JAHJIN01; family JAHJIN01; genus JAHJIN01. The sequence goes on along the minus strand of JAHJIN010000618.1, from coordinate 19,562 downwards.
CCTACCCTGGAAGTTGAAGTCCGGGCACTGGCCGATAGCTATGGCTGCTGGATGGAGGTCTATGTAGACGGCACAGAGGCGTTTCGAGGCATGTTACAGCCCGGCGCCAGCCGCACCTGGACCGGCCAGGACCGCATCGCCATGCACATTGGCAACGCTGGCGGCGTAGAAGCCACCGTCAACGGCAAGCCGCAAGGGCTGTTGGGCACCCCGGGGCAGGTGATAGATGTGGAGTGGACCCGACCGGGTCTGGTTTTGTCGCCCACCCCCTCGCCCACCGCCCCGGCCGGTGCGACTCCCACCCGCACCGCCACCATCACCCCCACGCCCACGGTGCCGGTGGTCACCAGCACACCCACTCCCACCAGCCCGCCCACGCCCACCGGGACGCCATTCCCCACCTCGCCTGCTGCGACGACCACGCCCTAGCTCCCATTTCATACTGCCCGGTTACCCGCCCACACCGAGACGCCAGGAGCACTTGTAGCCCGGCGCCGGCAGGCCGCGCCGCTAATCCCCCGTTGAGCCCGCTCGCGTATACTGGCAGCGAACTTTTGAGGGCTTGACCGTCACTGGGGACACTGATATAATACGTTCATCGGGGTTCATGCGATACTGTCACGCACGCTGGAGGTCTCTGCATGTTTTTCTGTCCCCCTCCCAGTACACTGGATTGCCTATACTTTATGTGCCTGACCATGGGCGGCATGTGGGCCGGGTTCATGGCCCTCTTTGGGCTCGTGGACTTTGACCTGCCCTTTGACCTGGATTTCGACCACGACATCGACCTGCCTATCATCGGTGACCTGCACTTTGGCGAGGCCATGTCCTTTGACCACGGCGAGATCGGCGTATCGCCCATTAGCCCGGCCACCATCTCGGTGTTTGTCGCCAGCTTTGGCGGCGTGGGCATCATTGCCACCAAGCTGTTCAACGTGCCGGGCGAGTGGAGCATCATCATCGCCGGGGCCGGGGCATTGGTCATCGCCGCGGGCGTGTTCCTCTTTTACTCGCAGTTCCTCATCGCCTCCCAGTCCTCCAGCGACCTGGTCCTCAGCGAACTGGCCGGCCGCTCGGCCGAGGTGACAGCGCCCATTCCCGGTGCAGGTCAGTTGGGCGAAATCGCCTACGTCAGCAAGGGCGCGCGGTACACCGCCTCGGCCCGCTCCGCCGACGGGTCCCCCATCGCCCGGGGCACCTCGGTGGTCATCGAGGAGGCTTCTGGGTCTGTGTTTATCGTACGACCAAAATAAGTAGAAAGTATCAAGGGAGAAAGGAGTGCAGCGATCATGGGATTCGAAATAGGATTGGTGCTGGTAGCGGCTGCGGTAGTGACGATTTTCTTTGTGATCTTTGTCGCCCTCGCGTATCTGGCCAGCCGGTACAAAAAGGTCGGCCCCAACGAGGTGCTGGTTATCTCGGGCCGGCGGAACGCCCGGCTAGACCCGGAAACCGGCGAGAAGGAAAGGGTGGGCTTTCGCCTGGTCCGGGGCGGCGGCGCGGTCATCCTCCCGGTGGTCGAGCGTGTGGACGCCCTGAGCCTGGAGCTTATGACCATCGAGGTTCGCACCGAAGAAGTATACACCCGTGAGGGCGTGCCGGTGACAGTGGACGGCGTGGCCCAGGTCAAGGTGGCCAGCGATGACGTGGCCCTGGCCACCGCCGCTGAGCGTTTCCTGAGCAAGAGCCGCCAGGACATCGAGTATGTGGCCCATGAGACCCTGGCCGGCCACCTGCGTGCCATCCTGGGCACGCTGACGGTGGAAGAGATCTACAAGGACCGGGATGCCTTTGCTCAGCAAGTGCAGCAGGTTTCGGCCGGCGACCTGCGGAACATGGGCCTGGGCATCGACAGCTTTGTCATCAAGGACATCCAGGACACGCAAGGCTACCTGGATGCCCTGGGACAGGCTCGTCTGGCGCAGGTCAAGCGCGACGCGGCTATCGGGCAGGCTGTGGCTGCCCGGGACGCCACCATCAAGTCAGCCGAGGCCCGGCAGGAAGGCGAGTCGGCCAAGTACATCGCCGAGACCAAGATCGCCGAGGCCAACAAGAACTATCAGGTGCAAAAGGCCACCTACGACGCCGAGACCAACCGGCGCAAGGCCGAGGCCGAACTGGCCTACGTGCTCCAGCAAAATATCACCAACCAGGAAGTCAAGGAGCAAGAGGTCCAGATCGAAGTCGTGGCCAAGTCAAAGCAGATCCAGGTACAAGAACAAGAAGTCTCGCGCAAGGAGCAAGAGCTGACGGCCACCGTGCAAAAGCCGGCCGAGGCCGAGCGCTATCGCGTGCAAACCCTGGCCGAGGCGGCCAAGTTTGAGACGCTGACCCACGCCGAAGGCCAGGCCTCGGCCATCCGCTCCGTGGGTGAAGCCGAGGGTGATGCGATCCGGGCCAAGGGTCTGGCCGAGGCCGAGGTGGTACAGGCCACCGGTTTTGCCGAGGCCGAGGCGATGCTGAAAAAGGCGCAGGCGTGGCAGCAGTACAACGAAGCGGCCATCCTGCAGCAACTCATCGAGGCGCTGCCCCAGGTGGCGTCCGCCATCGCCGAGCCCCTCTCCAAGATGGACCGGATGGTGGTTATCAGTTCCGGCGGCGAGGGCGGGGCCGGCTCCAGCAAGGTCACCCGGGACGTGGTGGACATTGTGGCGCAGGTACCGGCCACACTGGAGGCCGTCACCGGTGTGGACCTGATGGCCATGCTCAAGAATCTGCCCGGCGTTACGGGCAAAAAGCCCAGCGAGCCAGAGGCATAGCCACGCCAATACAGACAATAACAGGGGGATCGCCAGATCCCCCTGTTTTCGTATCTCGCGCACTCGGTTATCATAGCTTTCTAGGCTCTACGCAGATTCGTGGGGTAGCATAGGCTCGAGTTGCTCAGTCCGGTCGTAGTATAGGGCCTTGTGCCCGTTCTGGCGGCTGAAAGAGACCCCCAAAACGCCCACGAAGGGCTAGTCTACGTCGGTTTACCCCTCGAATCTGTGTTGACCCGCTTTCTACAAGGCCGGGAGGCTTGCGGCAAGACAGAGGGAAGATGCCATGCCTGATGAACTCGACCGTCTGACCACGCTCTACCAGATCGCCCAGACCATCAATTCGAGCCTTGATCTGGGCGAGGTCCTGGACATGGTGATGGACAGGGTCATCGAGGTAACCGGCGCCGAACGCGGGTTCCTGATGCTGATGGATGAGGCCGGCCAGCTCGATTTCAAAACGGCCCGGCGCATGGACCGGGCCGACGTCGAAGAGCCGACGTTCCAAGTGAGCCGGGGCATCGTGGAACAGGTGGCCCAGACCGGCCAGGCGCTCCTGGCTACCGACGCCCAATTTGATGAGCGGCTCAGCAGCCGGGCCAGCATCCTGTTTTTGGGCGTGCATTCCATCCTCTGCGTGCCCCTGCGAGTGAAAGACCGGGCCATCGGGCTGGTCTATGTGGACAGCCGGCTTCACGCCAATAGCTTTGACCGCGACGACCTGCAGATGCTCGAGACCTTTGCCAGCCAGGCCGCCATCGCTATCGACAACGCCCAAAAGTACACCGAACTGCAAACACTATATCGCACGGTCCGCGAGAAGGAGCGCATGGAGCAAGAACTGCGCCTGGCGCACGGCATCCAGGCGCGGCTGCTACCGCAGCGCATCCCGCAGGTGCCCGGCTGGGAGTTTGCAGCAGCGTGGCAGCCGGCCCGCGAAGTAGGCGGCGACTTTTACGACTTTATCCCGGCCTCCGACGAGCATTGGGGGCTGTTCATCGCCGATGTGGCCGACAAGGGCGTGCCCGCCGCGCTGTTCATGGCCATGGCCCGGGGCCTGCTGTGGGCCAGCCGCGCTACTGTGCACAGCCCGGCCCAGGCGCTCGCCCAGACCAACCGCCACCTGGAGGCCAACGCCGCCCCGGGCATGTTTATCACCGCCTGCTATGCCATCCTGGACGTGACTACTGGCCTCGTCACGTATGCCAACGCCGGCCACAACCATCCCTTGCTGGCCCACGCCAACGGCACGGTGTCCCGGCTCGGCGTGTGTGACACGGCCCTGGCCGTGCTGGCCGATTGCGGCTATCAGGAGCAACAGGTTACCCTGCGCCCCGGCGAGGCCCTGGTGCTGTATACGGATGGCGTGACCGACGCCGTGGATGCGGCCGGCGCGCGCTTTGGCCTGGACCGACTGACCGGCGCGGTAGCCCAGGCCGGCGGCGCAGCGGCCGTGACCCGGCGCATCGTCCAGTCTGTGGACGAGTTTAGCGCCGACGCCACGCCCTTTGACGACCTGACGCTGGTGGTGGTGAGCCGGGACGCCGGTTAGCGCTGCCCGCCAGATCGCAGTACAGATCCTCCAGCCGGTCCACGTTGTCTGCCCAGCGATAGGTGCGCTGCGCAAAGGCCCGGCCGGCCCCCGCCACGCGCGACCACTCGGCCGGGTCGCGCAGCAGGCGCACTACGGCGTCGGCAAAAGCATCCGGCTGGTCGGCGACGCACACGGCCCCCGGCGGCGCGTCCACCCCCTCATTGCCGATGCTCGTCGTCACCACCGGCCGCCCGGCCGCCATCCCATCGATGACTTTGGTGATGACGCCGCCCCCCACCAGCGACGGCGCGATGCACACGTCGGCACGGGCATAGACCGTTCCCCAATCTGGCACATACCCGGTGACGATCACGCTCGGGTCAGCGGCCAGGGCCGCCACCCGGGGCAGTGGCGCGTTGCCGGCGATGACCAGCCGGGCCGCCGGGACCGTCGCCCGCACCCGGGGCCAGCTCCCTCGATAGAACCACAGTACTGCGTCGGCGTTCTCGTCTCGGTCCATCGCCCCGCAAAAAAGCACCAGACCCGGCTCGCGCGTCTCGGGACCAATCCCGCCAAAGGCATCCACGTGGGTCCAGGGCTGGAGCACGTGGAGCCGCTGGCCCGGGAGGTGCGCGGCCAGCGCGGCCCGATCCGCCTCGGAGCGGGTGAGCACGGCATCAAACCGGCGGCACCAGGCCAACTCTTGCTTCCGGGCCGCCCGTACCCGGCGATGGTCCGGCCCCAGCGCCCGCGCCAGCGGCCGATAGCTCACGTCCACCTCGTCCAGCACCGTCACCACAACCGGGTCGGACACCGCATCCGCAAAGCGAGCCATCTCGGTCCAACAGAACTGGACCACATCCACGCCGCCCGTCACGACGTGCTGAATGGCCGCACACATTTCGGACCGGGCACGCCGGCCCCAGCGCCACGGCGGCTCGCGCCAGGCCCGGTGAAGCTTTTGCCACCAGGAGAGGGCCGGCGTCACCGTTTGCAGGCTGACGACAAGAGGCTGCATCTCGCGCACGTGAGGTTCTTCGCCGGGCTGCGTCAGCGAGACCAGATGGACCTCGTGGCCGCGTTGGCCCATCGTCTCGATGAGGTGAAACAGGTCGGCCCCGCCGGCGTGGGGCACCGTGGGATAGGGCAGAAGACAGGAGACAAAGAGGATACGCACGGTATGTATGGCCTCGTGAGACAGCAATACGCTACAGTCTAGCAGTGTGGACGCGGACGAGAGTCGGCCTCAAGCCTGCAATCTAGCGGACGCAGTCCCTCCGCGCTGGCCGGCGGAAACCCCACGCCCAATGCCGTCCCGGCCACGATAATTGCCGTATCAGGCTGGCCCGCATACACCGCGCCAGCCGCCGTGCCGTCGTGGATCAGGTGCACCTGCACGGGCCGTCCGAGCCGGTCGCTCGCCGCCGCTGAAAGCAGCGCCGGGACGTCATCAGCCAATGTGTTGAGGTTGGCATACAGTCCATTGCCCAACAGCCGGCCATTTCGCACGTATGCCGCCACGCTGACCATCACATGCTCGTCGGGCGGCAGTTCGCCCGCCGTGCCCTCGTCCCAGGTTTGGGCGATGGCCTCCACCAGACGGTCCAGTACCCAGCGCCCGGTGGTCACATTGGGTTCGCCGGGTCCGCCAAGCCAATCCACCGTCACCGGGACGGCCGCATACCCGGTCAAACCGATCAGCGCGCCATCGTCCAGCGTCACGCACGCCCGCTTGATGAACGTGTGACCGCAATCCAGGCACACGGCGTGACGCACCGGCGGCAAATAGCGCGCCGCCCCCAGCAGCGCCACCATCCCCGGCCACGCCGACAAAGTCACGTGCGGCCGCCCCGCGTAGCCAGCCTCAGCCAAAAAGGCGCCGGCCTCCTGCTCGATCAGAACCCCCAACCGGCCGCTCACGATGCCCCCACCCAGCCACACGTGCCGAACGGTCGCCCAGCGCGCCCAATCCTCGTCCGCCCAATCGGCGCGCGCCTGGCGGTTGACGGCATCACCCCGGTGCAAGGTCAGCAACACGTGGCCCAGGTTTCGTCCCAATCGCCGGGCGATAGTCTGCGCCGCCGTGCGTGCGGCCGGGTCAGAACTGTCCAAACACCGGTCCACCAGGCGCGGCCATTCCCGGGACGCGTGCAGCATGTCCGGGGCATCAGCCGCCGACAAGCCCAACGCCCCGGCGTGCTCGCCGGCATAGCGGACGACGGCGCGGCTGGATAGCAAATCGTCCGCTCGCCGGCCGCGCACCTCCTCGTCCATCGCCAGGCCGGGCAAGTCCACCACCCGCACCCGGTTGACCGACACGTGCGGCGGCGTGGCGGGGATGGGCGCGCCCAAACCGGGGGCTATTGCTCGCGCAGGACCAGCGGCAGATACAGCCAGTACCATTCGATTTCCTGTACCAGCGTCGTCACCGGCGCACCGTGGACTGGCGTGGGCACGAGCGTGCACCACGTCCCATAGTTGTCGTTGACGACGAGCGTGCCCGAAACCACCTGGCCCACAGTCACGGCCATCGTCAGGTCCAGGCTGCCGCCCGGCCCCAGCGTCCGGTCCGGCCACGATACCACGCCGGCGGCATAGTTGCCGTCACTGGCGGCGAACGTGGTGTGCGCCGGCACCGCGTCGGTGATGGTCACGCCGCCGGCCGGCACCAACCCATCGTTGACCACGTGGATGGTATAGCCCAATCGCGCGCCGGGAGCGACCACATCCGCACTGGTCGTCTTGGTTACGCGGAGCACCGGGTGCTGGACCCGCGTCGTCACCGGCGCGCCGTGGACCGGCGTGGGCACGAGGGTACACCACGCCGCATAGTCGTCGTTGACGATGAGGGTGCCGGAGGCCACCTGCCCCACCGTGACGGCAAACGTCGCGTCCAGGCTGGCGCCGGGGTTCAGACCTAGGCCGGCCCACGACACCACGCCGTCGGCATAGCTGCCGGTCGAATCGGCAAAAGCGGTGTGGGCCGGCACCGTGTCGGTGATGGCGATGCCGGCGGCCGGCACCGGCCCATCGTTGACCACGTGGAGGGTGTAGATCAGCCATTGGCCGGGACCCACCCAGTCTACGCTGACTCGCTTGCTCACGCGCAGCGCCGGGTACTGCACGCTTGTCACCACCGGCGCGCCGTGCACCGGCGTGGGCACGACCGCGCACCACGCCGCATAGTCGTCGTTGGTGATGAGCGTGCCCGAGGCCGCCTGCCCCACGGTCACAGCGAACGTCACGTCCAGGCTGGCGCCCGGCCCCAGCGTCAGGCCCGGCCACGACACCACGCCGACGGCATAGCTGCCGTCGCTGGCGGCGAACGTGGCGTGGGCCGGCACCGCATCGGTGATGGTCACGCCGGCGGCCGGCACCGGGCCATCATTGGTCACGGTGAGGGTATAAGCCAGCTGCGCGCCGGGGGCCACCACGTCTGCGCTGGCCGTTTTGCTCACGCGCAGCGCCGGGTGCTGCACCTGCACCGTCACCGGCGCGCCATACGTCGGCGTGGTCACCTCGATGCTCCACGCCCCGTAGGCATCGTTGGTAATGAGCGTGCCCGAGGCCACCTGCCCCACGGTCACGGCCATCGTCAGATCCAGGCTGTGCCACGCGGGAATGGCGTCGCCTTCCCACTTGACCACGCCGCTTTCCAGCGTGGCAGTGGGCGTGGCGCTGGCAAACACCGTGTGGGCCGGCACCGCGTCGGTGATGGTCATAGCCGACAAGGGCGTGGCCATGAGGTTCTGAATGGTAATGGTATAGGTGAGCAGATCGCCGGGGGCCACCGGGTTGGAACTGGCGGTCTTGGCGATGCTCATGGCCGGCCCCTCCGCGACATAGTCCAACGCGGTCTCCATCACGGCCCGGCGGGCGGCGGCGGCGTTGATGCCCTCGAACCCAAAGGCGAAATAGAGCAGCTTGTAGGCGCCGCCTTCGACCTTGAGCGCGCCGACCTTACTGCTGCTCTGATAGGTCCAGACCAGCGTGGCAGCGGCATCGCGTGCGGCAATCTCGCTGGGATAGGCCTGGTTGTTGGCGCCATCACCGCCGCTGATGCCGATGGTCTGCCCGGCGAACAGGTCGCTGCCGATCAGCGCGGTAATGCCGGTGTTGTCACTGATATAGGTGGCATGGAGATAGTTGGCATAGAACGCCGACGTACCAATGTCATAGCCAATGTCCTGGCCGGTGAGAAACAGATTGCCGCCGCCGTCCAGGAACGCGGCCAGGGCCGTTTGCTCGGCGCTGGTGAGAGACGTGGTATAGTCCTTGCCGGTGAACCAGATGAGCACGCGATACGCGGCCAGGTCGGCGGCGGTAGGGCTGCCTTTGCTCGCCACGGTCCACGTATCATATTGTTCGCCCAGGGCGTCCAGCGCGGCCGTGTACCAGGGGCGATAATCGGTGCTGCTGGCGTTGTCGTCGTCTACCAGCAGGATGGGCGGCGTGGGTTCCAGCGCGAAATCCTGGGTGACGGTCACTCCGTCCGTGACGACCAGACCCGATGCAGTAGCGGCGCGGTGGCCGGCGGCCGTGGCGGTGGCGACATAGGTATCGGCCGGGAGGGTGAAACGGTACGCGCCGGTGGCCGGGTCAGTGGCAGTGCCCCACCCACCAGGAGATAGCTGCACCGTGGCGGCCAGCGGCATGCCGGTGACAGCGTCGGTGACGGTGCCTTGCAGCACGCCCTCGTTGCCGCTGAGGACGTAGAGGAACGCGGCGGTGAACGGCCCCCAGTAGCCGGCGCTATCGCGGCCGCGCACCAGGAGCAGGTGCTTGCCGGCCGTCAGACCGGTGGTATCGACCGGGGCGGTGACGCCCTCGGACGCGCTGTTGAACGTGCCATCGACGGCGGTCATGGGCGCGCCGGTCCCCTCGGCGCCGGGCGTGTCGATGAAATACTCGGCCGCGGTGATGGACTGGCTGCCATTTTGTCCATCATCGATGGTGGCGGTCAGGGTGGCGGCGTCGCCGGGGCTGACTGCGCCAGGATTGGCCTGCACGGCGTCGGCATCTGGCCCGAACGCGGTGCGATAGGGTGTCTGGGCAATCTTGGCAGCATAGAAAAAGGCCGGGAGGTTGGGCTGGATGAGGCCGTCGTAGCGGCTGCACGAGGGATAGAAGCCATCGCTGCTGCTGCCCATCTCGAACGTGAACGAGGGCACGCCCAGCTCGCCATAGGACCAGTCATCGGTGGTGCCATCGGTGGCATAAAGGCTCATGCTCTGCTGGGGCGTGTAGCCGTTCCACGTGGCGAATTTGGTGCCGATGGCGCTGAGGCCGGCGCTGTTGGGGGCCGGCGAGGAGGTGTGGCCCCAGGGCCACAGCACCAGGTTGGAATACGAGTGCAGCGTGACCAGGATGCCGGTGGTGGTATCGGGGGCCGGGTCCGTGTCGTTGGGACCGCGCTGGTCCGGGAAAATAGACCGCACATAGGCTTCGATGGCCTGCTCCTCCGGCTCGGAGGCCGGCGCTGTGCCTCGGTAGGTTTCGTCGCACGTGTCCCCGCTGGAACCGCCGCAACAGCCCCACTTGAACGAGGCGTTGCGGTTCAGGTCCACGCCATAATCGCCGCCACTGCACTGGGTGCTGTTGGTGTTCTTGCGCCAGTAGGCCCAGGGTGAGCCGGCCTCATTCTTGACGTGACCGTCGGGGTTGGCCGAGACCAGCACCAGGATCTCGCGGTTATCTACTACCCAGGTCACATCCGGGTCCTGACCATAATTGTCGATGAGATAGTCGACAAAGGCCATCGCCGTTTCCGGCGTGATAAGCTCGCGCCCGTGGATGTTGGCCATGAGGAAAAAGCGCGGCTTGGGGCCGGGGATGGCCTCGTTGGTGATCTTGAGCACCAGGAGGTCATAGCCGGCCGGTCCACCGACCGTCTGCTTGTCCCACGAGTTGCCAACGTCGAGCAGCTCGGTGAGACCGGGGTGGTCGGCGGCAATCTGGCCCAACGCCGCGTACAGTTCGTCAATGGTGCGATAGCAGGGATAGCCGGGGATAGTCTCCAGGCCGCCGCGTGGGTCTGGCAGCACCTCCAGTTTCAAGCCGGTCGCCTGCAAATCGGCCAGTTCGCCGGCCGAGACCCAGGCCACCAGATACGATTCCGGGATGCGCGCGTCGGCCGGGTGCACCTCCCACACGTCCAGGCGGCCGGTCAGGTCTTGCAGATCGGCCGGTGTCGCATAGGTCACGCGCACCAGGTAATGGGTTGGCCCCGGTGACTGAGCTACCGAGGAAACCGGCATCATCCCGGCCAGCAGGGCCAGGACGATGAGCAGGGCACTAGTCCAGCGTAGCGGGTGAGTCATGGTGTATACCTCGTAATAGGCGATGCGTGAAACGGCACGCGAAGCGGTCAAACGACAACACGTCAGGCGTCATGGCGTGTTGGTTTGCTCGCGCGCGTAGGCGATCATGCGGTGCAGCGTCTCGTCCAGGGACACGCGGGGCTGCCAGCCGGTCACGGCGCGCAACCGGCTCGTGTCCGGCACGCGCCGGCGCATGTCCTCAAAACCCTCTTCGTAGGCTTTTTCGTAGGGGATGAACACGACCTCGGCCGTGCTATCGGCCAAGGACAGCACCCGCCGGGCCAGTTCGAGTATGGTCACCTCTTCTATCCCGCCGATATTGAACACGTTGCCCATCGCCGCCGGCGTCTTGGCCAGCAGCAACAAGGCCCGCACCACATCCTCCACGTCGGTAAAGCACCGGCTCTGCTGCCCATCGCCATAGACCGTGATGGGCTCCTGCGCCACGGCCTGGGCCACAAAACGCGGCACCACCATGCCGTATTGCCCGGTCTGACGCGGCCCCACGGTGTTGAACAGCCGGGCAATGATCACCGGCAGGCCCCGCTCCTTGTGATAGGCCAGGGCCAGAAACTCGTCCACGGCCTTGGAGGTGGAATAGCACCACCGGCTGCGCGTGGTCGGTCCCAGCACCCGGTCATCATCCTCCTTGAACGGCACCTGCTCGCTCTTGCCATAGATCTCGGAGGTGGAGGCCAGTAGCACCGGCCGGCGATAGCGGTTGGCGGCGCGCAGCACCGCCTCGGTGCCCAGGATGTTGGTCTGGATGACGTGGACCGGGCTGCGCACAATGAGTTCCACGCCCACGGCGGCGGCCAGGTGATAGATGAAATCGCACTCGCTGGCGAGCCGGTCCAGCACCGTCTCGTTGGTGATGGTCTCGATGGCAAAGTGAAACTGGGGGGAAGCGACCAGCGGCTCGATGTTGGCGAACCGGCCGGTGGACAGGTCGTCGATGACGGTGACACGGTGGTCGGCAGCCAGCAGGGCCTCGGCCAGATGACTGCCAATAAAGCCGGCCCCGCCGGTGATCAGCACATGCATGGGACAAGTGCTCCTTTCGGTTTCCGGGATGGATGTCCCTCGCATTATACTGCATAACGGCGAAAAGGTGAAGCGCGCCCCGGCCCACACGATTGCGGCGGCTCGCCCGGCCATGAAAAAGGGGGCGCACGATGGTGCGCCCCCCGGTCGAACAAGTTTCGCAAATCAGCGCAGCTACCGCGTACCCGCCGTATAGTTGCGCAGGGTCAGTGGCAGGTATAGCTTGCGCCACATCGCCGTGGTGGTCAGGGTCACATCAGCGTAATTCCCGCTGCCGGTGGCCCGGATCACGGCCACGTCCATCTGCCCGTCCGTGGCTTCGGCCGGAATCGTGACATAGACCTGGATGGTCCGGCGCCCGCCGGCCGCGATGACCAGGCTGGGCACCGAAAAGCTGGTGTCCCAACCGGGCACGGTGCGTGTAAAGGTGATGGTGTCCAACGTATTGCCGGTGTTGGTCACCTGGAGCGTGTACATGACGATTTGCCCCGGATATGCCTGTTGCGAGGCCGTCGCCGGCCCCAGCGTCACTCCATAGACGCCATTAGCGCCCGTATTCAGGGTCGCGCTGGCGGCAGCCACCGGCATGCGCGGGTCGTTGGTCGAACGTGCCGTGACCTGGACCGAGTCGTGGTCGTCGCCGGACGCGCTGGCCGGCACCGTCACCCACACCTCCACCGACTCGGAAGCGCCGGCAGCCAGCGTCAGCGAATCATCGGAAAGGACTGTGGTCCAGGTGTGACTGCCCAGGATGAGCTCAACGACGTCGGGCAGCGTGCCAGTGTTGGTTACCTGCAGCGTGTACGAGACCACGGTCCCCGGATCCCCGCTGGCCGAAACCGTCGTCGGGGCGATAGCGACCGCATAGTTGTGAACCGTCAGAATCTGGCTGGTGACGCTGTACGTACAGGGATTGCTGGCCGTCAGCACCACTGTATGGTCACCGGTGTTCCCGGTGTACGTGTGGCTGGGGCTGGTCAGCGACGAGCCCGATCCGTCGCCAAAGTCCCACTCGTAAGTCGTGGCATTCTGGCTCAGATTGGTAAAGGCAATGGCCTGGTTGAGCAGGACCGGTGTCGCAAAGGCAAAGTCAGCGGTCACGTCTGCAGCCACGGTTGTGACGATGACCGACAGCCCATAGGTGGGCGTGGGCCACTCGCTGGCGTGGACCTGATAAGTATCGTTGATGATCTGGGTGTCCGAGGGCACGCAGGTAACATCAACCCCATAAGAGACGACGAGTCGGCCGCCGATTTCAACGCGGAGTCCGGTCCACGTGACTGCATTGCCCACCAGCGCGCCGCTGCCGCTGGCCCAGGCGAACTCGGTTTGGGCCGGCAGCACGTCGCTGATGACCACGCCGGTAGCCAGGCCGCCGGCGTTATCAACCGTGATGGTATAGACCAGGGTATCCAGGCCCACCCGCAGCGGGTCAGGCGATGCCGTTTTGGCAATGGTCAACTCGGGCGGGGCGCCCAACACCGTCAGCGTCACCGGGTAGGTGGCAAAGGGCTGGGCTGCCGGGTCGTTGGTATGAATGCGCAGGTCGCCGGCATAAGTCCCGGGCTGGGTGATCACGACGGCATCAAAGCCCAGCGTGATGGGCTGGTCCGCGCCGCCGGGCACCGTGCCGGTGATGGGATCCACGGTGAGCCATGGGATGTCTGACGCGACCAGCCAATCATAGGATCGCGCCAGAATCTCTTGTTGATGATTGGTCGTCCCCACATAGTTATAGTCAAAGGCCAGGTATACCACGCGATAGCCAGTGCCCTCGACCAGCAGGCCCACATAAGGATAGGTTGGATTGGTTGGGCCTTCGGCCTCGAACAGCGGCGTGGCAGCAGCGTCCCGGGCGATGACGCCATCAGGAAACGGCTCGGTGGTCAGATCTACCACCAGAGGGGCCATGATGTCCAGCCCGTCGATCAACTGGGGCGACGTGTCGGTATCAGTGGCATCGTCCACGCCATAGACCGCGTGCAAGTAGGTGTCATAAAAGTTCGAGTCGTGGCGATAGTAACCCAGGTCATTGTCCGTGATCAGGAGCGGTCCGCTGGCGTTCAGGTAGGCCTTCAAGAGCACTTCGTTGTCGTTATCGGCCGTGCCGGTGGCGCCAGTGCTGCCGACCCAGATGACCAGGTTATAGGCCAGCAGGTCGTTCACTGACATGGTGCGGAACGTCGTTTCGGTGATTTCCAGATACGTATAGCCCAGGGCGGTCAGGGCGTTTTCGATGGTGGTGGCGGCGCTGCTAGAAGTGCGGTTCACGACCAGCACGTCCTCGCCGGCCTGGGGCCGCGTCACCAGCGGGGTGTAACCCCGGTCGCGCTCGGTGATCTCGAAATCCAGCACGCCAATACCGCTGTTGCTGATGGTCAACGTGCGCGTAACCTGGTCGCCCTGCTCCAGCACCACGGCCATGCCGGCTGGCGGCACGAGGTCCATGTGCGCCGTGGGCAGGGCATAGTTGCGCTCCAGCAGATTGCTCTGGGGCAGGATCACGCCGGTCTCCTGGACGGCGCTATATAGCGGCGCCGAGACGGTGATGGTAAAGGCAGTACCAGAGGGCAACTGCAACTGGTAGGTGCCATCGGCCAGGGATTGGGTGCTGGCCGTCCCCGGCGTGGCCTGGATGGTGGCCCCGGTGATGGGATGGCCTGTAGACAGGCTGGTGACCTGTCCCCACAACAACCCGTCGGTGGTGGTGGCGGTCAGGGCCACGTCCACGGTCTGGTCGCCGGTCAGCGGCCCCACGACGACATGAGCCGGCGTGTGGAGCAGCGCGGCCACGTCAAACGTGTAGGTAGTGTCTTCGGCCAGGGCAATGCTATAAAAGCCGGTGACCGGGTCTGTTTGCACCGTCGTGGTGGGCGGGTCAAAGGGGTCGCCGGCGATGGTGATGGTCGCCAGCAGCGGCGCCCCGGTGGCAACGTCAGTCACGGTGCCCGAGACAACATAGGTGCTGGCCGCCGTCATGGTGATGTCCAGCGTGATCGTCGTGTCGGCCGGCACCACAATGTTGTTGGCGGTCCAGGTCTGGAACCCATATGCCTGGGCGGTGACGGTGTAGGTGTAGGGAGCCACAGTCATGCCATAGGCTCCGTCGGCCAGGCTATAGGTCTTGAAGGTACTGGTGGGCCAGCCAGAAGCCGTCACCAGCGCGCCGGCGATGGGCGGGTTATACGTCACGTGCCCTTGCAACCGGCCCGGATTCGCGATGAGATAGTCTTTTTCAAACCAGATGTCCGGGTCGTTGCGGCCGCTGGGATAGCCCGGCGTGGTGATGAAGTTGCGGCTGTCGCTCCACAACAGGTACGCGGCCGTGTCGTCCATGGTGATCCAGTCGTAATCGCCCATGTAGCAGTCGTGCACATAGGGCGCAAAGTTGGGATTGATGGGCGGCACCGGCGAGGGCGCGTCGCTGACGCTAACGTTGGGCTGCCAGTTGTTGCCGCCATCGTAAGACATGGCCATCCAGCGCTCAAAGACCAGGTTACTCGGGTCGTTGCGCCGGTCGTACCAGGCTGTCACCACGATGTTGTTGTCGTTGACGGCAATGGTCGGGTAGAACTGGTCGGTGGTGGTGGCGTCGTCGTTGAGCTTGTGCTCGTGATTCCAGGTGACGCCATTGTCGTCCGAATAGTTGTAAAAGACGTCGATTTCGTCGACGCCAGTGCCGCGATAGCTATAGGTAGCGTGAATGCGGCCGTCGGGACCCACGGCAATCTGGGGCGAGGGCAGGTAGCGCACGTCGCCGTTGACCACGTCGCGCGTGCCGCTGGACGGGCAGTAGGCCGTGTGGCCGGGATTGGGGACCTCGTCCACGATGGGCACCGGTGTGCTGAACGAGACGCCGCCGTTGGTGGACCGGGCGATCATCTGCGAGATGTTGCCGGTGCCCCGGCCGGCCAGCCAGGCCACGTACACGTCGCCGTTGGGGGCCACCGTGGGCCAGGCGCCCTGAACGTTGGTCTCGCCGCTCAGATCGATGGGTGTGGACCAGGAGGCGCCGGCATTGGTGGAATAGGTGGCATAGATGTGCGCGGAAGCGTTAAAGTCGGTCCACATCACGTACATGCGGCCATTGTAGGTGCCGCCGGTGTTATCGATGGCCATGAGTTCTTTGTCATCACCGCCGCCGGTGTGGATTGGCCCCACGTAAGCAAAGGTATGGCCTTCGTCGGTCGAGCGCCACAGCGAAAGGCCCGAGTCGCTCAGGCTGGCATAGTAAAAGTTGTCGTCGGCCGCGCGATAGGCCACGCTGGGGTCGCCCCAGGTGCCATCGCCGGGGCCGGGCGGCACATAGCCGCCATCGGTCCAGGTGGCGCCGCCGTCATTGGAATAGGCATAGCCAGAAAAGGACTGGATGCCGGTGGAGCCGGTATAAGCCCCATCATCGTTATACGTGGCCACGACGGTCTGGCCGCGTACGGCGATGCTGGTCTCGCTCTGGGTGGTGGCGTCCGAGGTGCCGGTCTCTGGTGCCGAGACCTGGATGTCGGTGGCCGCGGTGAGCCGGGTGGGCTGCCAGGGCGCCGATGCCATGGGCGGCCCCAGACGCACCTGATCTGGTGCGATCAAGCCGCATTTGACCATGAGCTTGAGCTCCAGGTTGCCCGACATGAGCCGGCGCGCCACCGGGTCATTCAGCAGTTCGCAATCCGACTTGGGCGGGGGCGGCTGCACGCTTGGCCCCAACGCCACGGGCTGGGGGTCCGGGGCGGCCCCCACCGTGGCAATAAGCGGCGAGAGCAAGAGCAGACCCACCACCGCCATTCCAGACAAACGCAAGAGTGCTGTTCTCATTGTCCTTCCTCCTGTTGAGATATATGGTGTGCTCAGTTCCGCATCACCAGAGGCAAATAGATGTTGTACTCGGCCACGGTAGTGGTCAGGCTGACGTCAGCGTGACCGGCGTTCCCGGCGGCACGAATGGTCGCCGCGTCCGACAGGCCACCCGTGGCCGTGATCGGCGCTGTCACAGAGACTTGGATGTTCCGATGCCCGCCGGCCGCGATGACCAGGCTGGGGACCGAAATGTTGGTGATCCAGCCAGGTGCAGTGCGAGTAAAGCTAATCGTGTCCACGACATTGCTGGTGTTGGTCACTTCTAGCGCATAAACGGTAGTCTGGCCGGGCCGGACAGACTGGGCGAGCGTGGCCGTCTCCCACGATACGCCATATACGACATTGGCCGTGGTGGTGAGATCGGCAGCGGCCGAGGCGGGCGGCGTGCGTGGGTCCGAACTGGCACGGGCAGTGACGGCGGCCGTATCGTGCGCGCCTCCGGCCGCTCCAGCCGGCACCGTCACCCGGGCCACCACCAGGCCGCCGTCACCCGGACCCAGCGTCAGCGTGTCCGGCACGAGTTGCGTGGCCCACTGATTGCCGTTGGTCGTCAATTGCACATCGTCGGCCAGGGTGCCGGTGTTGGTCACGCGCAAGGTATACGAGATGGTCGCGCCGGGGTCGGCCGCATCGGCCGCCGCCGCCGGCATCATGGCAACCGCATAGTCATAGACGGCGATCATCTGGCTGGTCACGGCCGAGGTGCAGGCATTGCTCGCCGTGAGCACGATGGTATAGTCGCCGGCTGCGCCGGTATAGGTATGGCTGGGGTTAGCCTGGGTTGAGGTCGCACCGTCGCCAAAGGCCCAGGCATAGGCCGTGGCGTTCTGGCTGTGGTTGGTCAGGGCCACCGGCTGATTACGCAGCACAAAGGCCGGCGCGGTGAAATCCGCCATCACCCCGGTGGCGGCTGCGGTGACGTTCACCGGCAGGCCGCAGGTGGGCGTGGGCCACTCGCTGGCGTGGACGCAATAGGCATCATTGACGAGGTGTGTGCCAGAGGGCACGCAACTTGCAGTGACGACATAGGTGAGATCAAGTGTGCCGTTCGCGCCCACCGAGAGGCCGGTCCAGACCACGTCACCGCCGGCCAGCACGCCCCCGCCGCTGGCGCCGGCGAACTGGGTATCAACTGGCAGCGTATCGCTGACTACCACGCCGGTGGCCGGCCCGCCGGTGTTATTCACGGTGATGGTATAGACCAGCCGGTTCCCCACTTCTACCAGGTCGGCCGAGGGTATCTTGACGATGGTGAAGGATGGCGGGATGAGGTTCAACGCCTCTTCCACGGCCGCCAGGGCGTTCAGCCGGCCCCAGCCGTAGACGTTGTTGGGGACCGTGTTGGCCGGGTCGCCACACTGGGTGCTGTAACGTGGCACGGCAGTGGTGTTGAGGACCTCTTCTGTGAGGTCGAGGTCGTTGCGCAGGGCCGGCTGAGCAGACCAGACCAGGGCCACGGCCCCGGCCACGTGCGGGCCGGCCATCGACGTGCCCTGCCAGCCGCCCTCATAGCCGCCGCCGGGGACG
Organism: Chloroflexota bacterium; assembly: GCA_018823415.1. Classification (GTDB taxonomy): domain Bacteria; phylum Chloroflexota; class JAHJIN01; order JAHJIN01; family JAHJIN01; genus JAHJIN01. Next base: position 1,527 of record JAHJIN010000618.1, on the reverse strand, counting down.
CTGGAGCGGATGTTGACGCCCGGCGCTGAGATGTCGGGCTTGAGCCGGCCGCTGCCATCCACGTTCACCGGGCCGCGGCTGCTAAAGGAGGCAATGTTGTCGGTGCTGCTGGTGGCGCCCACGCTGTACGCAGAGTCATAGATGGGCGGCGGGTCCTGCACCGAACCGCAACTCGACCCATCATTGCCGGCCGAGGCCACGGTGAGGATGCCGGCCGCGCGCTGGGCGTCGACCGCCGCCTGCAGGGTGTTCCACGAGCAGCCCTCACTTGCCGGGCAACCCCACGAGTTGTTGGTGACATCCGGGGCCAGGGCCGGGTTGCCCTGCGCCGGCGTGCCGCTCACCGGATAAGGGGCCAGGAAAAACTCGAAACACTCCAGGTACGTGGCCGGCGTGCCCACTCCCTGGTTCATGTCGCGGCAGCCGATCCACTGGGCGCCGGGGGCCATGCCGATCTGGTTGGCGCCGCCGTCGTCGCCCAGCACGGTGCCCATGGTGTGCGTGCCGTGATCGGTATCGTCGCAGGGCTGCGTCGAGTTGGGACCGCAGCCGCCGCCGCCGGTGTGAACGGCGTCGTGCCAGTTATAGTCGTGACTAGCCGTAAAACCGTTCCAGCCGCGATACTGGTTCTTGAGCGCCGGGTGGTCCCAGTCATAGCCGGTGTCCTGGCCGCCCACCACCACGCCCTGCCCGGTATAGCCCATCGCCCACACGGCTGGCGCGCCCACCAGGCTAATGTTCCACTCGATGGCAGCCGGGGCCAACGCCGAATCGGTGGCGACCGGTTGCGGCTCGACGCTCTGGATGCGTGGGTTCGCCTCGATGCGGGCCACGTCAGGCCGGGCCGCCAGCGCCTCTACCAGGGCCTGGTCGCCGGCCTCTATGTGGATCAGGTTGACGATGTAAAAGGCGCGATAGGGCACGCCCCGGGCATCGAGCCAGGCGCGCAGGGGGGCCTGGCTGCGCTGGGCCGTCTCCCACAACGCCTGGTAGACCCATTGCCCTCGCTCCTGTTTGGTGGACAGGTCATAGGCCGGGCTCAGGTCCGCCTGATCCTGGAGCACGACCAAAAAATCACCCTGGGCACCGTCGGCTACAGCCGCAAGCGCCCAGGGTGAGACCTTGGTAGAGAGCACATCCTCAGTCGTTTCCGCCGCACCTATCGTTCCTGCCGAGAATCCAAGCACGATCAGCACCAGCCCCAGAGCCAGTGCAATAGCTCCCCGCGATCTATTCATGACATCCCTCTATGACATGGTCTGTAAGCGCAGGGCCATTATAGCACGCCATGGGAGACCGGGCAAGCGTGGTAGTGTTTGATCCATCCAGGTCATCAAATATCCGAGTGACCATATCCCGGGGTTTCGTGACCCGATCCGTGGTGATTACCTTGACAATGTTAGATTAGGCGGTGCTGTACGTTGACAATTGCACACTTTATGTTGGCGAGCGACTTTGCGCCTTGAGCCGGCTGCGCGTGGATCGAGCGCGGTTGATCAACTGGTTGACCACTAATTGCTGCGCCTC
>JAHJIN010000617.1 GCA_018823415.1 Chloroflexota bacterium | reverse complement strand
ATCTGGGCCATCGCCAAAGCCACACTCGTGATATCCATGATGCGTACCTCCAGGCAAGATTGGCATCAGGATATCACAATTCTGTAAATCGGCAACCTCGGGGAATGGCTTGGTTTCATTCACGGGTATTGATCCTAACCTGGATAAACCAGAGCGAACCAGGTTGACGCTTTTGGAAATTCTTGCTCGCTGTACAAGAATTTCACGGGTTAGGCCCTAACCTGGATGGGCCAGAAACCAACCAGGTCAGTGCTTGTTGCGCTTTCGTCCCTACGCAGTTTACGCGGCTCGCCACCCGGCCCGCTCCTCGTCGTTCGGGAAGCGGGGCAGGATGGTGGCCGGGTCGTGCAGGGGCACCTGAGCGCCCACATCGAGCGTATTCCAGTCAGTGGCCTCGGGCCGGCGCTTGCTCTCGGGCACCCACTGGGCAAACACGCCGATGGCCGCGCATTCCACGGCATAGCGGCTCTCCACGCACGCCAGTCCCATCTGGCGGCCTTCCACCAGCACGGCGCTGGTCACCTGGCCGATGACGCGGCCCCGGGCGTTGACCACCGGCGCACCATTATGGATAGTGCGAACTCCACCCTCGTCCATGCGGAAGCGGATGATCTGGCGCTCTATGCCGTCTTTGAACCGGGCCAGGTACGCGTCACGGCCGACAAAATACGGCTTGTGAAATTTGACATAGTAGCCAAACCCGGCCTCGGTGGGGGAGAGGTTGAGCGGGCCGGCCAGCTCGTGACCATAGAGGGGTAGGCCCGCCTCGGTGCGCGTCGAGTCCCGCGCCCCCAGGCCGGTGGGCTTGACGCCCAGGTCGGCGCCGTGTTCCAGGATGGCATTCCACAGCTTGGGCGCCTCGTCGGGATGCACAAAAATCTCGTAGGCAATGTCTTCGCCGGTGTAGCCGGTGCGGGCGATGATCAGCGGCAGCCCTTCGCCTCCGCTCAGGACAGGCCCGGCCAGTTCGCATTCGATGAGGTCGGTACGGCGCACCCGGGCCAGGGCGTCCCGGGTGGCCGGGTCGTCGGTCAGGCGTTGGAGGGTCGCCAGCGCGGCCGGCCCTTGCAGGGCAATGTCCACGCGCATGTCGGCGCCGCAGGCCGGGTCCTTGAGGTCGCGGAGGATGGCCGGCTGTTCCACGCGCTTGTCGGGATAGCGCCGATCGATGAGGACGCGCCCCTCGTTGACGGCAGTGAGCCAGGCCCAGTCCTTGTCGGCGTTGGCGGCGTTGACCACCACTAGATAGCGGTCGGGCGCGCGGCGGTAGACCATGATGTCGTCGATGGGCACGCCGTCCGGGTCAAACAGGTACGAATAGTGCGACTGTCCGTCCCGGAGTTTTTTCACATAGTTGGCCGTGACCAGGTCCAGGAAATCGGCGGCGTGGGGGCCGGCCACTTCGAGCACGCCCATGTGGCTCACGTCAAAGAGGCCGGCGGCCTGGCGCACGGTGCGGTGCTCATCGCTGACGCTGGTATACCACACCGGCATTTCCCACCCGGCAAAGGGCACGATCTTGCGGGTGAGCTGGCGGTGCTCTTCGTATAGGCACGAGCGTTGGGGTGGGGCGTCGGGGTCGTCGGTCCAGGTGAACTCGGCCATTTTGGGGTTGGGGTGCGCGTCGTCCAGCACCTGCTGGCCCACAAAGTAGGGCTTGTCCAGGCGAAAATAGCCCGGGTGCAGCTCGAACAGCTCGCGGGCGTCGGGGCGCTCGCCGCCGGCGACATAGGTCGGCAGGTTCAGGCTGGCGCGATGCATGGCCCGGGCGATGTGGCCGCCCGGCACGGCGCCGGCGTGGATAAAGGACTGCCACAGGGCCGGCGCGTCGTGCTGGCGTACCAGGAACAGGAACTCGGCGCCGCCGTTGTGGGTGATGCAGAACACGGTGACGGGCACGCCCCCGATTGGTCCCTGCCACCAGGCCCCTGGCGTAATGTCGGACACGGCCGGGTCGATGCGCTGCACGATGCTCCAGGCTTGCGGACCGGCCAGGCCCAGCACGGTCAACTGCTCGTCGTCGCCGGCTTCCATGCTCAGGTCCTCTACCGTGACCGGTCCCTCGACCTTGCGGAACACGTCGCCATCGTCAAAGAGGATATAGCCATCGGACAGGCCGCGCAGCCAGGCGCGCACCGGCTCGTGGTTCTCGGGGTTGGTGATCAAGAGATATTCGTGGCGTCCGTATTGGTCCGGCGCCAACCGCATAAAGGTGACGTCGTCCATGAGCCGGCCCTGGCGGTCCAGCAAAAAGGTGCGCCGGCCCTGGCCGGGCTGCACGATGGAGGCGTCGGCGGTGCCCACCTGCTGCAACAGGGCCGGCGCGCGCACACCGGCCATGCGCAGCACGCCCATGTTGCTCAGATCCAGGGCCACGGCCTTGTCTTCCAGGGCTGCGCGCAGCTCGGCATCGTCTTGCTCGTCGGGGGCAAAGCGCACGTCGCGCCAGGCAACCGCGTCCGGTCGCACGTGATAATGGGGGTAGCCGCTCTGACCGTGGCGCACGTGTTCGGCGCAGCCCTTGGCGGTCAGGGCCTCCACGTCGCGCTTGACGGCTTCCAGGAGGTCCAGGTCGATCTTGCCCCGGGGCAGTTCGTTCGCCAGCCCGATGTAGTCAAAGGAGTGAATGTTCTGGAGCACGGTGGCGATGAGACCGGCCAGCGTGTCCATGTCGGCCGGACCCAGGCCGCGCTGCGTGACCCAGGGAGTGCCCAGGCGCACGCCGCTGCCCAGGGCCGTCACCGTGTCGCCGGGGATGGTGTTCTTGTTGGCGACGAGGCCGGCCAGTTCCAAGATGCGCACCGCCACCTCGCCGCGCAGGGGATAGCCGGTGGGTGTGTCGATGGTGCGCAGGTCCACGAGCATCAGGTGGGTATCGGTGCCGCCATAGGCCAGGCCCAGCCCGCGCGATTGGAGGGCCTGAGCCAACGCCTGGGCGTTTTCCACGATGCGCTGCTGGAGCCGGCGGAACGGTTCGGTGTGGGCGATCTGAAAGGCCACAGCCATAGCCGCGAACTTGTTGGTGTGGGGGCCGCCCTGGGCGCCGGGGAACACGGCCATGTCGATCATCTGGGCCAGCTCGTCGTTGGTCGTGAGGATGCAGGCGCCGCGCGGCCCGCACAGAGTCTTGTGGGTGGTAAACGTCACCACGTCGGCCAGGCCCACCGGGTTGGGATAAACGCCGGCCACAGCCATGCCGGCCGGGTGCGCAATGTCGGCCATGAGGTAAGCGCCCACCTCGTCGGCGATGGCGCGCAAGGCTGCCCAGTCGGGCGCCCAGGAATACGACGTGAACCCGCCAATGATGAGGCGTGGACGGTGCTCCTGGGCCAGCGCGCGGATTTCGTCGTAATCCAGGCGGCCGGTACGCTTGCTCACGCCATAGGAGGCCACCTTGTAGCGCCGGCCCGAGATGTTGAACTCGGAACCGTGGGTGAGGTGACCGCCCTGGAACAGGTCCATGCCCATGATCGTATCGCCAGGGTCCAGGAGCGCATCATAGACAGCCAGGTTGGCAGCGGAGCCGGACAAGGGCTGCACGTTCACGCGGATCTGCTCGACGGGGGCGTGCTCGTTGGCAAAGCATTCGGCGCAGCGCCGCTGGGCCAGGGCCTCGACAAAGTTGACGTAATCGGCACCCTTGTAGAACCGGCGGTCCGCATAGCGGCGATAGTGGGTGAGCTGGTGGTCATAGTCCAGGATCAGGTCCTCCGGGTCGCGGGTCATGCGCGTGGAGGGATAACCTTCGGCATAGATGTTGTTGAACATCGATCCCAGGGCCTCGCGCACCGGCCGGGGGGCCATGCTCTCGGAAGGGATCAGGATAAGCCGTCTGGCCTGGCGTTCTTCTTCGAAGCCGATGATGGCGTCAATGGCCGTATCTACATCGGCCAACGGCTGATTCAAGAATACATCGGCGTATTCCTGTGACGGGGTCATGGTGGGTTTACTCCTTTTCTGCAGTGTGGTGTATGAGCAATTCTTGGACCAACATTTGCATGTGGGTGGCCACGTCAGACAGTTCCTGGGCCGACGCGGCGATCTCTTGCATGGAGGCCGTCTGCTCTTGCACGGCGGCCGATACCTGTTCGGTGGCCGCTGCGTTCTGCTCGGCCACGGCGGCCATTCCGTTCATGGACCGCGCGATCTGATCCGTCCCTTTTTCTTGTTGGCTAGTGGCCTCGGTCGTCGCCGCCGACAGATTGGTTACCGTATCCAGGGCGGCGTGGAGTTGGTTCATGCGTTGGGCCAGGCGCGCGGTCTCTTTTTGGATCTGGGTGCTGAGAGTGGCGATCTCGCTGACGGCCCAGGTCGAACTGTCGGACAGGCGGCGCACCTCGTCGGCCACCACGGCAAAGCCGCGCCCATATTCGCCGGCCCGGGCCGCTTCGATGGCGGCGTTGAGCGACAAGAGTTGTGTCTGGTCGGCGATGCCTTCTACCACCGTGACGATGCGGCTGATCTGGCTCGATTTTTCGCCCAGGTCGCGCAAGACCTCGCCGGCCGACAGCAGCACACCATGCACGTTCTGCACGGCCTCGGCGCCGTCCGACGCATTGCGGGCGATGCCCTCGGTGGTATGTGCCATCTCGGCGATGGTATGGCTGACCTGTTCTACCTCTTCGGCCTGGATCGTCGCACCTCGGGCCAGTTGTTGCATGGTCAGCGAGACCTGTTCCGCGCTCGAGTTGAGCTGTTCGGTTGAAGCGGATAGCTCTTGCGCCGCGGCCGAGACCTGCTCCGAAGTGGCTTGCACGCGCTGGGCCATATCGACGATCAGTTGGAGATTCTGACGTTGCGCTGCCATGAGTGCGGTGATGTCGTCGAGCATGGCGTTCAGGTCCCAGGCCAGTCGGCCGGTCTCGTCGGCCCGATTGACCTGTACGCGTGGGGCATAGTCACCCTGCCGCACGGCCTGCATCACCACCATGATTCGCTGGATGGGGCTGGTAATCCATTTCGCCAGCGCCCAGGCCGCCAGCGTGGACAGCAGCAAGGCCAGGAACGAGAGCAACATGCCCGACAAGGAGATTTGATGGATGGCCCCGTTGGCAGAGTCGTTGGCCTGGACCACAGCCAGGACCCACAGAATGCTTAGGGGAATGAGCGATACCACCACCATTAATGCGGTTAGCTTGGCTCGAATGGGGAGGCTGATGAGCCAGTAATAGGCACGGCCCGCACGCTGCGCGAACCGAGATCCGGCCAGAGGCCGGCGGGTCGAGCCAGGGGGAACTGGCAGGGGGGTCACGGGCTCTGCTGACTCTTCTGACATGGTCTATATCCCTCAATCGGTATTTGGCCGGTGATTGTGTGGTCGCTGTTACGTCTTGTGAGGTATCTTGGCATAGACATGTTCGCGCAGGTTCACCGTTCTGAACAACGGTTTGGCAGCCAGCGGCAGGACCTCGGTCTTGCCGATCACCAGGATGCCGTCATCGGCCAGGACCCGGTGAAAAAGGTGAAAAAGCCGTTCTTGCTGCGGGCGAGCGAAATAGATCAGCACGTTGCGACACAAGACCAGATCATACGCGGGTGTGGCCGGCATGTCTGACAGGTCGCGCTGCTCGAAATCGACCATTGCGGCAATGGTCGGCGATAGACAATAGTCTGGCCCGGTGTGAACAAAATAGCGCTCCACGATCTGTGGGTCTACGCCGCGTAGGCTAAATGCGGCGTAACACGCGCTGCGCGCCCGGGCAATGGCCCGAGGTTCCACGTCCGTGGCGCGAATGTCCAATTGCCAGGCAGTGTGTTGCGGTCCCAACAATTCGTACAGGAGAATGGCCAGGGAATATGGCTCTTCGCCGCCCGCACATCCGGCGCTCCAGATCCGCAGCCGCCGCAAGTTGCTGCGGCGCGAGTGACTGCGGGCGTGCAACAGGTCGGGCAATATGGTGTCGCGCAGCAAGTCAAACAGGGACGCATCGCGAAAAAAATACGACAGATTGATGGTCAGCGCTGAATAAAGCTGTTGATATTCGGCCTCGTCCAGCAATGCCTGGTATTCAGCGTAGGACTGGACCTTGCGAGCGCGCAGCCGTGTGGCCAGCCGGCGCCGCAGGAAACTCGGCTTGTACTGGTGACAATCCAGGCCCCGTTCTTGTTGGATGTGATCCAGCAGGGCTGCCAACTCGGGCTCGTCGGCACGCTCTGGTTGGTGCCTCACCCGGCCCCCTCGAGCTTGACACCCAGCCGGCGCGCGATCTTCTGCGCCAGGTCGGTGGGCGGTTTGGGGCCTCGACTCTGCATCGCCCGCACGCTGGCGCGAAACGCCAGATCGGCGATGCCCTGTGCAATGAGGCTATCCGGGGCGGTCAGCATCAGTGGCTGGCCCTTGTTGATGGCCTCCACGGCACGGTCGGCGTCATAGGGAAGGATGCCGGCCAGGGGAATGGGTAGCGCGCTTTCGATGTCTTTGCGTGAGAGCATGCGCCGGGCTGCCGTGTTCACGTTCAGTACCAGGGCATGGCGCTCAGGGGGATAGCCCAGGTTGCGGAACACGTCCAATATAGCCAGGGTGCTGCGCAGGGAGGCTATCTCGGGGGCGAGCACCAGCAAGATCAGGTCGGCAGCGTCTAGCATGGCCAGGGTCAACTCGGAAAAGTTGGAGCCGGTGTCGATGACAGTATAAGGAAAGGATTGGCGGAGCACCTGCACGGCCGCGACGGTGGCGGGGATGGAGACCAGTTCGGTCATTTCGGGAGCCAGGGGCGCCGCCAGCACGCGGAGACTGCCATGCGCCATCGGCAGCAAATAGGGCGTGAGCACATCCAGGTCCATCACTGCCGCATCTTCCTGGTGCAGATCGGCCAGCGTGAGTTGCGGTTTGACATCGGTCATCAGGGCCACGGCCCCGGCTACCAGGTCCGTGTCCACGATTGTGGTCTCGATGCGCCAGAGCAGGCCCAGGGCCGCGGCCAGGTTTACCGCCAGGGTAGAAGTACCGACACCGCCTCGCAGACTGAATACCGTGACCACCTGACCAGGCGGCTCTTTTTCTGCGGTTTGTTTGGCCGGGCGTGCCCGGGCCAAGAGTGCCCGTACCCGCATCTCGAGTTCCACCGGGTCAAAAGGTTTGGTCAAATAATCGTCGGCGCCGGCTTCAAACGCGGCTACTTTTTCATCGATCTGGGATTTCGAGGTGAGCATCATGATGGGGATGTGACCCAACTCGGAGTCCTGGCGGATGCGCCGGGCCAGCTCGATGCCATCCAGACCGGGCATGGCAATGTCGGTGATGACGAGATCCGGGTGAAAAGCGTGCAATTTAGCCCACGCCTCTTGGCCACTCATGGCCGTTTCTACCTGATACCCGGCTTGTTTCAGATGGTCCTCGACCATTTGCGTAATGAGTTTGCTGTCATCGACAATGAACACGTGGGCTTGTTGCGACATTCCTGAATACACTCCCAATCCAGTCTGATCACGCTCCATTATACCGCGTTTCAGATGATTTGTCACGTGGCGGAGCCGGTTTTGCACAATAGTAATTAAATGTTGCAAGAAACGCAATGAGATGTATCGATTACTAGTTTGCGTACCAGATATTACTTGACATAACGTTTATCACGCTAAAACGGACAACAGAATGTAATGTAGCCTTGGCCCGAGTCAGACGCCCGCCGACTCAAAACGCGCGCCCAAGTCGAGTTGGTCAACGCTTGCGCAAACGCGCTGGTCCGCGGTAGGGCAGTGGTTCGGCCCCAAAGCCGCGAACGCCAGCGTCCATTCAGTCTGGTAGGAACTGTAATTGGGCTAATCGGGCTGTTGATTCGGACACGGCGAGAAGAGAACGTCCAGACCGCATCTGACATGCGCGTGCGGCGGATTTTGGCCGACTCAGCCCGCTACACACCCTGGTTGACAGTCTATAGTTCGCCCTATGTCAAACATGGCGATAATACTATACATAATATATATAGTGCGAACTAATATCGCTGTGAAAATGAGTCTATTGGGCCTGACAAAAGCCTACTGAGACGCGGATACAGGTTCGCACTGGGTCTCCACAGGTATGTGCGTCGCCGTGCCGTGTCCGTCTTTTGTGTCGCGCTGTGGCGCTGCCCTGGTCTCCTTGATGGTCTGCCTGCGCGGCTTTTTTTGTGTTGGCCCTGCTGCCACTTCCCTACCGCAGTTGGTTGGGCGCGGCCGGGGTGTGGCTGTTTGCCCCGTCGGGCGGCTGGCGCGTGCTCACCCGGCCCAGGCTGTACTTGCCTGCCCCGCCGCGCACCCAGGTTGTGCCCGAAAACCGAGTATCCCCTGCCCTATCGCAATGATATATGCAACATTGTTGAAGGGGGCATACTCATCAGACTGTTCTGCACATAAGTTCGCACTAAAAAGGCCTGTGCTTGCCAGAAAACAAGCACAGGCCCAAGATCAGAAGAAATGAGCGGTTCGTGATTCCCTGCTAGGACGCGCTGCCGCCGCCGGCGAGTGTGCCCAGCACCATCATCATGATCACAAACAGCGCCAGCAGCAACGTGGGACCGAGCACGCTCACGGCCAGACCGATGAGGATGGCCGCCAGGCTTTTGACATAGCCAAAGCTATTCGCTATGGCTACCGCCACCACATAGATGACGATGGACCAGATGAATGTGATCAGGCCCACCAGCCCGCCCAAACAGCCGCCCAGGCATGGAATGGCCCCCAGCAGGATGCCGATGGGATCTAGCAGGTGCGGGGTCACGGCCAGCAGCGTGCAGCCCAGCATCCCCGACAATGAGGCATTACCGCCTAGGAGCCGGGCGATGAGCAGCACCAGCAACGTGAACGGGATGAGGGCTGCCAGATAGCCAATGGGTGACGTGAACCACCGCCCCACAGCTTCCAGCACCTGGCTGGTGACGTATTTGCCCCGGTCGGCCTGGATCACGCGCGCTACGCCAAACCCGATACGCATGCTGTCCACCACATAGGCGCGCACTTCGGGGGGCATGTTTTCCAGAAATGGCTGCATCTGCTCATATGCGGCCCGCTCGGCCGCGACAGGGTCAGGAGCCAAAAAGGCGTTGCCGGCCATCAGCAGTCCGGAGAAAAATCCTACAAACAGGCCCACGACCACCACCACCAGAAAGGCCCTCTTGAAGGCATCGGGCGATTTGCGCTGCATTTCGAACATATCGCGGTCCAGAATGAGCGGTCGCCACAGTAGTTTGATAAACTCGTTCATGTCCTCTCCTCCTATGAGCCTAGCCCGCTCAGGACCATCTGTATGCCGCTGGTGATCAGCCCAAAGAAGCCGCTGACCAGCGCAAATGGGATGAGCGCCAGAAGCCAGGTCAGCAGCGTGGTCCAGAACGCCTTGGTCACTGGCAGGTCAAAAGATACCTTGATTGCCAGGTACGCGCAGCAGAGTGACCACAGGGTGATCAACAAACCGTCGATCTCGACGGCCGGCAAGATCTGTAGCAACTCGAACACCTGGGGCATGGCCGCCAGGGCCAGCACGCCCAAAAAGATCGGGAGCTTGCCCTCACCCTTGAACACGAACTTGGCCAGTGCAAAGGCGATCAGTCCATAGATCAGCCAGTCGGCCAGCCAGATCAATGGCCGCGCGATGAGGTCCACTGCCTTGTTCACCGGTTGAGGCGCGCCAAACATCTGGGGAAACAGTTGCCAGCCCAAGTCATACATCTGCTGAGCCTGCTGTCGTCCTTCTGGTGGGATCTGTCGCCACCAGGATGAGGTGACCATGCCGCGCCACACCACGTCCTTGATTGCGCCCAGGTCTGGGCCGGTGGCCACCTCGACCACATCGCCCACCAATGCCAGGACCGAGATCAGCAGGGCCAGCACGATGATCAGGATCAGGCCGGTGAGCAGGGCCTTTTTTGTCTCTCGCATGCGCGCGTAGGCATCGGGGCGCAAAAAGAGCGCGTTCACACACATTGTCAAAACATTCATTTTGCCCTTCCCTCCTAATGATGTAACCCGAACTCGATTTTTGCCTTCCCCGCCGACCTCGCTTGATCGCCCGGGAAGGTTTCAGCGGAAAAATGGAATGCGGGACTCCTCCTTTCTACCGGCGCGTCAGGCCGGTTTTGTACCATTGTGCATTATGTAAACTACCCTCCTCCAAAAAAATGCAGCGCGAGCACGCGATCCCGGTCCTGAACCAGATAGGTTTCGTAGGACTCGCGCGGTACAATCATGCCGTTCACCGTGACCAGGAGGTTAGAGAACGTATAATTACAGGCGTGCAGCACATCACGCACGGTCATGCCCTCGACCCAGGGAATCTGCTCTTTGCCATTGTTGACGTCGATCATAGTCGTTGACCAAGTTACTTTGGCCGCTGGCCGGTCTTGAATATCTTGACCAGAGCATCATATTCTTCTTTGGTAATCTCTTTCAACCCAGAATGGAGACGGCCAAAGCCGCGAAGTGACCAGGTGGGCTTGTACCCCAACACACGATTGACTTGAACACGAGGAACGAATCCATCGGATGTAATCTCTTTGGTAGGTGCATGCCAGCACCACCGACGCTTGGTGCGGTCATCGTATTCGGTCTCTTTCTTGCCAGTTTCTTCCCACAAGCATCCCTTGACTCGCGCTATCGCTATAATCCCTTCCTTGCCACCGATCCTTCTGACCGGGCATTTGACACCATCGGGATTCCGGTGCAGTTCCGTTGGCCCTGACTTGGTTTGATAGATGAGCACCAAGTCGCCTTCCCTGATCGCGCTCCCAGCAGCCTCACGACCGTCCGCAATCCAGATGTCGCTAGGTTTCTCCCCGGGCTTGTTCTCTAGAGGTGCCCACTTTGTTGTAAGCCAGTATCTCATGTCCCCACCCTCCCCTTCGCACAACAGAGCGCGGTCTTGACTTATCAAACTATGCGACTGTCCGACTTCGGACTAGCTCCACCACGTCTGGGAAGTCGATCTCTAGCGCACGGAGGGTATCCAGCGTGGGAATGCCATCCGGCGTCCAGCCTCGCCGCGCATACACGGCGTCCAGCAGTTTTTCGTACTGCGCCTCGCGATGGGCCCGGAGTGCCGCCATCTTGGCCTCGGTGGTCTGGCCCGCCGGGTCGAGCCCTACCAAGTCACGCAATTGCTTGTCGTAGCGCTCGGCGCGACTCTCGTATTCTGCCGCTGTCACCGGCCCAGCCGACCGATACGGGATGGCGTCGTGTTCCCGGGTGCCCTGCCCCATCTTCAAATTGAACACCCGTTGAAAGTTGTAGACCTTTTCAGACATGCGGATGAGGTCGGCCGGCTCGCGCACATCCTCCCGGCCCGTCACGCCCACGAACAGGTCCACATAGTTCTGCACGTGCTCTGGCACCTTGGCCGCCTCCTCTGGCCGGTAGGCCGTCTTGTTGTCGGCCGGCTCCACGTCATTCCAGGGCAGCTTGCACAGCCCATTCAGCCCGAACCAGGTGCGCCACATGGGGAAATAGTGCAGCGCCTCGGCCTTGTCCTCAAAGGTGGGGATCTGGTTGTTCACCGCGTCCATAAAGATGAGCCAGGCCTCGTCGTGCTGGGGGCCCTTGTTCGCCATGCCATAGCCACCCTGTTGCGCCAGGCTTTCTTTGCTCACGTATTCCGAATATTCCAGGCCCTTGCACTCCATGCCAATGTCCTGGAGGAACCCCGGGTCGGTGCCATAACGCTCGGCAAAGGTGGCCTTCATGCGCCGGATGCCCTGCCCCACCACCAGGCCGAACCCTTCGCCCCGGCCCATCTGGTGCAAGAGTTCCAGCATGGCGTCGGCGTTGCCAAAGTGCAGTTCCAGGCCGCCGGTGCGCTCCGGGTTCAGGATGCCGGCTTCGTAGCATTCCATGACAAAGGCCGTGGCCGTACCGAACGAGATAGTATCAACGCCATACATATCGCAGTAGAAATTGGCCTCCAGCACGGCGTGGGCGTCCCAGATGCCACAGTTGGCCCCGATGCCGGCCACCGTCTCGTACTCGGGGCCGTCCACCGGCACCGTTTGCCCAGCCAGCGGCCCGGTGTATAGCTCAAACCGCTCCACGCACTTGGCGCAGGCCATCGTGCAGCCATACCAGCAGCCATCCGGGATGCCCACGTTGAAATACTTGCGGAATTCGGTGTGATAGATGCCCGGGGTTTCTGGGTGCCCGCCATACTGGAAATTGTGCACCGGCAAGATATCATAATCGTTCATGATCTTGGTGAGGTGCGTGGTGCCGTCGCCGCGCATGTCAAACATGATGCCGTCGCGGTCGTGGATTTCCTGGTGCATTTTGCTGCCCACGCGGCCGATGCGTTCCCAATCAGCCGGCGCATTGGAATCGCCGCGCACGCCGGTGTGTTTCACCACCAGGGCCTTGACGCGCTTGTGGCGCAGCACCGTGCCGATACCGCCGCGCCCGGCCTGCTTGAGCCGGGGGAAACCGCGCCGCACGTCGTAGAAGGAAAAGTTGAGGCAGCCGATGAGGGTATGCCCTGCCCCCGGCCCGGCCGTGACCGAAGACACGGCGCGTTTTTCCGCTGGCGATTCCCCGCCAAACTCGGTCAGGATCTGTTCTGGCAGCCGGTAGGAATCGATGGCTTCCTCCGGTGCAGCGATGATTCGCACTATATTTTCGTCACCATCCACAAAGACGATAACTTCCTCGTCGGCGATGCCCTGGACCTCGATGGCGTCCCAGCCGGCGAACTTGAGCAACGGGCCAAAATAGCCGCCCACGTTGCTGTCTACCGGGATGCCGGTGAGTGGCGAGATGGCCACGGCAATGGACTTGCCGGCCCCCGGATACGTGGTGGTGCCGCCCAGCGGCCCGGTGGAGATGACCACCTCATTCTCCGGGCTGTCCCATTTCGTGTCACCGGTGACGGCCTGCCACAGCAACCACAGGTCGAACCCGCGCCCGCCGGTGAAGGTGTGCTTCATGCGCTCGTCCACCGGCCGGGCGGCGATGACGACGGTGGCCGGGTCCACCGCGTCACCCACGTTCACGTATAGCGTCTGCCCGGCATAGCCGCCCTGCACCGGGGGCCGCTCGTAGCGGAATTCAGCCAATACCTTGTGCGCTGCTTTCATCTTTTCGACACCCTTTTCGCTCATGCTTCGGCCCTCGCTTGCTGCTCCTCTTGCAGCCGTCTCTCCGTCTCGGTCAGGGGCGCGTCCGGCAGGTCCACGATCTCCAGCGCGCCGGCGGGACACGTCTTGACGCATTTGCCACAAGAGATGCACTTGAACGGCTCCACATAGTCCGGGTGAAAGAACATGGCCAGGTACGGGCAAAACCCCACGCACGACAGGCAGCCCACACAGAGCTTTTTGTCGATGCGGACGATGCCCCGCCGGTCTCGCCGGATCGCCATCGTGGGGCACACGTCGATGCACTCACCGCACTGGGTGCAGGCGACCATCGTATAGCCGTCTGGCCCCTCGGTGATCTGAATGGCCGACTTGGCGCGGTTCTCCTCCTTGAACCACGTGCGCGAGCATTCTCGCTCGCATTCCCGCGCGCCGATGCAGCGCGCCGGGTCAAACTGTAACACTTGCATAGTCTCACCTCGTTGTGAT
>JAHJIN010000616.1 GCA_018823415.1 Chloroflexota bacterium | reverse complement strand
GTCCAGGGCGAATTGGCACACTTGAGAGCCTCGTGTCCTTGGGTTGAGGACTCGATTCCTTCTATTTCCTCACGCCCGGCTGCTATATTGATGGGTTGAGCGAGACAATTCGGTTGCGTCGAGGGGGAAAAGGTTGCGTCGCGGGAAAAGAAGCTGGTTTGAGGGCTAGTATGAGCCGTTCTGGTAATCTATGCTTGCTCATTCTGGTGCTGGCGGGGTACGCTGGGCATGATCACCAGCCTCAGGGTGATAATGGGCCCGGTAGGAACGCGCACCGCGCTGCCAATAGCGACAGCGCTCGCCACGCGGCTAACGCCAACGGCGCAACCCTCGGTCAGTATCCAGGTACGAAACGCCAACCGCCAGGCCGCCGGCTGGGCCGGCCTGCTGGCCATATACTGGGCGCAGCTGACGCCCTCTGGCCGCCAGGCCGCGTTAGCCACCATCAGCCAACAATTGGACGAACTCGACCAGGCGCTGGCCGGGGCCGCTGATGACGAGTGGGGGGCGCAGCAACAGGCAGCCATTCGGGCCATGCGACAAGGCCTGCTTCGCTATCGGGCCGGGGATGCTGGGGGGCTGGCGCAGTTGATAGCCGGGTCGGCCGCCAATGCCCAGTTGTGGGAAACGTGGCTGGCGCCAGACAAAAAAAGAAGTGGGTGCTGGACCCACTTCTAGGGGGGATGGTGCGGGTTAGAACGAGCCAAAGGGATGGAGCACGTTCATCAGGATGATGAAGGCTATGCCGACCGCTCCCGTACAGGCCATGATCAATACCCGCGAGATGATGTAGTCAACTGGACTACGGCGATTTTGCGAGCCTTTGGATTTGCCTTTTCTTTGCAGAGAAGGCGGTGTTGGTCGGCTCCGAGGAGCCGGTGTGGGCGCTGTCATCGTGGGCGCCGGAGCCAGTGGTGCAGGCGTCGGAGCCGGTGGTGGTGCTGTTATCGTGGGCGCCGGAGTCGGTGGTACGGGCGCCGGGGCCGGCGTGGTGACCATGACGCGGGTTGCTCGCTGACCCTTGGTCACGGTCCGGCGGGATTGGGGAGGCCGGCGCCGCCGCCAGGCCACCGCCTTTGCCGCCGCCGCATCCGTGAGTCGCGGGTCCGCCATTTTCGCGGCCTGGAACTGCGACCATAGGGCGCGGTCATGCGCCGTGGTGGGGGAGACGACGGGCAGGCCCTTGCGGGCCCGGGCCTCCGCGAACGAGATGATGGTGCCGCTCATGAGAACACCTCCAACAAGATATAGGGGCGCCCTCGCTGCGGCGAGAGCCAACCCCTCGCCGCAGTAAACGGCAGCATCAGCATAGCAGATCAGGCCGACCGTGTCAAATCCGGCTGTCAGGGCCTTGACACCCGTTGACGGGCGTTGACAGTGAAAAACTGACCCGTGGTGCCTTGACAGTTGCGGGGTTTTGGCCGGCCGGGGTGTGCTATACTGAAAGCGAACGGAATCGAGTGGCCGGACTGTCAAGGCGTTGACGATGGAGAAAACGGTTCATGCCGCGACCGGATTGGATCGACTATCTCGTGCTGGGAGTGTTGGCGCTGGCCCTGCTGGTGGGCGCGCCCATCCTCGTGGGCCGGCAATTGTCGCCGCACATTGCCGGCACGCCGGTGGTGCTCGAACCCCGGATCCTGGCCGAGCAAGCCTACATCCGGGCCTGCCAGGACCGTTTGCTGCGCCTGGCGGACATTCATCAGGCCCTGGCCCAGGTGCAAGAACTGGGCGCCGTGTCGGCGCAAGGCGTGTTCCACCAGGCCGCCCAGGCCGAGCAGTGGGTGGGGGAAATGGACGTCGAGCTGACGCGCCTGCAAGACCAGGCGCCCCCAGCCCGCTTCCTGGCGATTCACGAACGCCAGGTCCAGTTGTTGGAAGCCGACCGCATGTTGGTCAGCGAGGCCCTGCTATACTATGGCGATCTGCGTCCAGAGCACGTGGATACCATCCAGCGGGGCCTGCCGGTAGTGGCAGAAGAGGTCGCGCAATTGCGCCAATTGCTGGCGGCCATGGACTTTCGCCCAGCCGAGGACCTCCAACCCAGCGCGCCGGCACCGGGGCAGCCGACGCCCGTGGCGCCAGCGGCGATCAATCTACCACGGGTACAGCCATGACCGACTATCAACCCGGTCCGACCGGATCGCGTAACTACCACGACGTCATCAAACCAGCCCTGATCCGGGCCCAACGGCTGACCACGGCGATACAACTGCGGGAAGCCCTCATCGAGATCGAGCAATTGCGTCAGATGGGCATCACCATTCTGCTGCAGATCAACCCGGCCGAGTACCAGCGGCGAACCGAGGTCGCGCCGGATGATGGGCGCGTGCCCACCGCCGAACTGATCGAATTGGTGTTGAGTTCATTTCAAGGCTGGTCCGACGAGGTCTATGCCTGCATCCAGGCGTTCGAGACCTGGCAGCAGCAACAGCAGATAGCCCCAGCGCCAGCCCCGGCAGCCCCAGCGGGTCCCCAGTCTCCGCCGCCGGCCGATGTGGCGCCCCCGGCTGCCTCGCCCCCGCCGCCCAGCCCGGCAGAGGTAGAGGCGGCGGCCGTGCAGGAGGCCCTGGACCGCCTGCAAAGGGACACGATCAAACAGGCCCAACGGGCCCGGGCCGTGTTGCACGTGTTGTGGACCACTGGCCTGAACGAGCGCCAACAGGTGTTCGAGATCTGGCGGCAACGCGACGACCTGGCCGATGAGGCCGTGGAGACCGACGCCGGGCTACGCAAAGCCTATAACCGCGTGGTCAACGATGAACTGTTAGCCCGGGGCCTGGTCGATCAAATCGCGGAGCCCAGCTATGATCTGACAGCCGAACTCAATGCCCGTGAGGTGTACTACCTGGTACTCACCGAGCGGGGCCAGGCAGTCTGCCGCGCCCTGTTCCCGGCACAAGTGCCCGCCACGCCCACGCAGGTCGAGACCCTGCTCACGGATTGGAAAAGCCTGACCGCCGCGCACATGGCCCAGGCGACCGCGCACTATCTGGACTATGGCAGCCCGGCCAGCGCGGCCTGGCGGGCCAAAAAGGCCCCGTCCTTCTGGTGGGACGCCGCCACCGGCCAGCCGACCGTGGAGCTGGAGCGCGCGCTTCAGTTGGCCCTGGGCAGCGCCGATCCGGCCGGCCCTACCTTCCACCCCCGCTGCCAGTACCTGATCCTGGACCCCCGGCACGTTCCCGACCCGGCGCCCATCCCCGGCGCCCAGCCCTACCACGACCCCATTGCCGGCGCGCCGGCCGGCATCGAGCGGGCCTGGCCAGATCTGTTGGTACAGGTGGAGGTCACCGGGCAACCGACCAGCCGCATGGCCTGGGCCGTAGAGGTGGAACGGGCCGAATATTCCACGCCGCGCCTGGTGGACAAATGGGTGCGCGACCTGTACTGCTACCCGTTTCCCCTGCTCATCGTGACCG